>JBCCQM010000284.1:0-8982 GCA_039024335.1 Myxococcota bacterium
CAACGACGAACTCCAAGCGCAGCTGCGCCCCGTCTCGCCCCCCCGGCGGTGCCGAAGGTCGCCGGGTCGCCATGGCCGCGCAGGCGACGACACTCGCCAGCGCAACGAAGCGAAGTGCCCGCGGGATCGGACTCGCGATGCCGAACATGTCGGCACGATAACGCACCCCTCGACGTGCACGGGATCCGGCGCAGGGAGCGGGTGCGGTATGATCGAGACGTTCGATGACGCAGCCAAGTGCAGCGCCGGGGTCAGAGGAGCGTCGCATCGACGTTCGGGCTCCCCTGCAACTGCGGACGGCGTTTGCGTTTCCGCTGCAGACGGCTGCGTCGCGCCGAGACGTGCTCATCGGGGGGCTTTGGCTGCTGGTGCCCGTCGTGGGCTGGCTGATGAACATGGGACACCGCGTCCGCGTTGTCCATCGCATGCATCGGCACGAGGAGCCCTGGCCCGCGTGGAGCGACCCCGGCGAGCTGCTCCTACACGGACTGCTCACGTTCGCGGGAATGGTCTGGTACGGCTGGCCCGGCGTGACGCTCGGCGTCGTCGGAGCTGTGACCTCGTCGACGCCCCTCATCGTGTTTGGGGCCGTGCTGTGGTCGCTCGCCGTGATCGCGATTCCCGGCTACATGTCGCACTACTGTCGCGCGTACGACCGCCGCGAAATCTTCGACCCCTTCCGCGCGCTGCGGCGGGTCCGTCAGGGCGGCGCGGCCTACTGGAAAGCGTGGAGCATCGTGGCCGTGGCGATGGCCCTGTCGTTCACGGGCCTGATCGCCGGCGGCATCGGCTTTCTGTTCACCAGCGTGTGGTTCTGGCAGGTGGCAGCGTTCTGCTTTGCAACCGTGTTCACCCAGCGCTTCGGGCTCGACGCTGCGGACGAGGGCGCGGCGCAGGCTCGGCGGACAGCGCGTATTGGAACGTGAACGCTCGCCGGCCGTTCACCAGGCTGTAAGGCATCGTCCAGCGACGGACTTCAGCCTCGATGCACTGCGCGACGGAGTTCAGTCGCCGATCGGTGGCCGCCGTACGGATCTTTACGCGACCCAGCCGAGTCTTCGAGACGGCGATGTCGACATCGCCGCTGAGCGTGGCCTCCTCGAGGAACGCGTCGTAGCAGCGCTCGATCGGATCGCGTCGTAGCAGCAAGAACAAGTACCCAATCGCCTCTCCGCTGTCGTCGAGGCCGACGACGCTTGGGTACACCCGCTGCGTCGGCGGAGGCCTACGATGACGTCGCTCTGGCGCGTCATCGCCAAGCTCCAGCCGGTACACGCCCAAGAAGCCCGCCGGCTGCCCGTACGGCTCGCCGTAGCGTCGCCCCTTCAGCGCGGCCTCGAAACACGGCGCGAACGCGTCGAGCGTCATCGGGTCGCCGCGGAGCCGGACTTCGTCGCCGTAGCCGTCGTCATCCACGTGAACCGCAACGTGCATCGTTCCCTGGTGGGCGTCGGGATCCACGTTTTCTGGCAGAGAGGCGCGGTAGCAGCGTTCGATCTGCTGTTCGGTCACGATGAACTCATCGACCCCACCGTCTGGGTCGATGTTTTCATTGTCGACCACGAACGCGAGCTCCAAGGTGGCCTCGGTACGCGCATCCCGGGCCTCGAACGCCCACAGCGCGGCCACGGCAAGTCCGGCCGCCGCTCCGCTCAACGAAACGATTCCGCGACGCGAGACAAACGGACCGGCGACACCGAGCATGCCCCGAGCGTAGCGTGCGAGCGCGCCGTACAGTTCAGTCGAGGCCAACCCGGCCCGCGACCCAGTACGCCTTGACCTTGAAGGCCGACGCGCCGCGTGACCGAAGCGCGTTACGAACCCGCTTGAGGAACGCCCCACCGCCGGCCATGCCGACGCGCGCCTGCGTGTCGACCGCGTCGATCAGCGCGGACGCGGTCGGGTCGGACCGAGGCACCACCACCGCGTCGCGCAGCCCCACGGCCTCGAGCGCCTCTGTGGCGTCGATGCCGGGCGTCGTTTCGAAGACGACCCGAAGCGACGGACCGCGAACATGTCGGTAGGAGGCCGCCACCGCAATCGCCGTCTCGTCTCCGACGAACGTCCGCGTGTCTGCCGGAAGCTCGAGCGAGCGGTCGGGGCCCTTGAAGCGAACCGAACGCCCAACGGCCAGCCCATCGAGCCATCGCATGGCCGGCGTGTCGGTGCCGTGGCGAAAGGCGAGCAGCTCGACTCGTCCCCCGCCCCGCTCGATCGGCGTGTACGTGCGCACGTCTTGCGACGGCAGCACGACCTGAATCTTGGTCCCCGGCGCATAGGCGACCGAGGACGGCCCCTGCAGCTCGATCGACACGAAGCTCGCGCCCCGAGGCTCGACGCGCACGACCTCCGCGTCGGTCAGCGCGAAGCGACCGAGCAGATTCAGCACGCGGCCTTTCGCGGACGCCATCATGCACCTCCTGGTGCCGAACGGACGGCCTGCGGCGTCGTTCCGGTCCAGCTTTTGAACGCCCGGAAGAACGAGCTGGGTTCGTCGAACCCGATGAGGAACGCGATCTCCGGATGCGAGAGGGGCGTCTCCTTGAGGTAGTGCATCGCGAGGTCTCGCCGCGTCGCGGAGACCACGTCTTTGAAGGTCACGCCCTCACGCTTGAGGTTTCGCTGCAGCGTCCGCGCCCCAACACCGAGCCGTTTCGCGACCCCTTCCACCGTGGCTTCACCGCTGGGCAGCGTCTCCAGCAGCACCGTGCGCACGCGCTCGGCCGTGGTCGCCGTGGCGTGCAGCTGCGTGAGACGCCGCTGGAGTTCAGGCGCAAAAACATCCCACACCGCCTCGCTCGCGGTGAGGAACGGACGCTGTGCATCCTCTCGTGAGAACGTCACCCCGAATCGCGCGCTCGGGGTCGGCGCGACGCCAAAAAACCGTGCGTAGGCCCCGTCGTCATCGAGGACCTCCAGTCCCTCGACGCGAAGCGGCACCACGCGATCCCGCATGCCAACCCGCGCGATCTGGACGGTCAGCGTGAGCTCGGTTGCGGCCATGCCTGGCGACATCGTCGCTCCCGGGTCGAGCCAGTGCACGCCCACGAACAACCCGTCGGGCCCATCCTCGACCTCGACCGCCATGGGAGCCACGAGCTGCTTGTAGTCCGACAGTTGAGACAGCGCGATCGCCAGGTTGGGGCTACACAGCGACGCGAAGATCGCGGGGTGAAAGGCATCGGGCGACACCGACTCCGCGATCCGGATCGGCAGCAGCGGGTCATCCGTTTCGGCCTCGAGCGCTGCATAGAGCGAGCAGTACGCGGCGACGTCGAGCTTGACGCTCTCCCGCGCCTGCAGGTCCAGCGGAAGGCCGGCCCGCCGAAACACGTTCGCAACGTTCACCCCCAGGTCATTCCGCACGAGCAACCAGCTGCGGTCGATGTTGACGAGGCCGTTCCCGCTCACCCCGACAGCGTACGAAGCACGGGGCACCCACTCAATAGCCAAGCGCGACACCGAAGTGTCCAAATGCGCCCTCGACGAACGCCAAGAGCGCCAAAATGTCGCGCTTCGACACTCGATGGTCGCGACTCGCGAATGCAGCCGCGCCCCTCGGTCGCCATGCTGAGGCCGGAGAACGAGCCCATGTTCGGCAAGCAAATCTCAGACATGATGGTCAAACCCAACCAGTCGCCGCTGTTCGACGATCCCGCGAACTACGGCCTGGACTACGAGTCGGTGACCTTCGAGACCAACGACGGCGTCACGCTGCGCGGCTGGCTCATCAAAGGAGGCACCGACCGGGTCATCGTGCAGTCGCACTTTGGTGTTCAATGCAACCGCGCCGGCTACGACCCCAAAGGGAAGGGCCTCATCAAAATGTGGAAGACGCCCATCGCGTTCCTCCGGCAGGCCAAGCACCTCGTGGATCGCGGCTACTCGGTCCTGATGTACGACTTCCGTGGGCACGGAGAGAGTCCTCTCGGACCGGTCCCCTGGGTGAGCTGGGGCCCCGAAGAAGCCAAGGACGTCATCGGCGCGGTCGACTATGTCCGCGGCCGTGCCGAGTACGCCGACGCCGACATCGGCCTGCTGAGCATCTGCATGGGCGCCTCCGCCACGACCTATGCGTATGGCCTCGACGACGGCCTGCGGTCGCGGACGCAGGTCAAGGCGATGGTTGCGATTCAACCCCTGCCGTACAAGCAGTTCGTCGATGCGTTCGGGATGCCGGGCTTTCTCGCGCGCGCTGGCGCGAAGGTCTCGCTCGAGCGAACCGGCATCAACCTCGAGGAGAAGTCGTTCATCCCGGACGTCAAACACATCACCGTGCCCACGCTCGTGGTCCAGAACAAGAACGACCCTTGGACCCGCGTGGAGATCGTCGAGCGCCTCCACGAAGAGCTCACGACCGAGAAAGAACTGATGTGGCTCGACCTGTCGAAGTCGCGAGCCGCAGCGTACGATCACCTCGGCACGAACCCCGAGTTCCTCTCGGCCTTCTTCGACAAGCACCTTCAACGATGAAGCGCTCCACCATGCTCGGACTCACCCTGGGCGTCGTCGGTCTTGGCGTCGCGGCGCTTGCCCTGACCGGACACAAGTCGGTTCATGCGGAGCTGATCATCCCGGCTCCACCCGATGCCGTGTGGGCCACCATCACCGACGCGTCGAGCTACGCGGCGTGGAACCCCGTGTTCGTGAAGGTGGAAGGAACCTATGAAGAGGGCAGCTCGATGCAGTACGCAATGAAGGACGCGTCGGGCCAGACGACCGACGTCACCTCCACGGTCGTCAAGGCAGACCCCGGCGTCGAGCTCAACCAGTTCGGTGGCATTCGAGGCGTCATCACGTTCGACCACCACTGGCTGCTGGAGCCCGTCGAGGGCGGGACACGCGTCACGCAGCATGAGGAGTATCGTGGTCTCGGCGTGTGGTTCTGGGACCCGAGCTGGTACGAGGGAGCGTACGGACGCGCGCTCGAGGGCTTGCGCGACCGGCTGACGACGTCCGCCAACTGAGCGTCGCCGCGGTGCGGCGAGTTCGAGCCAGGCCGCATCCAGACCACGCCGCGGCCCGGCGCACTGGCCCGCAATCGCGCGCCGCTGGCCTCGATCGCGCCAACTCTGCGCCCCGTCCAACCGGGCCCACGCCGGGCAGGCCGCGTCCAGCGACCGATGGAACGACGCCCGGCAGCGATGGCGAGACAACGCCCACGCGTCCGCCATGCTTACGGCATGGCGCGACGCACCCACATCGAAGACGTCCGCGAGGTTCTCGCCGCCGACGATCTCGACGAGGTCGTGCGAGACAAGCGCCGGTCGGGCCGTGCCCACAAACGCAGCGCCCGCCGCAACCGCCACTATCAGCGCGCTCTGCTGCGGCACATCGTCGGCGAACACGAAGCCGACGACGACGAGCCGCGATGAGTCACCGCAGCGGGTTGAGAAGCGAGATGGCGGCCTCGACCGCTTCGGGCGAACTCTCGGGGTGGTCGCGCAGTTCGACCAGCCGGTCGCGCGCGTCGTCAGTGCGACCCGCTGCGATGTCGGCCCGCGCAAGGACCAGGTGGACCGCCCCAGCGTACTGCTGCGGCACGTTCCATCGCAGCGCGGCTTCGGCTTCCCGACGCGCGGCTTCGAGATCGCCGAGCGCCTCGTACTGCTCTGCAATGGCCGCACGCGCCGCGGTCGCTCCCTCGTGCTCCGGCCCTCCATAGTCTTCGAACCGCGCCCGCACCCACAGAAGTTCATCGACCGCCGCCGCGTGCTCGCCCTTCGCGGAGTACACCGCCGCGAGGTTGAAGCGGACCGCCGCGAGGTCGGGACTGTCGGGCGCCTGCGCGAGCATGATGTCGCGCAAGCGGACCTGTGCCGCTTCGGCCTCGTCGAGCCGGCCCAGGGCCACGAGCGCCCCCCCGAGTCCCTGCAGCGTGTACGTGAACACGAGCGAGTCCTCGGACAAATCGCGAAGCGCCTCGAGCACACGCTCGTAGTCTTCGACGGCGCCTTTGAAGTCTCCCACCGCAAGCTTGGCCTGACCGCGCCCGGCATAAAGCGCCTCGACGCTCATCAAGCTTGCCGATGCCTCGAGTGCGACTTCCGCGTCATCAAAGAACGCGATCGCCTCGGCGTTGCGGCCCTGCAGCGTCGCGTAGCGCCCTTCAGCCATCAGCAACGCCGCCGATACTCCCGAGTCGCTCCGTGCGGCCGCCGCATCTCGGGCACTCGTCATCCATCGGTCCGCGGCGTCCGGGTTGCCGAGAAACAGCATGTGAAGCTGCGCGAGACGCTCTTCGGCGCGAAAGGCCGTTGTGAAGTCTTCAGCCCGTCGCGCGAGAACGGACGCACTCTCGTATAGGTGTTCGGCCTCGTCCACGTGGCCGACGCGCTGCTCGAAGATCGCCAGGTACAAGGTCGCGCCCGCCTCGACCCGCCGGTTGCCCGAGGCGAGCGCGGCTGCGCGTGTCCGGCGAACGCGGTCGAGCAGCGCAGGCCCCTGTTGAGCCCAGGTCCCCAGCGACTGGCTCGACTCGATCTCCAAGCGCAGCGTTCGGAAGGACGCGTCGAGCGGCGTCGGTGGAGTCGTCGGCGCATCGTCGCCGCCGCACGTGGTCGGGTCCGGCAGGCCATCGAGGACCAGCAGCACGTCCGCGCTGGCGGGGGCTTCGAGAAGCACCGTGCGTACGGTCGACCAATGGCGCTGCATCGTCTCGAGACACGGCTGCACCGCAGCGGCTCCACGCTCGCAGAACCCCGCAGAAGCCACGTCCCAGCGCTCGAGAAACCGATCGGCACGGGCCGCCGCAGCGTCCGACAAGCCCTCGATGGCTTCGACCGTCGGCGGCGCGCACGGAGCCTCCTGCGAACCCAGCGCAAACGCGCCGACGCCGACCCCAGCGACCAACGCTGCTGCGAGCAGTCCGCGACGTCTTCGGCGAAGCACGAGCGCCTCTCGAATGGGCCGGATCGACGGGAAGCGCAGATGGACCGCGGGCTCGCAGCCGGAGCGAATGGCCTCCTCGAGCGAAGACGGAATGCTTCGCCCTTCGAACGCGCGCCGCAGTGAAACGCACAGGGCGTACACGTCGGCACGCGCGTCCGGCAGCGCGCCGGCGACGACCTCGGGCGCCATGTAGCCCTCGGTGCCGTACGTGCCGAAGTCCACCACGCGCACGCGCTCGTCCGCATCGAGCAGCACGTTCGAGGGCTTGAAGTCGCGGTGGACGATCCCCTCAGCGTGCGCGGCCTCCAACGCGAGCGCCGCGGCGTGGAACTTCTCTGCAATCGCCTCCACGGACCGCGGCCGGGCCTCCAGCCAGGCCTCGAGCGTTCCGCCGGAGATGAACTCCATGACGACGTAAACCACGGCGTCGGCCTCGACCACGCCGGAGTCGAACACCCGCACGATGCCTGGGTGATTCAGTCGAGCGACGCGACGGCTCTCGGTGAGATGAACACGTGCCCCCGCCGAAGCCGCGGCATCGGCCTCGGCATCGGCACGCAACACCTTCACGGCGGCCTCGCGCTCGAGGACTGGATCCCACGCCCGGTACACCACGCCGAGCCCGCCGCTGCCGAGGCGCTCGTGGACCTCGAAGCGCCCGAGCATGACCGGCGCCGCCGAGTCGGCACCGAACAACCGACGCGCCAGCAGAGCCTTGGCCCGCTGCTCGTCGAGGGACAGCCTGCGGCGCCGGCCATCGTGAAACTCCGCGCGGAGGGGATCGTCCGGTTGGTTCATCCAAGCTCTCCGGCGCGAGACGGTTTTGCTACGCTACCGACGTGCAAGCGGACGCCGAGCTTTGGCACGCGTGGCAAGGCGGAGACCAAGCCGCGGGGGGAGTCCTCGTCGAGCGCCACTTTGCGACGGTATACCGATTCTTCGCGACGAAGGTTCCCGACGCCGCCGACGACCTCACGCAGGCCACCTTCACCGCGTGCGTCGAAGCGGCCGAGGCCTTTCGAGCCGAGGCCAGCTTTCGGTCCTTTCTGCTCGGCATCGCCCGACTGCAGCTGCTCCGGTTCTTCGAGGGCCGCGGTCAGCTCATGGGCGGACGCGCCGTATCCGAGATTTCGCTCGTCGACCTGATGCCGTCGCCGTTCAGCGCGGCCGCATACTCCCAGCAGCGCGCCGTGCTGATCGAAGCCATGCACAAGCTTCCGCTCGACCTGCAGATCGTGCTCGAGCTGCACTACTGGGAAAACCTCGAGACGCAGGAGGTGGCCGACGTGCTCGGCGTCCCCCTGGGTACCGCCAAGAGCCGCCTCTCGCGGGCGCGCACGCGGCTCGGTGACGTGCTGCACAAGGGCCGGCGGGCGCCCGGAACGACGACGGTGGCCGACGAGCTCCGCGCTGCTCTGGACACGTAGCTCACAGCGTCCCCGTGCCTTCGCACAGGATTGCCTGTCCGCCCTCTCCCACCGAGCAGCTCCACTCGAGATCCGGCGCGAACGACCCCGTCGCGAGGAACGCAACCTCGCAGTCGTAGGCAAAACCTTGAAACACGCCGCTGGTCTCGTAGACGCCCGAGGCGTCGACCGCCCCGGGGACCAAGAGCGCCCCATACGTTGCGTCGCAGCCCCAGACGATGTCGCACCCCTCCTGCGAGACGGAGCACTGATCGCCGTCGGACAGAATCTCCTGACAGAGATCCGGAGACGACGCCGCGAGTGTCAGGCTGTAGTTGCCTTGCACGTCGGGACACGCCGGGCCCCCGCTGCTCTCGTCCCCGCTCGGGTCGGGACCGGTGGCATCGCCCGCAGCGCTGCCGTCACCGCCACACGCAGCGTCGTCGATCGAACGACAGAGCCCCGGGTCACCGGGCTCGGACGAGCGAAGGTCGCACCACTGGCCGGCGCCGCAGTTGAGGGTGTCGAGACACCCCGGCACGCATTGAAGCAGCCCGCTTTCCGTACAGCGCTCTCCAGCTTCGCAGACCATCGCGCCACACTGCGTGCGGCCGTCCCCGTCATTGGGTACGCACACCTCGGCCTCCGCGGGCCCTGATCCACTCCCAGCGGCCTCATCGTCCTC
>JBCCQM010000285.1:0-8969 GCA_039024335.1 Myxococcota bacterium
ACGCGGACTGGTACTTCAGCACCGAGCTGCGCTTCAACGACGTGGGCGGATGGTTCGTCCACCTGGCGGCATACGGTGTCGGTGGAGGCGCTGGCTTTCGAACGCGACGCTTCGACCCCGAGACTGGGGCCGAACTCGAGTCACCGCTGGGTCCCTCCGGAGGTGGCACGCCGGGGGTTTCGCCGGGAACCTTCACGCTTCGCAGCGACGGCGCGCTGGTGGTGACGCGGACGCAGAGCACGCCCATCGCCGACACGGCGCGCGTGATGACCGTTCTGCCCGATGGAAGCTCGGCCGGGACCGTCGAGTTCACCACCGCGTTCCGCCCGACGAACCCCTCGAGCACCGTAGACGCCAGCGATCGCGTCTACTTCTTGGTGGGACGGGACGAGTCGCAGGCGATATATCGCTTCGATGTCGATGCGAGCGTGACCGAAGTGCAGCGTCGCTGCGACCAGGACGAGCTGCACGAACTCGCCGCGGTGGGCGAGCACGCCATCGCCGCGCTCGGCCGGACCGATGCGGGCGACTTCGTGGAGCAGTTCTGCTTCGAGTAAGCCAGCTCAGGGGGTGCCGAAGAACGCACGCCAGTGCGGTGCATCTCCGTACCCAAGCACCTCGAACGCATCACCGTCCCAATGTCCCGTGACCACCAGGTCGGGGTAGCCATCCCCGTTGAGGTCGGTGGTCGTCCAATCGTCGTCGCCAGGGTCGCTGACCGTCCCGAACATTCGGACGAAGCCCTGACCCGTCCAACCGCCCTCTGGAACCGGCCACGACGCGGCCTCGAGTGCGAAGCCGTCGGCTGAACCCGTGTACACATTCCAGTACGGGCTTTCGCCGAAGCCGAAGACGTCGAACGCCTCGCCGTCCCAGCGTCCCGTGACGACCAGGTCGGGGTAGCCGTCCCCGTTGAGGTCGGTGGTCGTCCAGTCGTCGTCGCCTGGATCGGACACCGTCCCACCGATGCGCACGAAGCCCTGGTCGATCCATCCCCCGTCGGGTACCGCCCACGCGATGGGGGTATCCGAGAACCCACGCCCTCCACCTTCGTAGACGTCCCAGTGGGGGGTCGCACCGTGTCCGAGCACTTCGAACGCATCGCCGTCCCAGTGCCCCGTGACCACCAGGTCAGGACGACCGTCCCCGGTCAGATCGGTGGTCGTCCAGTCATCGTCGCCGGGATCGGACACCGTCCCGCCCACGCGCACGAAGCCCTGATTCACCCACCCTCCACTCGGCACGGGCCACTGCGTCGGAGACTCTGCGAACCCGGTCGCGCCCCCTTCGTAGACCTCCCAGTGGGGTGTCGCACCATGACCAAACACCTCGAAGTTCTCTCCATCCCAGTGTCCCGTCACCACCAGGTCCGGCACGCCGTCCCCGGTGAGATCCATGGTCGTCCAGTCGTCGTCTCCGGGGTCGGAAACGGTCCCCGCAGTGCGCACGAACCCCTGGTTCGCCCAGCCGCCGTTCGGCACGGCCCACGCGGTGGCCGTCGTCGCGAATCCGTTTTCGCCACCCTCGTACACATCCCAATGCGGAGCGCTTCCGTGACCTGGCACCTCAAAGGCTTCGCCGTCCCAGCGCCCCGTCACGACCAGATCCAAGATGCCGTCCCCGGTCAGGTCGATCGTCGTCCAATCGTCATCGCCGGGGTCGGAGACCGTGCCTGCGGCGCGGACGAACCCTTGCTCCATCCAGCCACCCTCGGGCACCGCCCACGCGGTCGCCTGTGCTGCAAACCCTTCGGTCCCACCCGGGTGGACGTTCCAGTGTGGATCGCTGCCGTGCCCGAACACCTCGAACGCGTCCCCGTCCCAGTGACCGGTGACCACCAGGTCGGGCACGCCGTCTCCGGTCAGGTCGATGGTCGTCCAATCGTCGTCACCGGGGTCGGAGACGGTTCCGCCCGTGCGGACGAACCCCTGATCGACCCAGCCTCCCGACGGCACGCTCCACTGGCGCGCCCGGTCAAAGCGCGTGGACGGCTCGAGGGGCTCGTCTTCCGGGTCCCCGGTTTCGTCTCCGCCTGCCGAGTCGTCTCCGTCGGTGTCGCTTGCGCCGCCCGTTCCCGAAGGACCCGAGCCGTCTGCGCTACCGCCCTGGGTCGCGTCCGTGGCCAGGCCCGTGTCATCCGTATCGGACGAGGCACCGCTCGACGCGTCATTGCTCTCCGCGCCGGTTTCGCCGCTGCATCCGAGGGCGAGTGCAACCAGGGCGGCTCCGAGAAGGCGGGCGTGGACGTGCATGCGCGAATCAGACGGATCCGTGGGCTCGGAGTTGCAGCGCTTCGTGGGCCCTTCGGTGCGCGGCCGTATGGACGTTCCGCACGAAGGGTCCGCGGTGAGAGAGCGCCTCATCGCGACGCTGGACCTCTCGGGCGCGGGCGATTTCGTGAACCGGTTCTGCTTCGACGCTGCTCAGGCTCAGACGCGAGCGCCGATGCTGGCTCCGTCGGCGACGGCGAGCATGCGGCTCATGGTGTCGGCGTCCAGCACCGTTGCGACGGCCGTCGAGGGCGCGCCACCGTCGCGGATGTCGGCGGCTGCGAGCTGGTGGCCGCGGGCATCGAGGTGCGCGAGCTGGGCTCCGTCGCCGTGAAGTGCGATCTCGCGGTCGTTGGCTTCGACCTGCAGGCGCTCCCCCTGAGCATCGCGCAGGCGGAAGCCTCGGCGCGTCTTCTGAATGCGGAAGGCGCGAACGAGCTGGTCGCCGTCGTAGTGCTCGACGTCGACCGAGTCCGCGTCGTCCTGCACCGGGTTGAACACCATGCGCTGCCCGTTGCCGAGGTCGGCGCTGCGCTTGATCGGGTTGTTGCCCGAGAAGAACTCGATGGTATTGAAGATGATCGCGTCGAGGAAGAGCAGGGTGCCGTAGACGGGAATGATGATGAACACCAAGAACACGGCCCAGCTGGCCCACTTGCTGCCGAACGACCCGTTCCAGTCGTAGATCTTGCCGGTCAGGCTGAAGCTGCCCCAGCAGCCGGTGCCCAGAGTTGCTGCACCCACGAGGCCGAGGGTGCTCATCATGCGACGACGCGAGACGGTGCCGGAGCGTTTCATCGCGCCCGATCGGTGCAAGGCACGGACCAGCCCACGGGATCAGCCGCTTAACGGCCGATGTTCGCGATTCGCCGGGGCAGCGTGCCCCGGCGGGGCGAGCTACGCATCAGGCCAGGCCGGAGACCACTGGTCCACGACGGCGCGCCACTTCTCTCGGGCAACGTCGATGTGGGCGTTGGCAAGGGTCCACGTCCGCGGGGCGTAGGTGCGGGTGCTGAGCGAGCGCAAGAAGGTGGCGAACTCGCGGTCGAGGTAGTCGGGGTCGTTGAAGCCCTTGTCGGGGTCGATGATGTGGACGTCCTGCGGGCGGCCAACGTCGTTCATCAGGCCGACCTTGGTGACGAAGCAGGGCAGGTCCATCGCCAAGGCTTCGTTGACCACGATGCTGTTGCCTTCGTACTTGCTCAGGTGCAAGAAGGCCGCGGCCTTGCGCATGCGGTCGGGCACGTCGGCGGGCTCGCAGGCGAGCGGCTCCAGCTTCCAGTCGGGAAAGCGGCGGGCCAGGGCAGCGACCTCGGCCTCGCCTTTGTGGGCACCACGGGCGTCGTGAAGGACGAGCTTGGGATCGGTGTCGCGACGCTCACCGTCGAAGCGGTCCAGGTCGACCTGGTGATAGATGACGTGCTTGGCACCGTTGCCCTGGAGCTCGTCGAAGGTACGGGCGATCCACTCAGCGCAGGCGACCCAGATGGTGTTCTTGCGCTTGGCGGCCTTGGCCTGACGCTTGGCCATCCGCTTGCCGGTCCAGTTCTTGGTATGACGCACCTTCACCGCGGCAACCCCGTGCTGAAAGCCGATGACGGGGATGTCGTCGGGCCAGTCGGTCACCCAGTGGTTGTCGCAAACCACCATGAGCTTCTCGCGGCGGACCTTGTCCACGTCGAGATGCCCGTCGTACATGAACGAGACCTCGTCGAAGATCAGCCGCAGGTTGCGGGCGAACGACTCGACGCCGCCGCGGAACGTTTCGGGGTCGTTGGCTCCGTAGTGAACGACGCGGGCGGCAACCTTGCTCATGGAGCTGCAAAGGTGCGCGCCCGCCTGCTGCGGTGCAAGTGCGTTCTATCTCACGCGTCGCGCAAACTCGGCCACCACTGGTCCAGGTCGTCGCGTCGCACGAGCTCGGCCAATCCGGCGTTCGCTTGACCATAGAGGGTGCGCAGCCGTGCGCGGGCCGCTTCGGGAATGGGCGGGTAGCGTCGCTTGGGGCGCAGCGCGTCGAGTAGCCGGTTCCCGTGCTTGGCCGCCGGCGAGTTCCACAGGCGCTCGCGCCATGGTCCGCTGAGCAAGCCCTGCGCTTGACTGGGCTCGGGCAGCAGGCCGCGATAGCTCTTCTGCATCAGCCACGGCAGGCTCCGGTTGGCCCATAGGCGAAGCTCCAGGTTGCCCGGCACGCGCGCGACGTTGTAGCGCTCTCGCTCGAGGGCGGCCAGCGGCGGTGGGGGCAGCCCCAAGAAGGCGCACGCCTCGGCGCTGACCCGCTCGAGGTTGCGGCAGAACTCCTCGAAGACGATCACGTGCACACGCTCGCGACCGAGGGCGTCGTGATAGCGCTGGATTTGCTCCGCGTAGAGACCGCGGCGGATCACCAGCGAACTTTCGTCGCGCACCACGTCCGAGAACGTGTCGCTGCAGCGCCCGCGCGAGACGTCGTGCCAGTAGTGGGAGTACGCCCGGGCGACCGGGTCGCGCAGCAGCGCGATGACCTTCACATCGGGGCACAGCGCCGCGATGCGAGCCGGTGCGAGCGTGGAGGGCAGGTAGCTGGTGGAGTCCTCACCGCGGAGCTGACCGTGTCGCGCCCGAACGTAGAACCGGGCGTACCAGGCGGCGTACTCGTCGAAGTCTCGGTCGAAGTCCCGCGTCGAGCCGTCGGCGGGCCGAAAGTCGGGGTGCTGCTCGGGGTCGTCGATGTCGAAGAAGAAGATCTCCCGGTCGGGGATGAACACGTCCGGGTGCCCGTCCAGGATGCCGTGCAGGGTGCTCGTGCCCGACTTCTGCGCGCCGACGATGATGAAGTGCGGCGGCGTCTGAAGCTTGGCGTCGGCGACCATGCGGGGCCGCATTGTCGGTGCGGGCGATGCCGGAGGCAACCGATCGTGCCGTGGTGTACTGTTCGCCGGCGCTCATGCGGATTCTCGTCGTCGCGACAGACATCGTCCTTCCCGGGCGACACGGCGGCTCCACGCACGTCAAGGAGCTGGTGGACAACCTCGGCAAGCACGGCGAGACGCTACTGCTGGGGTGCCGAGGCTCGTCGGGAGAGGGCATTGCGCCCGTGGGGCGACCAATGCGGCGCTTTCCCGCCCAGCTTCGCCACGTCGATGCCGCCCGGATCTTTGCGCGGGCTCGCAGCGTCGTCGCCGACTTCGCGCCCGACGTGATCTACGAGCGAGGCACGTCGTACGGCGTGGGCGCGATGATCGCTCGAGTGCGGAACATCCCGCTGCTGACGATGCTGCTCGACCGTCGCTACAGCTGGCTGAGCCTGCTTCAGGCTCAGCGCATCGTCGCCACCGACCCCGAGGCGGTCGTGCCCAGGGCGGTGCTGCACAAAGCGGTGAAGGTGAGCTGGGGCGCGAACGAGGCGCGCTTCCACCCCGACATCGATGGCGCGAAGGCCCGTGCCGACCTTGGGCTGGGCGATGGGTTCGTCGTGGGGTACGCCGGGACGTTCCGCCCGTGGCACGGCATTGATGGCCTCGTGCGGGCCGCCGAGCGGCTGCCCGGCGACGGCATTCGGTACCTGCTCATCGGCGATGGCCCTGGTCGTGCTGACATCGAGAGGCTCGTTGACGATGCGGGCGTCCGGGACCGGTTCGTGTTCACGGGCGCGGTCGACTACGCCGACGTGCCCGACTTGCTCGCGGCCAGCGACATTGCGGTTGCGCCGTTCGAGCCTCGCTTTCACAAGGGCAGCAAGGCCAGCTTCGTGCTCGACCCACTCAAGGTGTTCGAGTATCTCGCGCTGGGCAAGCCATCGATTACGGTGCGCGAGCCCAACATCGAGGCGCTGTTCAAGCACGAGCAGGACCTGCTGCTCATCACGCCGGGGCAAGATCGGGAGCTCGCCGACGCGATCCTTCGCTTCAAGAACGACCCGGCATTCGCTGAAAAGACCGCAGCCTCGGGTCGTGCGCGGGTGCTGGCCAAGCACACGTGGGGGGCACACGCTGCTCAGCTCGCGGGGCTGTTCCGCGACATGCTCGCGAATCGGCGGTGACGGTGCTGGGCGCCGGACTGCTCGCGCTCGTCGCAGCCGCGACGCCTCCGGGTCCCACGGTTACGATCGACGTCACGCGCGGGCCGAAGCCGGTCACGCTCATCGCCCGCGAAGCGACGCGGGCCGAAGTGCGCGGCCTGGGCGGGCGAAGTCCGATGGGTCCGGGTGTGTGCACGTCTCCCTGCGAGCAGGTCGTCGCGGTCGATGGGGCGCCCGGGTTCTTCATCGCGGGACCCGGCGTTTTGCCGTCGTCCACGTTCGACCTGCCGCCGCGCGGTGACGTGCAGCTCGAGGTTCGTGCGGGGCGACGCGCAGGCTTTCTGGCCGGCTGGGTGCTCGCGGGCGTGGGGGCGCCGACGCTGCTTACCGGGGCGACGCTGATGACGTTCGCCGACGACGACCGCGGTCGCCTTCGCACCGGCGCCGTCGTGGCAGGCGCAGGCGCGGCCGTGCTCATCACCGGTGCAGTGCTCGTGGCCACCGGTCGCACTCGGGTCCGCGTGGTCCCGAAACGTTGAGAAAAGTTCCCGGCGGATGTCGAAACCGGGCAGGCTCGGGCGTCGTTGTAGCGACCAACGCACCGGAACCACCATGAAGCTCTACACGCACGTCCTCTCTCCCAACGCTCGCAAAGTTCATGCCGTCGCCAAGCACCTTGGTGTTGCGCTCGAAACCGAAGTCATCGACCTGCTCAACGGCAAGCAGTACGAGCCCGACTTCGTCGCGGTGAACCCCAACAGCAAGGTGCCTGCGCTCGTCGACGGTGACACCACGCTGTGGGAGTCGAACGCGATCGTCACCTACCTCGCGGCCAAGCAGGACAGCCCGCTTGCGCCGGGCGGAACGGCCATGGCCGACGTGCTCAAGTGGCAGAGCTGGGAGAACTGCCACCTCAGTCCCGCCGTCGGCAAGCTGATCGGCCAGTACATCTTCGCGCCCATGCGGGGTGCCGAGCCGGACGCCGAGGTGATCGAGTCCGCGCTCAAGGACTTCAACAAGTACGCCGCCGTGGCCGATGGCGTGCTCGCGAACCAGAAGTTCCTGTGCGGCGACGCGCCCACCGTCGCCGACTTCGGCGTGGCCGTGTGGCTGAGCTACGAGCAGGTTTGCAAGCTCCCGGTGGGCGATCACGCCAACCTGCAGCGCTGGTGGAACGACGTGCAGGCCCTCGAAGGCGGCAGCGAGCTGCTCGCCCCCGCGCCGAGCTGAGGACGAGCAAGCAACGATTTCATTTTCGTCCGCACCGGAACTGTGAAAGGAGCTCGAGCTGCTCGAGTTCCTCTGGGACAGAGGGGCAGTTTACTTCGTCCCCGGGGTCGAGCGGGCAGCGAAGGCACTCAACCTTGAGCGGCAGGTTTCCGACCTCCGCACAGATTGTGGTTTGCTCGATGAACTCACAGTCGGCGCGCCCAGTCGAGGTGGGTCTCGCGATGCGAGGTCGATATGTCGCGATCCCCTCCGGACCGGAGCTACGAAGCAGGACGCAGTTGATGGGCGAGCCTGCACATTCGGACCAAAAGAAACCCTCGCAGCTCTCGGTGTGGTCTGTGTCGGCGACGCAGGCCTCAGCACAAGCGCGCTCGGAGGCGGCCATGCCGACTGCCAACGGCGCCCGTGGAGGAAGCCCTGTCGCCCTCGCAAGAAACGCGTCCTCGGCTTGGCGTAGTGCAGCAACGATGGGCGCGGTTTGATCCATCACCGTACGTACGCTTGGCTCGCCGGTCCCGACGCTTTGGCCCGTTTCGATGCAGTCCGTCGAAGGCCCCGCGTACAGGAGACCTGGGGCGGCGAAATACGGAATACGGTCCGCGACGGACGTCGCCATGACGGTTCCAACGGATTGCCCGCTCGTGTCGCATTCAAACGTGCTGCCCTGCCCGAATCCAAAGGGAGACGCAGGCAGCCAGTTCACGGCAAACGGAAGCTGGTGGTTGACGGACTGTGCGTGCCCGAGTTCATGCGCGAACGTCAGCGCGCGCGAAGCTTCGAGCGTTGGCCCCACGACGAAGTAAGCAGCGTAGTCGGCTTCGGGCGACAGAACGAAGCCGCTGAGCGCACAACTGTCGTCGAACAGCGGTAGCGCGATTGGAGAGAAAGGAGCGCCACCTCCGCTGACACCGCCTTGGACCAAGGCCACCACGTCTGCGGCATGTCGATTTCGCATTGTTGGAGCACCCTCCGCATACCCGTCGCCCTCCTCGACCGCGGCGGCGATCGGTCGTGCACGAGCCGTGAGGGAGTTGACGTCTGTAAGGACCTCTGGACAGAATACCGGAATGGTATCCACTGCTGCGAGGTCGACTCGTTGCGCCATGCCGCTATTTATGTACGCCTCGTTCGCATTGCTCACCATCATCGTCGCGTTCAGCGTAATGTCCTCGACCTCGGCCACCGCATTCTCATCGTAGAGGAATAGAACGCGCAGAACCGCGGGGCCCGCCTCTTGAAAGGTTCTGCTGCGGCCGTCAAACCCCGCGAGCGCTGCGTCCAGAACCTCCAGTTCGGCGGCACACGCGTCACCGGTGGTCTCGCTCGATGAATCTTCTGAACGTGTCGTACTGTTCGTTCCGTCCTGAGCCGAAGCTCCCCCCGTCGAGACACCGACCCCTGTGGGGGACGGGCCGGTGCTCGACGGAGGGAGCGCGCTCGTGGTGCTCGTAGTGTTCGTGTCACCGGTC
>JBCCQM010000286.1:0-8919 GCA_039024335.1 Myxococcota bacterium
CGCTGGCGCCGCCGGCATTGATGAGGAAATTCGCGTGCTTCTCGCTGATCTGCGCGCCGCCCAGGCGCAGGCCCCGGCATCCGGCGTCCTCGATCAGCCTCGGTCTCGAGCGCGACGAAGGTTCCGGAGAGCCACGCGAAGGTATTTGGGCTTGTGCGTTGCGATTTCAGCTCGCAGCGCGAGCCAGAGGTCGGCTAGAAACTCGTCGCCCATCACTCTGCCCTTACGTTGCCGCCAGGCGTCCGGGTGTTGGTTGATGCTCGGTGAAGAACTGCAATTCGCCGACTCGTCGCCTCACGCGTCGGTCCTGGGTCTGCCGCTCTATGGTGAGGGGATGCAGACGCCCGTCCCGATCGCATTTGGGTGTTCGGGGACTTCTCCGCTATCGAACCATGATTCGCAGACGGTACCGCGGGGGCAGTCGGGCGCATCCACGTCACAGAAGGGGGCGCAGCAGCGATATGAACTCTTGCACTGTTCCGGGTGAGTTGGGCTCAAGCAGGCGTTTCCCGGCGTACATCCGTTGATGTACTCGCAGGGATCGTCGGCATTGCCTCCTTCGCCGGAGGCGTCGGCCGCACAGATGAAGGCGTCGTTGAACGGATAGCACCCTTCCCCTTCGGGGCAGTCTTGGGCGACGGGGTCGCAGGTCGGGAAGCAGAGGGGGAGGTAACCATCGGCGCCGATGGAACAATAGCTGTTTTCGTCGGGGCACGAGGGAGCGGGGGCCGTTCCTCCGCAGAAGGCGACGCACTCGCCTTCGAGCGTTCGTCCGTCGACGTCCCAGCACATCGACGTGGCGTCACAGTTGTCGAGGCCGCTGACCCCCGAACCCTCGACGACGCACGGCTCGCCGGGATGTTTGGGGTCATCCGAGAGCGGTGCGCAGGTGTGCGCATTCCAGGATGAGCCTCCATCGTTGGCGTATGGCATACACTTGAAGCCCTTCGGGCAGGTCCGGGGCTCGTCGCGGCCCTCGCCGAGGATCCAGCATTCGCGGTCGTCGGGTATATCGAGGTTCCCCAAGAAGGCCTGCCCGCCGTCGTCGTTGGAGGTGAGTTCGTCGGAGCCTTCGTCCCCGGCGGTCGTCGACGGGTCGGGGGACGGCCCCGTCCCTGGCTTCATCGCTGTGGAGGTCGACGGTGTGGGGCCCGACGTGTCACCGCCGGTTGCGCCCTTCGAATCGTCATCGCCCGAGTTGCCCGCCGCCGGGCCGCACGCGATGAGAACCGCGGCCAGGTGTCCGGATAGTAACCAAGGCGAACGGCTCACGGTATTAATGTTACCATGGTGTGCCGAGTTCCGAGTTCCCGAGTTCCCCGTCCAGTCTCGAGTTCCCGAGTTCCCCGTCCGAGTCCCGAGTTCCCCGTCCGTAAACTCGGAGTTCCCCGTCCGTAGGAGCCTTGATAGGCATGCTCGAGTTCCCCGTCCGTAGGAGCCTTGATAGGCATGCTGTTGGAGGCGACTTGGACGCAGGGGACACCTGACCGCGAAGGGCGTGCGACGTCAAAATCGTGAGACGATCGGTGCGTACGGTCGACAGGTAGCTCCCAAACTCCCGTCCGTAGGAGCGTCGACAGTAACGTGATTGAGGGCGACTCGGGCGTAGGGGACAGCGGAACTCAGCGGACGTGTCTGCGAGAAACTGCGAGACGATGGGGGCGTACGGTCGACAGGTTATGCATGCTGGCTCGACACGTGCACCCCGGACGGACGTACCTGCTGACGCGCCGTTGCTCAGAGCGTAGGTTTTTCCTGCGGCCGTCGGCGGAGCTCAACGCGATTTTCGAATACGCGTTGGCGCGGGCGGTCGCGATGACGGGGGTCAAGGTTCACGCGTGGGTCGCCATGTCGAACCACATTCACATCGTCGCAACCGATACGTACGGCGAGCGGCCGCGGTTCATGGCGCTCCTCAATACGGAGGTCGCGAAGGCAGGCAGCGCGCTGATTGGTCGGTGGGATGGCTTTTGGGAGCCGGGGCGGTCGTACTCCGCGGTTGAGTTGCTCGACGCGAAAGCCGTGGTGGAGAAGCTTGCGTACACGTGGGCGAACCCTGTGTGTTCACGGCTCGTACGCCGAGCGAGACGATGGCCCGGGTCGACGTCGGCGCGGAGGCGTTTCGGTGAGACGGTGGTCGCGCGGCGGCCCAAAGGTGGCTACTACGCAAACAGCGTGCAGCCCGAGTCCTACTCCTTCCAGCTCGAGGCTCCGCCGAACATGGACCCGATCGAGTGCGACATGCTGGTACGGACACGGGTGCGACGGCTCGAGAAGGAGACTGAGGATGCCCTACGCGGAGCGGGGTCAAAGTTCCTGGGGGAGAAGCGCGTGCTCCGTCAGAATCCGTACGACAGCCCGACGAGTTGGGAGAAACGACGAGGCCGGAACCCGACGTTCGCGAGCCGAGACAAGTGGGCGCGCATCGAAGCCGCGCAGCGGAACGGAGAGTGGCTTGCTGCGTACAGGGCCGCGCTCGAGGGGCTCCGCCAAGGCGTCAAAGATGTGCTGTTTCCGGCAGGGACCTGGCTGATGGTTCGTCGCTACAGCTGTCGATGCGAACCCATACGGGCCTGACCGTCTTCGAGGACAACTCAACGCAGCGCGGTAGCCGGTACCCGGCTGCCGCGCATTGGTTTTGTGCCCGTCGAAGGCGTTCAAACTGCCTTTATCGAGGCAGAAACCCGTCTCGTGTGCGGCCGGGGTCACTGCGAGAGCTTGCCTTACGTTCCAGATTCGGCAGTTCGTCGAACTGCGTCTGGCGGGTGGGATGCGCATCTGCGCCACCTACGGACGGGGAAATCAAACGTCTGCGCCACGTACGGACGGGGAATTCGTATCTGCGCCACGTACGGACGGGGAATTCGCCCTGGATGCGCATCTGCGCCACCTACGGACGGGGAAATCGCCCTACTGCGGATCAATACAAACCCCAACGTTACTCGCACCCGGGTTATCCGGCACCTGCCCCTCCCCAAACCACGGCTCACAAACGGTCCCCCCCGTACACTCCGGCGCATCCAGGTCACAGAACGGAGCACAACAGCCGATGGGGCTCTCGCACTGCTCGACGAGCGACGGGTTCACGCAGGCGTTGCCAGCCGTACACCCGTTGATGAACTTGCAGTGCCCGTAGGCGTTGCCCTCATCACCGGACTGATCCAGCACACAGACGAAGGCGTCGTCGATCGGGTAGCAGCCTTGTTCTTCGGGGCAGTCTTGGACGACGGGGTCGCAGGTCGGCAAGCACACGGGAACGGTCCCCTCGGCGCCGACGGAGCACCAGCTGTCTTCGTCGGCACACGTGGGCTCGAAGAGCGTTCCTTCGCAGAACGCGATGCACTCGCCCTCGAGGGTGCGTGGGTCGACGTTCCAGCACATCGAGGTCGTGTCGCAGTTGTCGAGCCCGGTATACGGCGAGCCCTCGATGATGCACGCCTCGCCCGGACCCCTCGGGTCTTCCGACAGCGGCACGCAGGTCTGGGAGTTCCAGGTCGAGCCTCCGTCGTTCGCGTACGGGGTGCACTTGAAGCCGTCTGGGCAGCCCTCGTCTTCGTCGAAGATCGAGCAGTCACCACCTTCGGGTACGTCGAAGGGCGCCGTGATGCCCCCCTCGTCGTCGGCGTCGTTGGAGGAGCTGACCTCGTCGGATCCCTCGGCCCCACCGGTCGTGGACGGATCGGCGCCGGTCGTTCCTGGGGACGGTCCCGTCCCGGGGGATGGTCCCGTCCCAGGGTTCATCGTTGTGGAGGTCGATGGCGTAGGACCCGACGCGTCGCCGCCGGTCGCGCCCGTCGAGCCGTCATCGCCGCCTGACGTGCCCACCGCAGGCCCGCACGCGATGAGAAACCCGGCCAAGGGGCCGAAGATCAAGCAAAGCGAACGGTTCATGTTAGGAATGTTATCATATCCGAGAAGGCGAGACGTGGGCGGGCGCTGCGGTCGGGATGGGACGAGCCCGCAGCTGGGGATGCTGACCCGCCTCGGCCTCGGTCAGCACGGGGGCGACGGGCAGGGAGTCGCCGAGGACAGCCATCCACGCGTCGAGGGTCCGCGCGGCAAAGGTGCGGCGTAGCCAGACGCGAAGCGGTTTCGCGAGCGTGACGCGGGCCACGAGGGGCAGCGTACCCAGAGAGGCGAAGCCAAGCCGGGTGCACAGTTCGGCCCAGAACTTCTGCTCGTCGACGATGCCCACGCTGATGTGGCGTCCATCCAGCGTTTTGAACAGACCGTAGTGGGGCAGGGCGTGCAGCCGCTGCCGCTCGAGCTCGGCAAACCACCGCGTCGCGGCGAGGCGGGTGCCGAGGCGGTCGAGCACCTGCTGTCCGCGACTCGACCGGACCCATCGCCCCACGCGTCGAAGCGGCGTGCCGTCGAGTCGGTCTGCGAGCGGCTGCACGGCGCATCCGAGCTGGACCTCGTCGGGTCGGATGCCGTCGGACCACAGCTGGACCCACGACGCGATCGCATCCACGAGCGCAACGTCGATGAACGAGCCCCGCCCGGTGTGGTCGCGCTGTCGCAGGGCGGCGAGGATCTCGTGGACGACGGTCGCAGACGCGGAAAGGTCGGCCAGCGGCAGCGCCGTCGTGCGCGGCTGACCATCTCGACCGCGAAGCATGTGCGCGAGGCCGCTGAGCGCCTGCAGGTTGAGGTCGTGCGCAGGGACGCTTCGCAGCGGGCCCTCTTGGCCGAAGCCGGAGATTGAGCAGTACACCAGCCGCGGGTGGCGGGCCCGAAGCTGCTGTTGGCCCAGCCCGAGTCGGTCCATCACGCCGGGTCGAAAGCTCTCCAGCACGACATCCGCGGTGGCGGCGAGATCCATCGCGACCTTCCAGCCCTCGGGCGTCCGCAGGTCGAGGCGTACCGAGGACTTCCCCCGGTTGAGTCGGGTGAACAGGCGCGGCATGAGGCGCGCGTTGTCGCCCCGTGGCGGCTCCACTTTGGTGATGCGCGCACCCATCCGCTGAAGTACCGCGGTCGCCTGTGGACCCGGCACATTCATCGTGAAGTCGAGGATGTGGACGTCGTCGAGGGGCAGCGCGGGCGGCACGAACCTCTCGTCGGGTGCCCGGCGGAATTGATCCCGGGTCGATGAGAAAAAACTCAGCGCAGGTTCAAATCATCGGCGAACGCGGCTACGCGTCGCACGACGTGGCCTGGCTCGCTCGGCCAGCGGTTGTGGTTGCCCCCGTGGGGCGCGTCGCGCCACAGCTCGGTTCGGACGTCCCGGTCGGTCATGCGGCCCAGCGCGAGCTGCATCGAGCGCTCCGGAACCCACGCATCGCCCTCGACGCGGATCGCAAGAACGGGTGGACCCGGTCGCGCGAGCAGGGCGTCGCCATCGAAGCTATCGAGGCGGTAGTGCCCCGTCTGCGCGGCGTGGGCCCACTGGGTGATGAGCGTCTTGGCGTCGCGGCCCCCAAAGCCGACCTTATCCCCGGGGAACACGCCGAGCGTGCGCGCCAGGGCGCCGCAGGTCCATGTCGCGGCCCGAATACGCCAGGCTTCGAGGCCATCCCACGTCTTCCACCACGGGCAGCCCGATGCAACGATCACGACGCCCTCGAGTCCATCGACGCCCGTGCCGCTGAGCATCAAGCCAACTTGGCCGCCGATCGAATGTCCCAACAGCACGAGCGGCGTATCGGGGCGTAGCTGCCGAAGGGCTCGGCACGCGGCGGCGTAGTGGGCGATGACGTCGTCGTAGCCCCAGTCCACCCCACGTCGCGCCCGGACGGGGCTTTGCCCGAGTCCCGGAAGGTCGACCGCGGCTGTAGCGAAGCCCGCTTTCCGAAGCCCTTCGCTCAGCGCCCGGTAGTAGCTCGCCCGCACACCCAGCGCAGGCGCGACCACGATGCACGCGCGCGGCGACGTCTCGGGCAGCTCGAGCTCGACGGGCTGCGAGCCTCCAACGGTGGAGAAGTCGGACCGCGTCGTCACGACCGGACCCTACCAGTTCGCTCGCAGCCTATGGTGCAACCCGACGCGGCGATTCCCGAGGGATGTTTCGCTCCTGGGTCGGAGCCAAAACGCCGCTGGACCGGGCGTACTGCAAGTTCTGGCGACACCGCGAGGAGCGAAGGAGACGAGCGAGGCGTCGTGATGGGTTGCACCCTAGCCTGCTGGGGTACGGTATGCCGAGTGCGACCGGATGTGGAGCTGCTCCAGGCTTGGGGCGACGGCGATGGTCAGGCGGGCAACGAGCTGTTCCGCCGGCACTTCGAGTGCCTCTTCCGCTTCTTCTCGACCAAGCTCGATGGGCCCTGCGACGACCTCGTGCAGGAGACGTTCGAGGCCTGTCTGAAGGGGCGCGATCGGTTCGAGGGGCGGGCCACATTCAAGACCTACATGCTTCGCGTCGCCCGCAATCGCCTCTACGAACACTACCGGAGGAAGCATCGAACGTTTTCCGCCCATGAGCACTCGGTGGTCGATGCAGGCGCGACGCCCAGCACGATGCTCACCAAGCACGAGCGAGGCGCCCGGCTGCTCGCGGCCCTGCGTCGGCTGCCGCTGGAGTTTCAGCTGACGCTGGAGCTGTTCTACTGGGAGGGACTCAAGACCGAGGCCATCGCCGAGGTGCTGGAGGTCTCGCCGCACACGGCCCGCAGCCGCCTCGCCAGGGCCCGCAGCAAGCTCCGAGATCTTCTCGTCGTCGTCCAGGCAATGCCGGAGAACGAGCTCGCCACGCTGGAGCGCGAGGCGGACTTCGACGGCTGGGCTCGTGGGCTACGGCCCTGCTGATCGGCAGCCGGGTCCACCGCTCCAGGTCTCGATCGAGGCCCGAATGCCCGCCTGCTCGGGGGCGGCGAGGCCGAGGGCTTCGAGATCGGTGTCGTCGAGCAGCGTCCGCGCGGCTGCCTGGGCCGACGCGACATCACAGCTTTGCAGGGCATCGGCCTGCATTCCCATCACGCGCAGCTGCAGGATGTGTCCCGGGGCGTCGGTGAGCGTGCGCGCGCGGTCCGTGGCGGCCTTCGCAGCGGCGCCGTCTTCCGCCGCCAGCTCGATCTCTGCAATCACGGTGAGCGTGTCCGCCAGGGCGGCGTGCGTGGGCCCGAGAACGCGCTCTTCGAACGCGAGCGCCGTCGCCACGCGAGCACGCGCTTCTTTGAGCTTGCCCTGCATCATGAGCATTCGGCCGTAGTTCACCCCGAGTTGCGCGCGGAGTCGGTTGTCGGCGCCGAGGTGGGCCTGGGCCACGTCGAGTGCGGTGCCCATGCGCGTCGTGGCGGCCTCGAGGTTTCCACGCATGGCCTCCAAGATGGCGGCGCCTTCGAGCGCGTTGATCTGTTCGGCGTGCGCACCCTCGAGCTCCGCGAAGAGCTCCGCGGCGGCGTTCAACTCCTCGGATGCTTCGTCGAACTCGTTGGCTTCGGTGAGCATGCGCCCCAGCATCAGCCGGGATTGCCCGACCGCGCGGTGTCGTTCGCCAAGGCCCTCGAGTCGCAGGCGCAGTCCTTCGCGGAGGTGCTCGAGTGCCGAAAGGATCGCGTGCTGATCGACGTACGCGTTCGCGAGGTTGTTGTGGAGGCTGCCGACGACGTGGGGCAGCAGCCCATCGAGCGGTCCCGCGAGCGCCTCCTCGAGCATCTGAATCGCTCGCCCTGACTCGCCCGCGGTCCGCTCCACGCTGGCTCGAGCCAGCGCGAGTCCGGTCTTGGCAACGGGCATCAGCTGGATGCGCTGGCCTCGGTTCATCGCCTGGGCGAGCCAAGTTCTCGCGACGTCGTATCTGGAGCGTTCGACCCCTTCGACGAACGCGAGGTTCGTGGTGAGGTCGACGAACGTGTGGTCGTCGCGGGCTCGCTCGGCGGCTGCAATCGCGGCTCGGTACGCCTTGGCGCTCTCTTCGGCGGCGCCGAGCAGGAAGTGGCATTCGCCGCGGGCAGCCTCGACGGCCGCGAGCGCCACGGGGTGTGACGTTTCGTCAACGGCCAGGGTCGCGAGGTCTTCGAGTGCGGACTCGGGCTGTCCGTCGAACTTGGCCCGAGCGAGTGCCTTCGTGGCCGCGAGGAGCGTGGCGTCGTACGTCGCGAGGGCCTCGGGCTCGGTGGGGGGAGGCTCTCGATCCTGCAGCCGCACGGTCGTGCAGTCGGGCGCGGTCAGGGATGCGGACGTGAGGACCGACTGCACGGTGCGTTCACTGCCGCGTTCGAGGCTGTCGATTGCTGCAGCCGCTCGCGTCAAGTCGGCGTCGAGGCAGGCCGTGCGGAGTGCCAGCGTGTCGAGGGACTGGGTCTTCTCCACGTGCGTGGCCCGGCACGCGTCATCCCATGCGGCAGCCCAGCCCTTGCCATACGCGTCGAGCCCAGCGGACAGCTTCGGCCAGGAGGCAGACGTCTCGAATCGCTCGTCGAGGGCTGCGGAGGTCTCGGGATTCCACAGCCCGCTCCAGCGGATCTGTGCAGCATCGCGGCAGCTCGCCTGCGGGTCGTCGGTGTTCAACGCGTTCGCGGCAAGCCCCACACCGAGCAGGCCGAGCGCGGCGATGCCCGCGACTCGAGAGGATCGCTGCGCGGGCGCGAGGGCCTCGGCGACGACCGCCATCGAGGCGTGTCGCTGCTCAGGATCTTCATGCAGACCCGTGCGAACGAGGGACCGAAGTGAACGCGGGATGTCGTCCAGCGGAGCGGGCCGTGCTCGCGGTCGCTTACCCGTGAGCGCCTCGTACAACGTGACGAAGAACGAGTACTGGTCGCCAGCGGGCGTCGCAGGATCGCCGATGCGCTGCTCCGGTGGCATGTACGCCGGTGTGCCCGCAACCTTCGCGCTGTCGTCCCCGGCAGTGATGGTGAGGCCGAAGTCCAGCACGTGCGCGTGGTCTCGACCATCGCGCGTGGAGACCATCGCGTTGCCCGGCTTGAAGTCACGATGGACGAGCCCGGCCTGGTGGGCGGCATGCAGCCCGCGTGC
>JBCCQM010000287.1:0-8910 GCA_039024335.1 Myxococcota bacterium
CGATGCAGACCGCGAAACCGCAAATGCCATCGAGCTTCACGGTGACATCGCGGTCAATCCGAAACTCGACCTGCCCATCGGGCATGATGAACGCGTCAAAACGGTCTCCTGCCGCCCGAATGCGCTGGTAGCCGAGGCCTTTGCTTCGCAGCCCCAACGCCTCGGCTTGCAAAGCTTCCTGCGACGACACCCTACGCGGAGCGGGGCTCCATCGAGGCGGCGGAACCGCAGGCGAAACAGCCACCCAGAGCGTCAACGCCAGCCCCAACATGCCGACCAGCATGCAGAAAAGCTGCCACGACCGTCAACAGCACAGGTGTGGTCTTGGCCACCATCGTCTGGCCCCTCGGCTCAGTCGACCCGGACGAAGGACCAGCCTTTCACCCCGGCGGTAACACGACCATCGAATCTGCCGAAGCAGCCAGGACGCCGAGTTCATCGCTCGACGCCGCCGCGTCCAGAACATACGCGAGCCCAACGGCTCTGCCCTGACCGACGCGCACCGATACGAGTCCGATGAGGTCTTCCCCTTGCGTCCCCCGCAGCGTGACCTCGACCATGAACACCAAGCTCGTGTCCAGCCGAGCTTGATGCTGCGTAACCCTGTCGAACCCTGCCGCCTCAACAATCGCCCTCACCTCCCCGAAGTAGCTGCTTGGGGCACGTGCAGGGTCGGCCTCGAGCGCCAAGACTTGTGCGTACGCCACATGGGACTCACACTCGTCGGGCAGTTCCCTAGCAACAGGAGCTGACAGTCCGCCGACATCCGCACCAACCGGGATTCTGAGCACGACGGTATCGTCGAGCGCAGGACTCGGGTCTTCAGACAAGCTTGCGGGGCACACAGCCAGCTCTCGCCCCGACTCCTCTTCCGCAGATTGACTTGTGACCGGGGTGGCAAGAGGAGGACTCGAAGGGCCACCTGCGCACGCTGTGGCGGCGAGAACCAGGAGATAAAAAACGGGGTGTTTCATGCGAGGTCGGTGTCCGATTTCGCGGTGCTGGTGCCTCGGGTCACTCCAGCAGCGCTAGAAACTTCGCCCGCAACGTAGCGTCGCACGCATCCAACGTCATGCTCGCCGCTTCGGGCAACGCTCCGTCACGGCGCATCGCGTCTGCTGCAGCCGAGCCGTCGGCGAAAACCGTGATGCAGCGACGGCCCAAGAGTTCCTGAACCGCACGCTCATCTGCTGACGGGTCCGTCACGTCCACCATCACCAGCGAGTACCCTTCGAGTTTCGACTGGACCTCCGCGTCGAGCAGCGCATCGGTTTCGAGCTGCTGACCGCAAAGGAACCACTTCGCGTACGCGTAGACCACGACGGGGCGCTCCCCGCCGTCCGCCAACGCAGACGCAAGCTCGCCTGGGCTGCGCACTCGTGCCCATCCGCGCTTGGCCAAAACCACATCACGAGGAGGATTCGCAGCATCGCTGAGCGCGGAGACAACTTCGCCATACAGCGTCGGCCGACCGGTCTCCGTGACCAGCTCAAGGTCACACCCTGAAACCATCGCCAGCGAGGCCAGGAACAACGCCGTACGGCTCATGCTTGGGCTCCCTTGCTCCGCATCGCGCTTCGCAAGATGTCCTTGCTGAACCCCAACCCAGCTTCCCGCCTCGTTGCGAAGTGGTACATCGCCGCGTTGAACACCGACGCCAGCATCCCCTCGAGCACGAACGCAAAGGCGAATCCGAGGCCAACCAGGACCAGCGCCCACGCTTGCAACGCCGACCCCGCTGGCAATAACAGAACGCACGCGAGCACCAGCAACACAAGCACGGTCTTCACCGCGCCAAACACCGCCTCGAAGCCCAGGTCCCGGATGAGCGACTGCCCCCACGTGTCGCGGATCAGCGACACCGACGTCTTGATCCCGTCGACGGCCCCCACCCCCTCGTAGACCATCGCCGGTACCACCAGAAGCCGGCTAATCCGCCACGCGGTCTCGAGCACCCACATCACCGGGCCTTCGAGCATCTGACCGAGTGGCCCGAGGTTCTTTGCGAGCTTCCGCATCGCGCTTCGCAGGCTCCCCAACACCAAGAAGGCGCCCGTCGAGACAACGACCCACAGCAGCACGCGGTGCAGGTTGCGGAGCCCGAATCCAAGGCTCTGCCACAAGGACGCGTCCCCACCGTGCAAGCGCACCTGCACCGTCCTCGTCGTGCAAAACGTTGCGAACACAACCCCCACGGGCAGCAGCAGCGCCGCAACTGCGAGTGCAATCAGCGGGACCTGTACGGGCAAGAGGCCGGCAGCGTCGGCCACTGCGGACGTCGCAAAATACGTCCCCACGCCGCTGCCCAACACGAACAACAGCGTTATTCCCGGAAACAGCAGCAGCTCCGGATCCTGTTGGAACGTGATTCTCAGCGTGATCTGGGTGATGAGAGCGCTGCGCCGGAACGTTCGCCCAATCGAAGACAAGAAGCCCATCGCAGCCCCCCTACTCCCGGATCACCTTGGCGCCTGGATACTCTTTTTGGACCTCGGCCTCGATCACACGGTCCACCTCGAACTGGAGCTCGCTGATCTTCATCTGGCACGACAGCCCCGCAAGCATCATCGAAGCCAGCCCCCCGAGGACGCCGACCTTACAGTACGTCCGCAACGCCGATAAACCCGACTCGAACCGCTCCGCGGTGGGCGTCGACGAGAACGACAGTGAGGCGACCGCCAACGCAAGCGCCTGCCACCCCATCACGACAAGCAAGGCCCCTGCGGCGACGAACTCACGGAGCCCGTCGTCAAACGCCCGGCTCACCACGACCACCATGTTGAGGGCGACGATCCCCACGACGGCGTAGCCCCAGCG
This sequence comes from Myxococcota bacterium, assembly GCA_039024335.1. Classification (GTDB taxonomy): domain Bacteria; phylum Myxococcota_A; class Polyangia; order Nannocystales; family Nannocystaceae; genus CAJXVA01. The sequence continues at coordinate 2,818 of JBCCQM010000287.1, forward strand.
CGCTGCGCCCCGGACCGTCTTCTGGTCTTCGACAGAAAGATGCATCGACATCGTCTCGTTCCCTCCTACGGCACGTTGCAAGACAAGGCGAACACGAGCCCGCCGAAGTTTCCGATGAACAGGACGATGAGAAGCGTCCGGAGGCTTGCGAACCCGGATGCAAACAAGGCCCCGTCCTTCCGTACGATGCCCGAGCGGATCCGGCGTCCCGCTGCGACCTTCAGCACGCCGAGATAGCCCAAGAACCCGCCCATCGCGAGCGCAGGGAACGTGAACAGCAGCGCGCCTTGAGAGAGGGACACCACAGCGAGAGCGCCCAGCAAGGCCGCGGGGACGAAGTCGTACACCGACAACGCCACCATCCACCGGAACACGCCCCTCGACGCTCCCACGACATCCACACGATTTTTGTTTTTTCGTTCCATCACATGCGACCGCTTCGACCTCGGTATGGGCCGTTCTATTTCACGCGCTAGCAGAGGTTCTCGCCGGCGCACTCAACGATCCGAAGCCCTGCCGAGCCTGGCTGGTCAATCGGAACCAGGAGGCGCCCCCAGTACCGGCCTGGCGGAATGGCCTCCCAGAAGGCGCCCTCTCGAGAGTCGAAGAAAAACGGCTGACCACAACCTTCGCAGCCGTAGAGCTGCGCAACGACACCATTGCCCACCGCTTCAAGGTGATGGATCCGTCCCCAACCCACCTGGAAATCCGGGATCTCGATCGTGAACGTCGTGGCCATGTGCTCGGCGTCGAAGTTGAACGTTCCGGGCTCACCGCACGACAGCGTGCGCTCGATGAGTGTCCTGCCATCGTCGTCGTAGACGTCGGTGGATTCGCCGGCGCCGCACTCCATCGCCAGCTCGAATCCGCCTCGCATCTCGCACAGAGGGACATCCTCGTAACGGTCGACAAAAGCGCCTAACTCTTCACCAAACGCGCTCTCAAACGCAGCGGAAACCCCTTCGACCGAAACCACACCGACAGTGCCTCGATAGAAGTTGGCGACCTCGGTGCGCGAGTAGTCATCCAACATCGTCCGTACGAAGTGTCCCGCTCGCACGCGCGCTGCGTTGTCGAGGTTGCGCCCCGGCTGCATCAGGAGTTCCCAAACATCGCCTTCAGGAAGCCCCAGGTGCTGAGTCTCGGTACTGAAGACCTCTGCCAGCCCCTCTTCGATAAAGGTGTTCCGGCGTTTGCGCTCACCTCCGAACCGCTCGTCGAGGTACGCATGCACAGCCTCGTGCGAGATCGGGACCTGCGTCGAGTAGACCGTCGACCCCCCGGCACAACCCAGTCCTCCGGAGCACGGAGAGCCTTCGAGCCCATCGGGCGTGAGCCAGTAAAAGGTGAAGGGGGCCGATGGCCCCCCAAGCTCGAGCGTATCTGCGATGAACTGGGTCTGGTCGTCCATCCGAGGCCCCGTCTCCGCACACAGCGGCAAGCCCGGCTCTGCACGCAGGATGGTGAGGTCCGACTCGTAGACGAGTTCCGTTGGAGGAAGGTCCAACTCGTCTTCCGCACACGAGGCCACCAGGCCGACCGACAACACCAAGCTCAAGCTCGCAGAACGCATCGGACCGACTCCTAGAAGAAGGCTACATCGAAGCCTTGGCGCCCGCTGCGGTCTTCGACCATCAACGTCACCGTGCCGCTTTCGGCCCACTTCCCCTGAAGCGTCGGACCTTCGCCGACCTCTCGACCATTGACGGTCCAGACGTACGAGACGAGATCACCGTCAACGTCGAATGAACCCGAGCCATCAAGGTCCAAACCGGCCTCGGTGACCGACAGCGCAGCAACAGCCTTCGGCGCGTAACCCCGCGGTGACCAAGCGTCGACGACGACGAGCAGGTTCCACAGCGCTCCGTTCTCGTCGGTGTAGACGACTTCGATGGGCTCAAGCTCCACATCGTATCGACCGCTGATGTCCCCGCGCAGCGTGCCGTCGACCGCGAACGTGTTGGTCACGAGGACGGCGAGCGGAACCCCGTGGATTTCCCCCGACAGGCTCATCCGCATCGAGCCCGGCGGCAGCGAGAACCGCCCCCCATCTTCCGCTTCTGCCAACGGCACCTCAAGGAGGCTGCGAAGCTCCAGCTTCAAATTCTCAAGCACGAGCGTCCCGCCTGCCTCCTGGAACACCAGTTGCTCGGGGGCACGCACCGTCAGACTCGTCAACGACACCGCCGCGCCGTCGCTGACGACGTCGACCGACATCGTAGAGCATCCCCGACCGCTGCTGGCGTCTCCCAGTCCCACAACAGGCGCGGCGCCGTCGGCATCGATGCCGAACAAGACCGGTCCATCCAGGTCGATGTCCCCGCCCGCTTCCGAGACGAAGTCGTCCGGGTCCTCGAGCCCAGCGCCCCACGGAACATCATCGTTTTCCTCGAAGGAGGTACACGACAGACGGTCTTCGACCGGCGGGACCGAGACCGAGCTAATCCGACACTGCGCCTCCAGCTTGACGTTTTTGAGCCATTTCCAGTCTTCAGAGTTCGGGACCTCAACAACACCAACGTCCTGAGCATCGAACGACACCGACGGATGCGGGCTGGGCCCGTCAAACGCAGCCTCCCATGCGGCGACCCCATCGGGGCCCTTCACCCAGTTGATGAGACTCTGAAGCTGATTCCGCGCCGGTCCACGCCCTGGCTTGCTCAGCTCGCCATCACGCAGCGCTTCCAGCTCCCGAATGGCGGCCAGGCGCCCCTGATAGACACAGTCGGCCACACAAGCATTCGCGTACACCGGGTAGTCCTCGTAGTCAGCCTCGACAGGGTCGCCATCATCGCCGGGATAGTCGCTGCAGCACGCCATCACGGCTGGCGCGCCGTACTCCTCATCGAACTCGGGGCCAAAGAAGAACGAAGCGCCCCCGACCGAAGATGGGAAATCATTGAGATCTCCCGGCACGATCGCCGGGACGTCGAAGTCGACGAACAACTCGACATCGGCACGCCCTCCGCATTGCCACTGTGTTTCTGAGGCTCCGTTCTCGTCTCCCGAGAGGAGGCAACGCGGTGCAGATGCGCCTCCCTCAGAGCCCTCGCCTTCGCCTCCGCTTCCGTCGTCTGCCGCGCCATCGGTTCCCGTGATCTGACCAGGCGGATTTCCCTGCGCGATCTCGACATCCTCGGGCATGCATGCGGAGAGGGAGAGAAGCCCGGCCAGGCCGAGCACGATGTGTTTCGCGTTTGCGTTGTTTTCCATGATTCCTTCGTTTCGGCTCCCGAGCTAGCGGGAGAATCCTTATGGCAGCGACCCCGTCGACCACGGCGGGTCGACCGTTGCGCTGTTTTTTGGAGGGCAGCTCGAGCTACCAGCGCCCCGTCGCCTGCCAGCGGTGGTACCGCCGCAGCACCGTCAACGCCCGCCCCACCGGTACCGCGTCGCCCCACTTCTCCAGAGCACCGCACGCCTGCTCCAGAGCATCGGCAACCATGATGAGCACGACGCCGACCCGGGCCTCCAGCTCGACCAGCGACACCTCGGGGTCGTCGTCTTGCCCGAGGTAGTGACTGCCCAGATACCAGTGTCCGTCCGGTTCCCGACGCAGCGGCCCGCACGAGACGGCGCCCTTCGGTGCGTCCGCCGTCATGACGCCCTCTGCACGCCGCAGCGCTTCAAGATGCGCATCACCGTGGTGCGGCCGATGTTGTAGCCGGCGTGCCGCACGTCCTTCGTCAGCCGCACCACACTGTGGTGCGGGAACGTATGCGCGAGCTGGATGACGGCTGCCTCGATGTCGCCGCGCAGACGAGACCGCGCGGTCCGTCGAGCCCGCGCCAACAGACGCACGAGCCCTGCCCGTCCGTTGCGGAGGTCCTCGACGACGTAGCGAAGTCGTCGCTCCTCGATGCCGAAACGCATCGACGCCGCCACGACGCAATACTCGAGGGCGAACGCTCCGGCGCGGACCCATCGTCGATACAGGCGGCGGGCGAAGCGTTCGAGCTTGTCGGGACTGAGGTTGGGTTTCGTAGGCACGCAGGTCTCCAGACGGGCCCGCTGCGCGGCGCAGCAGGACCCGGTGTTCGGGGTCATCAGTTCTCTTTTTAGAGAGGGGCGGACTGCGAAGGCGACCGTCCAACGCGAACGCAGGCCGCTACTCTTCGCCGTCTTCGATCGTCACCAACCGGGCAGGCGCCCCGTCGCGATCGCGGTTGCGTCCCATACGGGAACGCCAAGAAACTGGCCGAGGATTCCGGCTGTTCTCCGAGGGGCCGATCCGTCGACAAGAACGCCCACGCGCCCCCCGTCTCTCATCACAAGATTGAGCTCGAAGCTGCGGTTGTCTCCGACCTGGTTCTCACTGCGACCGAACGATACAGCTTCCTTCTCGATGATTTGAAGTGCGTGGACATCCGAGAACCGCGCCCTTGTCTCCCCCGTCTTGTCTCCACGCTTCGGCCGTTCACCGACCCAGAAGTACCCAACGGAAGCATCGAACACGCGGGGCGTATCAACGTGCCGCCACAGAAGCAGCCCGACGACGGTCGGAACAAGACTCAGGCAGGCCAGCAATGCCAGAGCAGGCAACGTCGGCATGGACCACGTGAACAAAGGGAACAGCATCACCATGACCCCCCCAACGACAGGCGCGAAGCAAGCCACCTTCGCACCCACAGATGGACGGAACTCAACTCGGTGCGGGGCGACCCAGATCATCCGGTGAGCGCTGAACCCGGCGACTCCTCCTGCCTGAAATGGGACCCACCGGGTCTGCAGCGCGACCGGATCCGCATGTCCGAAGAACTTGGCCGCGGGGTCTAGCTCCCGGGGACGAGGCAACGGCCCCCAGACGGGCTGAACGGGAGCAACATCTTGTGATTGGGCAACGCCTGACTGCCCCCCCTGGCCCGAACGACGCGTGTTCTTATTCATCCGCACCACTCCGAGGCTTCAGCGTCATGACGGCGAGTTCAAAGGCCCCGCGCATCCGCATACACCCTTGGCGATCGGCCTCCATCGACCGCGAGAGCACTACAACCGACCACTGCACCCCCTCAGCGAACGCAAAGCCATACCAGGCCTCGCCCACGTCTCCGAACAGGTTCACCGCGGACGAAAACACTCCCAGGACATCGACATCAGGGCGCCACATAACGGCAGGCTTGCTCAGCGCGGGCCGGATCCCTGCCGCCGTCAGCTCGTGGTCCACGATGGCAAGCAGCTCGTTCTCGCGAAGCGGCAAAACCACTCTCCGGGCCTCAACCCGAACGAACCCTCTCCAGCCCTCGACGTCGAGGTTAGCGTCAAGCGCCACCAGGTCCGAAGACTCGAATCGAACATCGCACGCCCAAGTTCTGGGCAATTCCACGCTTCCGCCCAGCATCGGATACGCGGTGGTGGGCTCGAACTTCCGCTTCCCGGTGGGAACAGCCAGTTCAAAGCTCACCGCACTACACCAGAGCGCGCCGTCTAGCCGCTCCCAATCCGTCGCAGCCGCGGTCGCAGAGTGCTGAAACACGCGGGCGTGATCTACGAACGCAACGATGCGACGAACAGATTCCTCTCGCCGAGCCATCACCACAAGGCGAGCAGCGCCATCGACCTCAATCCAATCGACGGCGCAGACCCCCCACCCTTCGTACGCGCACTGGCCACGCACGTAGTCTTCGATGCGCAGATGAACCGGGATACGCGCCTGCGTCACGACGATCGCGGCGGCCCCCTCCGCCTCCGACTCGACGAAGAACCCTGTCGGCTCTGGGCGCCCATGCTCGAGCCGAACTCCATCGAGACGGCTCGCAGCCCCCCAAGACAGAGGCACCAGCAACCGATACGCCCCCATCGGATCCCGAGAGGGAACAACTCGAACGGCGCCATGAGTGGCGGCCGCATCCTCCATGCAGGCTCGAGCGTTCACGAGTTTTTCTGGACCCCGATAGAGATTTTCGCGCCCCCTCCGAGGATGCCCGCCCCTGCGCTGGCCCCCCACGTGGCGTGACCCCCCCCCCCCCCACCCAAACCCCCCCCCCCCCCCGCCCCCCCCCCCCACACCAACGAATAAGACCACAGAGGGCACGTTTACTACGCCAACACCCCACAGTAGGATAGAAAAAAAAAAAAAACAAAACACAACCACAC
>JBCCQM010000288.1:0-8824 GCA_039024335.1 Myxococcota bacterium
CTGCGTTGGCTCATCATCGGTGGCGGGCCGCAAGGCGTCCACATCGCCGCTGCGCTGCAGGCGGGGGCGTCGGTGGCGCCGAATGAGCTTCGGATCGTGGATCCCGGGGATTCCCTGCTTGAGGTCTGGAACCAGCGCGCGGCCACCGTCGGCATGAGCCACCTGCGTTCTCCGGCCGTACACCACGTCGACGCCGACCCGTGGTCGCTGCATCGCTTTGCCGAGTCGTGGACACCGGACGACGCGGTGAGCCCGTTCGCCGGTCCCTACGCGCGCCCATCCACCACGCTGTTCGCGGCCCACGCCAGCGCGGTGATCGAGGCGCGCGGCCTCGACGCGCTGCACGTTCGAGCGTCCGCAACTGCGCTTCGTCCGATGAGCGGCGCGCTGGGCTGGACGGTCGAACTCGACGATGGCGAGGCGCTGACGGCTCGCCGGGTCGTGCTCGCCCTGGGCTCGGGCGGCACGCAGCGGATTCCGGCGTGGGCGAGGCCCCACCTCGAAGATCCGGCGGCCTGGGTGCAGCACGTGTTCGATCCCGGGTTCGACCTTGACGCGCGTCGGCACTTCCGGCGGGTCGCGATCATCGGCGGGGGCATCTCAGCGGCGCAGCTCGCCGTCCGCCTCGCAGGCCAAGGTCGGATGGTCTCCGTCGTCAGCCCGCATCGGCTGCGTCGCGCGCAGTTCGACAGCGACTCGCAGTGGCTGGGTCCGGCGAAGATGAGGGCGTTCTCCAAAGAGCGCGACATGGCGAGGCGCCGCGCAATGATCGAGGGCGCGCGTCGCCCAGGCACGATGACCAAGGAGGTCCACCGGGCCCTCCGCGCTCAGGTGGCCAAGGGCCGGGTGAGGCTGGTCGAGGACACCGTGCGGGGCGTCTTTGCGCTGCCCAACGCGCGCGTGCTCGGGCTGCGGCGCCCGCTCGAGGTCGACGCCGTCGTGCTCGCGACCGGCTTCGAAGGCCAGCCGGGGGCGCCGTTTCTCGCGGGCCTGTGTCCCGAGCAATTTCCCCGCGCACGCTGCGGGACGCCCTGCGTCGATGCCCATCTCGAGTGGGGCCACGGCCTGCACGTCGCGGGGGCGCTCGCGGAGCTTCAGCTCGGTCCGGTCGCGCGCAACATCGCGGGCGGCCGGCGGGCGGCCGAGCGTTTGGTCCCGCTCGCCATCGCCGAACGGGACGTCACTCGACGTGCCCCGGCATGCCCGAGAGCAGCCGGTTGAAGTAGCCGAGCATGTCGTCCATGAAGTCGACGGTCGGCTGCGCGTTGGTGTGGATGCACTTGTCGAGCTGCTTGGAGATCTCCGTGGTCGGCAGCGTGCCTTCGCGACCGAGGAAGACCAGCTCGGTCTGCGGCGTGTCCGTCCACGGGCCGTCGGCCCGCAGCTCGGCGCGTGCGCCCACGACGTGGACGAGCAGCCGGACCTCGGGGGCCTCGGCCGCGTGCACGAACCCTTTCGCGCGGTAGACCGCAGCGGGCAGCTGGGCCAGCGTGCGCCGAAGCCCGTACGTCGACAGCGGTGCGTCGGTCCGATACGTCCACGTCTCGAACGCATGTCCGTGGTGATGATGGTGGCCGTGGTGATGGCCAACCTCGTGGACGTGGGGCATTTCGGCCGGCTGCGCGGTGGCGAGCCGCGCGTGGCTCCATAGCCCCTCGGTGCCCAGAATGAGCGCGGTCGGGGCATCGTCGAGCGAGCCCTGCACGACGCGGGCCCGCGGGGCGAGGCGGTCGACGAGGCTGCGCGCGGCAGCGAGCTCGGATGCGCTCACGAGGTCGGCCTTGGTCAGCACGACGAAGTCGCAGACCTTCAGCTGGGTGCTGGCCATCGTCCACTGCTCATCGACGAGCCCGGGAAACTCACTCGGGTCCACGCACCCGACGATCGCCGCGAGCTGAACGTGGTCGCTCACCCGCGGGTCGAGAAAGGTCCGCGCGACCGCGGCCGGATCGGAGACGCCGCTGGTCTCGATGACGATGTGGCGCGGCGGATTTTTGCGCCGCGTCAGCTGCAACAGCGCGGTCAGCAGGTCGCCGCGAATCGTGCAGCAGACGCACCCGTTTTGCAGGGCAACTTCGCCCTCGACCGAGGACTTGCCGGCGACGAGTGCCGCGTCCACGTTGACGCTCCCGAAGTCGTTGACGATGACGCCCAGCGGCTCGGGCGTGTCCCGAAGCAGGGCGTTGAGCAGGGTGGTCTTGCCCGCGCCGAGAAACCCGGCGAGGACGGTTACTTTGGTTCGCAGCATGGATCGTTGAGCTCGGTTGCGCGTTGCCGCCGGCCGATGGCGCGGATGTTGAGGATGTGGGCCGCGACCAGCACGGCCCCGGACCCCACCGCGACCCCGGTGCCCAGGCCTTCGACGCCCGCCTCTTCGAGGAACCGGGACGCCAGCAGGCCCGCCATCCCGGTGCCGAGCAGCAGGGTGATGCGACCCGAGCCCCCGCGGCGAAGGTTCGCGAGCAGGGCCAAGCCCGCGATCGCGACGGCCCCGATCGTGAACGCCCACTCGGCTTCATGGCCGAGCAGCGCGCCCAGGCCGACCGCACCGAGCGGGGCCGGGATGAGAGCCACGACGGCGCAGTGGACCGCACAGGCCGCGCTGGCGAACACGCCGATGCGATCGACCTGCTGGCCCGACGGCGACGATGATGCGGATGCGGCGGCCATGGTGCCGGGGACTATGGAAGCAAGCGCGGGGGCCGACAAGGGAGCATGTGCTTTTTCTGCAAGGCGGATGCCTTTGCAAATGTATTGCAGTAGTCTCTGCGCGGAGACGGATGGCGCTGACGAAGACAGAGGCGCGGGCACAGCTGCGCGCGCGGGGGTTGCGGGCGACCGCGCCGCGCGTCGCCGTTTTAATTGAACTCGCGCGCGCCACGGGGCCTCTTTCGTACTCCGAAGTGCTGGCTCGACTCGACGAAGGGGCGTGGGACCCGACCACCGTCTATCGCAACCTGATCAAGCTCCGTGATGCAGGCATGGCGACCACGCTCGGCCGCGTGGACGGGATCGATCGGTACGAGCTCGTACGAGAGGGGCAGCCCGCCCACGCGCACTTTCTGTGCAGCGCGTGTGGTCAGTTGGCCTGCTTGCCATCCTCGGTCACCGCATCGCTGGCGGCGGACGGTCGGTGGGCAGCTGCCGTCGAGAACGCGACGGTGCAGCTGCGGGGGACCTGCCCCGACTGCCTGCCGTGACCGGGGCGGGCCGTCCATGCCAGGCTTCGGCGCATGACCGTCTCGTTCGAGACTGTGTACGCCGCTGCCGCCGCTCGTAAAGGAGGGCCGTCCGCCCTCGAGGCGCTGCTCCCCGGACCGCCGAAGTCTGCCGCCTCGCTGCGCCGGCTCAAGGACGCGAAGGCGCTGGGCATGCTGACCAAGGGCGTGTTCCGGGCGGGCTTCAACTGGCGCGTCGTCGAGCGGTACTGGCCGACCATGACCGAGGCGTTCGGCGGCTTCGAGGTCGGGGCCGTCGCGACCCTCGACGAGGGGGACGTTGCAGCGCTGCTCACGAACCCCGGCATGATCAAGAACCGAGCCCGGATCGAGGCGACGATCCACAACGCTCGCTGGCTGCTCGACATCCTCGAGGAGGCGGGCAGCTTCGGCCGGTGGCTCGCCGCCTGGCCGGGTGATGAGATCGTCGGGCTCTGGCAGCGAATGAGCGCCGAGGGCAAGCGGCTGGGGGGAACCACCGCCCAGTACGTCCTGCGAGAGATGGGCAAGGACACCTTCATGCTCACCCGCTCGGTCTTGGGTGGGCTCGCGCACTTTGGCGTGCTCGACCGGCCGACGGCCGGCAAGCGAAACCAGGCCGCGGCGCAGGCCGCCTTCAACGCCTGGCACCACGAGACGGGGCGAGGCTATGGCGCGCTGAGCCGAATCGTCGCGTGTTCCACCGATGCCTAGGACCGCGGGCGCCCCGCAGTACAGGCTGCCGGCGCACTTGGCGCAAGTTGGAACGTCCAAGTTGGCCCTGGAGCTGCTGCGCCGGACGGGTACACCCATGAATGTGGAACTCGCACTGCCGAATCCGGCGAACGAAGACGCGACGCGGGCCGAACACCGCTACTTTCGACGTCTGCGGGTCCGGGCGTGGCTTGGCCGGGTCGGCGCAGGCTCGCTGCTCGTCGGCGGGGTTGCGCTGCTCGGGCCGGGGCTCTCGCGCGGTGCGAACGACGGTGAACCGACGGTCGCCTCGGTCGCGACGGCGCAGGCCGATGGATGCTGGCTCAAGGGGCGGCACGGTCGCCGCCCCTGTCGAACCCACTGAGCCTGACGAATCCCGGGGCCGCTACGCGGACGGTTTGGCCGGCGGCGTGGACCACAGGTGAACCCACCACGTCGGTTCTTCGACCGGAGCCGGTGTCTTGGCAGGGGAGGGCGGCGCGGCCTTCTCGAGCAGGGTGAACGCGTGCGAGCGCACCGCGTCGGTGTCGCGCGGGCTCTCGAAAAAGCGCGGGTCGTGCTCGATGCTCGCGACGGCCCGCTCCACGTGCAGGGCGCCCAGCGAGCCCAACGCGCCGGCTGCCCGCAGGGAGGCGATCACGGCGGCCGCGAGCGCTTCCGGATCCTCGCCCGACCAGCCGCCGACGAACGAGGCCCCAATCCATACGCGCAGCGCTGCGCCGGGATCGTCTTCGTCCAGCAGCGAGAGGCCGCCGTGCTGTGGAGCCGAAGGCACGTGGCCGGCACCCTGAGGGATTGGCGGTTCCCGGGTCAAGCAACAGCCGGGAAAACCGCCGCATGAACGCGGGCCGCTGCCGGAGCTGCGAGCGCGCGCACACGATCGGCGGTGGAACGGTCATCGCCATCGCGGATCAAAAAGAAGACGACGCTCCGGGGAGCGCCGTCTTCGAGTGCCGAGAGGCAGACTTGAACTGCCGACCTAGGGGTTATGAATCCCTCGCTCTAACCAGCTGAGCTACCTCGACGTGAGCTCCGTGCAGCGACGGGACGCGAGTTATGCGATGGACCGCGGGCCTCGTCAAGCGTCGAGCGCCGACAAAATCGCCCCCGCCCGTTTGGGCGACGTGAGGAGGCGGGAACGGCGCAGAGTGCGACAACTCCTGGAGCGCTGCGGTCCCGCCGTGCTACCGCCAAGGCCCGCGTAGAGCCCCTCGGGACGCCATGCTCCGAGGTTTCCGCTACGCCTTCGTTCTTCGGGCGTGCCCCCTGCGGGGCCGTCCGAGCGCACCGCAAACAAGGTCCCTCTCGATGTCTCGTGAAGTCGTGATCGTCAGCGCCGCCCGAACGCCCATCGGCAGCTTCGGCGGAGCGCTCAGCTCCCTGTCCGCCCCCAAACTCGGCTCCGCCGCGATCAAGGAAGCGCTTGCGCGTGCCAAGGTCGACGGTGCCGACGTCGACCAGGTCCTCATGGGCTGTGTCCTCCCCGCGGGGGTCGGTCAGGCGCCCGCGCGCCAAGCCTCGCTCGGCGCCGGCGTGCCTGACTCGGTCGGCTGCGTGACCCTCAACAAGGTCTGCGGCAGCGGCCTCATGGCGGTGATTCAGGCCGCGCAGGCGATCAAGGCCGGCGACGCCGAGATCCTGGTCGCGGGCGGCATGGAGTCCATGTCCAACGCGCCGTACCTGCTGCCCAAGGCCCGCACCGGCTATCGGATGGGCAACGGCGAGATCGTCGATGGCATGGTCCACGACGGCCTGTGGGACCCGTACGGCGACCACCACATGGGCATTGCCGGAGAGCTCTGCGCCTCCGAGCGCAAGATCGACCGCGAGCGCCAGGACGCCTGGGCGATCACCAGCTACAAGCGCGCCCAGGCCTCCATCGCCGAAGGCCACTTCAAGGCCGAGATCGTTCCGGTCGAGGTGCCGCAGCGCAAGGGCGACCCGGTCGTGGTCGACACCGACGAGGAGCCCGGCAAGGCCAAGCTCGACAAGATCCCCAAGCTTCGCTCCGCCTTCAAGAAGGACGGCACCATCACCGCCGCGAACGCGCCTTCGGTCAACGACGGCGCCTCGGCCCTGGTCGTGATGAGCAAGGACGAAGCCGACAAGCGCGGCCTGAAGCCGCTCGCCAAGATCGTGGCCTACGACAATGCCGCGCAGGCGCCCGAGTGGTTCACGACCGCGCCGGCCAAGGCGGTTGCCAAGGTGCTCGACAAGACCAGCCTCAAGGCGGACGACGTCGACCTGTGGGAGATCAACGAGGCCTTCTCCGTGGTCTCGTTGGCCAACCAGGACGAGATCGGCATTCCCGACGACAAGATCAACATCCGCGGCGGCTCGGTCGCCCTGGGTCACCCGATCGGCTGCTCGGGCGCCCGCATTCTCACCACGCTGCTGTACGCCCTCGAGGGCACCAGCACCAAGCGTGGCATGGCGGCGATTTGCCTCGGCGGCGGTGAAGGCCTCGCGCTGATGGTGGAGGTGGAAGGATGAGCGACATCAAGGTTGTCGGAGTTCTCGGCGCCGGCCAAATGGGCGGCGGCATCACCCAGGTCACCGCGCAGAGCGGCCGCAAGGTCCTGCTGGCGGACATGGACAAAGCCCACGCAGAAGCCGGCAAGGCCAAGATCGCCAAGATCCTCGGCCGCGCGGTCGACAAGGGCAAGATCACCGCCGAAGACCGTGACGGCGCGCTCGAGCGCATCGTGCCGGTCGACTCGGTCGCCGCCTTCGCGGACGCGGACTTCGCCATCGAAGCCGCGACCGAGAACATCGACCTCAAGAAAATGCTGATGAAGGGCCTCGACGAGGCCTGCAGCGAGGGCACGATCATCGCCTCGAACACCAGCTCGATCAGCATCACGCTGCTCGGGGCCGAGACCTCGCGCCCCGACAAGGTCGTGGGCATGCACTTCATGAACCCGGTGCCGGTCATGAAGCTCGTCGAACTCATTCGTGGCTTGCCGACCTCGGACGAGACCTACGAGACCACCAAGGCGCTCGCGGTCGACCTGGGCAAGACGGTTGTCACCTCGCTCGACAGCCCCGGCTTCATCGTCAACCGGATCCTCATTCCGCTGATCAATGAAGCCTGCTTCGCGCTGCAGGAGAATCTGGGCACGCCCGAGGACATCGACACCGGCATCAAGCTGGGGCTCAACCACCCGATGGGGCCGCTCGCGCTGGCCGACCTCATCGGCCTCGACACCTGCTTGGCGATCGCCGACGTGCTCCACAAGGAGCTCGGCGACGACAAGTACCGCGCCGCCAACATCCTGCGCATGCACGTCGCCGCGGGCTGGCACGGTCGCAAGACCGGTCGCGGCTTCTACGACTACAGCAAGAAGTAAGGCAGGCCATGAGCAACTTCGAAACTCTGCTGGTCGAAGATCGCGGCCCGATCCGCATCGTCACGATCAACCGTCCCAAGGCGCTCAACGCCCTCAACGCTCAAGTCGTCGGCGAACTCACCGAGCTGGTCGAAGAGACGGCCATCAGCGAGACCGTGCGCGGGCTCGTGCTCACCGGCGGAGGCGAGAAGGCCTTCGTCGCGGGTGCCGACATCAAGTCGATGTCCGAGATGAACCCCGGCGAGGCGCTCGCCTTTGCGGGCAAGGGCCACGCGCTGGGCGAAGAGCTCAACGCGATCGGCATCCCGGTCATCGCGGCGGTCAACGGCTTCGCGCTCGGCGGCGGCTGCGAGCTCGCCCTGGCGTGCGACTTCATCTACGCGTCCGAGAAGGCGCGCTTCGGCCAGCCCGAAGTGAAGCTGGGCGTCATCCCGGGCTTCGGTGGCACGCAGCGCATGCTCCGTCGCGTCGGCCTGGCCCGGGCGCTCGAGCTGTGCATGACCGGCGACATGATCGACGCGGCCGAAGCCCTGCGAATCGGCCTGGTCAACAAGGTGTTCGCCCGCGACGCGCTGCTCGAGGCGGCGGTGAAGACGGCGGAGACGATCGCCGCGATGGGCCCCGTGGCCATCGCCAAGGTCAAGGAAGTGCTGCACGAGGGGGCCAACAAGCCTCTCGATGACGCAAACATGCAGGAGCAGCAGGCGTTTGCGGGCCTGTTCGCGACGGCCGACCAGAAGGAAGGTATGGCCGCGTTCATGGAGAAGCGGCCCGCCGCCTTCAAGGGCGAGTAGCCCCCGCGCACCCGGCGTTTCACGCCCACGGAGTTCAGACCCCGCAACGGAGTTCAACATGGATCTCTCGCTGACCGAAGAACAACAAGCCCTCGTCACCACCTGCCGCGACTTCGCCCAGCGCGAGGTCAAGCCGCTGGCGCACGAACTCGACAAGAACGCTCGCTACCCGAAGGAGCTGGTGGCGCGCATGGCCGAGCTGGGCCTCATGGGCATCGAGGTCCCCGTGGACTACGGGGGCAGCGAACTCGACACCGTCTCGTACGTGCTCGCGATGGAGACCATCTCCGCCGCGTGCGCGTCGACGGGCGTCATCATGTCGGTGAACAACTCGCTTGCATGCGAGCCGCTGCTCAAGTGGGGCACCCACGAGCAAAAGCAGGAGTGGCTCACGCCGATCGCCTCGGGCGAGAAGCTGGGCTGCTTCATGCTCAGTGAGCCCGAGGCGGGCTCCGACGCGGCCGCGCAGAAGACCACCTGCACCCGCGACGGGGACCACTACGTCATCGACGGCGTGAAGAACTGGATCACCAACGGTCCGCAGGCGGACACGGGCATCCTGATCTGCATGCATGACAAGAGCCTGGGCCACCGCGGCATCACGGCCTTCGTCATCGACATGAACGCGCCGGGGATCACCCGCGGGCCCAAGGACGACAAGCTGGGCATTCGCGCCAGCCACTCGTGCCAGATCTTCTTCGAGGGCCACCGCGTCCACGAGAGCCAGCGCCTGGGTAAAGAGGGCGACGGCTTCAAGGTCGCGATGAGC
>JBCCQM010000289.1:0-8800 GCA_039024335.1 Myxococcota bacterium
CCCCCCCCCCACCCCCCCCCCCCCCCCGCCCCGCCGCTTCCCCCCCCGCCCCCCCCCCCGACCCGGCGACGCACTCAGCGCCCGATTCGAGCAGGCTCAGGCCGGACGCTTCCTCATAGGAGAGCTGGTATTCACGGTGATTCTCCGCGAAGTCAGACTCGATACGAACGGCGGAGAGCCGTTGACTCAGCCTATCGGTGCCGCGGTAGTGAACGCTGTCGGGACGCTCTTCCTCGTACTCAAAAACAACCCACTTCGTTGGACTCAGGTCGTGCTCGCTGTTTCCCGTGTAGCCGATACGCTTCGGAAGAAGTACGTCGTTGTCCTCTCCGAGCGCCATCCACTCGTATGCAACGTAGTTCCCGTACGCATCGGTGGATCGAACAAGCGGGAGCTGTGTACCGCCGTAGGGGACGCCCGCCTCCTCGTCGATGCAGGAGTAGTATGCTTCGTTTCCATCGGGGTGAACGACCTTGTAGTCGTTGCAGGTCGTGTTACCGATGGTTCGCTCGAGTGCGTACGTTCGGCTTCCATCCGAGGGGTCGGCGAGGAAAAATGCAGCGTCTTCGATCGCCGCGAACGACGGGTCGACACCGGCCTCCGGGTCAGGCGCCAAGTCATCGTTGTGGTACTCGAGCGAGCCGTTGGCAGCACCTCGATACAGTTTGACGCCATCGATACAGACCGCGACATCCCCGCCCTCGCAGCTCGTATCGGCGAACGACAGGCCTTCGAGACGCCACCCGACCCCCGCAATGCCGTTGGTACCGGCCGAGCTGTAGGAAAGTCCGATAGCCGGGGCCATTCCGCGACGCCCCGGCGGCAGAGCGAAGGGAACGGAGTAAGCGGCGTCACCGTTGTTGTCGACGCTCAACGCGCCTCCGATGCTCCCCACGGTGGCGGGAACCGAGTTCCCGCCAATGGGAGGCAGCTGCATGGCGCCGGCGTCGGAGGCGCCGGGGGCGAACGGAGGCGCAGCTTTCGCGGGCGTAGCAAGCGTAGAAAAGACGAGGGATGCTGCGACGAGGCAGCTGGTCAGATTTCGAACCATCCTGGATCTCCCGATTTCAAAGCACGATAGCGACGCGCCAAATTGAGGTCAATCGCTCAGTCTCTCAAGGGACAGGTCAGGTCTTCGCGGATAAAAAAAGAGCGGCGGCCCGTGGGGCCGTCGCTCTTTTCGCGCTCGAGTTTCGAGTGCTACTCGACAACTGCAATGTTGTCGATGAACAGCAACAGCTGATTATCGCTGTTGTTCCGGAAGGCGATGTGCACTTCCTGTCCTGCCAGGGCTCCGATGTCGACGGAACGGTTCTGGACCGTGGCCTCCTCCGCAGCGATGGTGAAGACAGGCTCTGCGGTGGGCTCCACCCCAGGGTCCAGCATCAGGAACGGCATCGGGTCACCATCACCCAAGAAGTCAGTGAACTCTGTGACCGACGTCGGGACGACGTAGACCTCGTAGCCGTCAGGGAAGTCGCCGTTGAACGTGAAGGCGTCCCACTGCAAGGTCGCCGTTGCGGCGAGCGTGATGGCGGGCGAGATCAGCCAGTCGTCCGCGGCGCCCACGGGGTCGTACCAAGAGGTGCTTACCGCCCAGAACTCACCCGGGCCAGTCGCACCGCCGGTGCCCGCGTCGATGATCCACGCGGCGTCCACGAACGCCACCATATCGGCGGGCGAAAGCGCATCGACGTCCTGGACCGTCCAGCCCTCGGGAAGCTCGCCCCCCTGGAAGTCCTCCAGGAAGGTGAAGTTCGGGACCACGTACGAGCAGTACCCGCCCTCGGTGCACACCGCACCGTCCGGACAGGTCTCCCCTCCACTGCAGTCGAGGACACATTCGTCGCCGTCGACTTCATCGATGTTGAGGCAGGCCGCTGGGGCATCCCCGGTCTCCGGTACGGGCGGGCAGTCGGCGACGGGATCAACGCAGTCGGCGGCGGCGCACACCTGCGTCGTGCCGTTGGTCTTGTCCGTGTCTTCGATGCAGGTCTCCCCGTCGAGGCACACCGTGTCGGCCTGGCTCGCGCAGTCGTCGAATCCTGCGTCCGGGATGTCCGGCCACATACAGTGACTCCCAATCGAGTCTTCGCCCAGGCTCAGCGCGAGACAGATCATCCCGTCAGGGCAGGTTTCACCGTCGTCGCACGTGAGGCTGCAGAACGTCGCCGAGCCGTCGGGGAATTCCGTGCAGCCAGGCATCGCGTCCCCTGTATCCGGTGCATCACCGCAGTCCGAAGCATCGTTGCAGCCCACGCTGGCGCACGCGCCGAAGGTGGCGTTGTCGGACAGGCACAGCCCGTCAGTGTCACACGCCGGAATTTCCTCGTTCAGGCAGTCTTCGTAGTCTGGGAACGGCGCGGGTTCGCCTGCGTAGCAGATGCCGCCGCCGCAGAACATGCCGTCCGGACAGGCTTCGCCGCCACTGCAGTCGAGGAAGCAGTCGTTGATGCCGTCCGTGTTGCCATCGGGGCCGAACTGGTCTTCACAGGTCGCGAGCGCCTCGAAGCCCTCCGGCGGTGCCGGGCAGTCGCACGTGCCTTCGCACCCAAGGAACAGGCAGACCGAAGAGTCGCTGGGTCCGCCCGCGCAGGCGACTTGAAGATCGCCGCCTCCGCAGTCCTCGCCGTTGCCACAGTCGGCATACGCCCCCTCGTTCGCCCATCCATCGGGACAGATGTTGTTCGGGTCGTTGTCCTCGACGCACAGGCAGCCCAGGCAGTTGAAACCCGCGCCGCAGTCCTCGGCGACCTGGCACTCGTCATCGGGGGTGCAGTCGGTGCCGCCGTCGTCGCTGCTTTCGCTGCCCGTGTCGGGGTCGAGGGTCGGATCCGTCGTCGTCGTCGGATCCGTCGTCGTCGTCATGGTCGGCGCGGTCTCGGACTCCGTGGCGGAGGCCGGGTCACCGGTGCTGCTGGTGCTGCTGCCGTCTTCAGTATCGGCGGCGGTGGTGTCGTCGCCACAGCCGATCAGACCGATGGCCATGGCCGCAGGAAATAGAAAACTGAGTCTCTTCATATTGTTGCCCTCTTCGTTCCGTGGAAACCAGAGCCCCCCGGTCGGTCCGTGCAGGGTACGAAAGTTGCCCAGCGCCGCCAATGTGGGTGCAGGTCATCCTCCGCGACTGAGCGCGTCGAGCTCGTCGGCCCCGGGCAGCCCCGACAGGTCCGGGACGATGACGATCTCGATCCGACGGTTCGCGGCCTTGCCATCCTCGCTGTCGTTGGCGGTGACGGGCCGGTGCTGGCCAAAGCTTGCAGCGCTCAGCTGTGTCGGAGCCATCCCTGCGGCCTCGAGGGTCTCGCGCACGCCCAACGCGCGCGCGGCCGCCAACGCCCAGTTGTCTCCAAACCGCTTGGTGTCGATCGGCACGTCGTCGGTGTGGCCTTCGACCTGAAACTGCCGGTCGGGAAAGTCCGCCAAGACGGCGCCGACCTCGGCGAGTGCACCCTTGCCGTCATCACTGAGGTTGGCCGAACCACTCGCGAACAGAATGTCGGTGGGCAACTCCAGGACCATGCGGCCGCGAACGATCTTCACCCGCAGCTTTCCCGCGTCGATCAGCGACTGAAAGCGAGCGAGCAGCTTCTTGAACTCGTGGACCCGCGACGCGGCTTCGAGTTCGCGGTCGTTCGCTTCGGCGAGCGCCTTCTTCATGGCCTGGACCGAAGCCGCCAGCGCGTCTTGGTCCTTCATCGCGTTCGCGAGCTCGGTGTCCTTGGCGTCGCGCTGCGCGGCGGTGAGCTCGAGCTCGGCGCGCAGAGCTTCGAGCTCGCGCTTGGTCCCTGCGAGTTCCTGCTGATAGTCGGTCGACTCGTCGTATTGCTTGTCGAGATAGGTCGCGTTCCGGTCGCGCTCGGCCCCCGCATCGGTCAACGCGCGACGAGCCTCGGCGAGTTCGCGACCGAGTTCGTCATACTCGGCCTGAGTCACGCACGAAGCGAGGAACAAGGCAGCCGACGCGAGCATCCAGCGTTGCATGCGGCGACCCTAGCAGCCCCCTCGAGACGGGGCGTCATGGTCTTGGCATCGTCCGCATGTGGTCGGTGTCGCAACCCGGACGTTGTCCGGCTTCCAAGGCGTCGCCTGCATTCCGCAGGAACCCGAACGCACAGCAGCCGGCCAGCGTCGAGCTGTACACCAACCCGAGCTTCGCGACCGAGTACAGCCCTGGCCTGGCGTGCGGCGCGTAAGCGCGCTGCCTGCCATCGAAGCCTGTCGATGCCAGCCGCTCGTGAAACGCGGTGTCGGCCGCCAGCCCGGCCTGGCATGCGTGGCCAAGACGCGCACCCATGCATCGCGAACGCCACGGCTTGCTGCGCCGAGCTGTGCGCCGTTGGGCTCGAGGGCGGCAGGCCACGGACCCGCATCCAGCTGAGCCTCGGGTCCGTGATCGGCGTCTGCGGCTCGACGTGAGGCTCAGCCCGCGGCGCCCTGCTTGCCGCGCAGCTGCATGTCCATCGCCCGCACGATCCCGAGCAGCTCCTGCACCTTGGCATCGACCTTGGTCGGGCTGCCGAGGTTTTCGTTGGTGCCGCGGACCAGCGGCACCAGCGTCCGCTCGATGATCGCGACCTGCTGCGCGAGCAGCTCTTCCACGCCCGGCGGCGGCTGGTTTTGAATGCTGACCTGCAGCTGCGGATTCTGAAGCTGGCTGACCGAGGCCCCCAGCTGCTGCATCGCGGTGATCAGCGCCGCGTCGCGCTGGCTCGCCCCGTTCGACTTGCCCGCCTCGGCCTGCATGAGCTTGGCCGCGGCCATCACCGCCGACTCGATGCCCGCGAGCTTTTCGGTGACCGCGGTGTTGTTCTGCATCGCGCTCTGAATGCCCTCGAGCTGGTCGGTGAGCCCGGTGAGCTGCCCGGTGACGCGCGCGATCGGGTCGTCGTCGCCGCCGCCCATGAGCTTCACGCGGCCGAAGTCCTTCTTAATCTGCGCCCATCGAGCGGCCTGCTCTTCGGTGAGCGTGCCGCGAAGCTCGCCCAGCTTGAGCAGGTTGTGCTCGGCGCCCGAGGTCAGCGTCTGGGCCTCGCCGACGTAGTGGTCTTCGATGAGCCGGTTGATCTCTTCGGCGTTCATCGCCGGCACGATCTTCTCCGCGAGCTTGGCCATGTTCCGGTAGCTGCCCTGCAGCTGGAACCGCGGCTCGGTCCGGTACTGGTCATCCATCGACGCGGACTCGATGTACTGCTTGTTGACCGCGAGCAGCACCTTCTGCGCCTCGAGCATGTGCTTGAACACCGCGACGATCTCGCCCACCTCCACCGCGGAGTAGCCGTGCGAGAGGTCGGCGGTATTCACCTCTTCGCCCTGCGCCATCGCGACGAGCTTGTAAATGTCGCTTTGCGCACGGGTGCCCAGTGGCGCCAGAACGGGGTTGGAGGTGATCGCGTTCTCGATGTAACTCAGCGCGAACGCGTCCCCCTTGCCCGAGAGGATGTCGCCGAGGTTGTACGTATCGGCGCGGTTGGAGAGCATGTCCGGGATCTGGAACTTCTCGCCGGCCTCGGTGTATGGGTTGCCGGCCATGACCACGCAGAACTTCTTGCCCCGCAGGTCGTAGGTCCGCGTGCGCCCGTTCCAGACGCCCTCGATGCGGCGCTGCGCGTCGCACAGCGAGATGAACTTCTGCAGCAGCTCCGGGTTGGTGTGCTGGATGTCGTCGAGATAGAGCATCACGTTGTTGCCCATCTCGAGCGCGAGGTTGATCTTCTCGACCTCCTGGCGCGCCGTCGCGTTGGGTGCCTCGGTCGGATCGATCGACAGCACCGAGTGGCCCAGCGCCGGACCGTTGACCTTCACGAACGCGAGCCCGAGCCGGCTGGCGACGTACTCCATCAGCGTTGTCTTGCCGTAGCCCGGCGGCGAGATGAGCAGCAGCAGGCCCATCAGGTCGGTACGCTTGGTGTCCCCGGCGGCGCCAAGCTGCTTTGCCAGGTTGTCGCCGATGAGCGGCAGGTAGACCTCGTTGATCAGCTTGTTGCGGACGAACGAGCTGAGCACCCGCGGCTTGTACTCATCGATGCGCAGCCGCCTGCGCTCCGCCTCGATGACCTCGGTGCGGACCGATCGATACGCCTGGTAGCCCGGCACCCGCCGGTGCTTGAACGCGCCGAGGCGCTCGAGGAACTCATCGATGCGCACGTCCATGGCGCCGCCTTCGATCCGGTCGTGCTGGCCGAGCAGCCCGCCGACCTGGGCGCTGGTGAGCGAGGCGTTCGCGCTGCGGTTGAGGCCGCGCTCGGTGAGCAGGACGACCGCAGCCTCGGCGACCGCATGCAGCAGGCCCGCGACGGCTTCGTCCTTGGTGGTCTCCAAGAAGGCGCTCAGCCACGCCCGCGCCAGACGGTACTGCGCCGCAACGTCGCCACCGAGCGCGGCGAGGTCGTCTTCGAGCGCTCGTCGCCCGTTGCCGTGCAGCTCGAGGTATTCGAGCAATCCCCCGGTGAGCTTGGACGCCTCGGCGCTGGTGGTGAACGCAGGCCGGTCGACCGCGAGTTCCTCGACGAGGTAGCGACCGGTGGTGGGCGCGTGGGAGACCCCCTCGGGCAAGCCGGTGGACTCGATGAAGGCCGCGACGGCTTCGGCGATCTCGGTGCCGAGCTGGACGAGCGCGGAGGAGCCCCCGAATGCCGCCCGCAGCCGACCCAGGCTCATCGCCCGACGGTGCCACGCCTCCTTGCGCTCGTCGTCGCTGAACGCCCAGAACAGGCAGCCGATCGCCCGCGCGGTCGGTGCAAAGCGAAGCAGCCCCGCGGAGTCGTGCAGCGTGACCAGCTTCTCCAAGATCGCGGTGGCGTCGGCGTCGTGGACTCCGCGCTCATAGCCCTCCTGGTATCGCGAACCCGAGACCTTGCGGACCACGTCGAGCAGGCCGCCCTCCTCGCGCTGCGCCTCGTGCAGGCCGGCCATCGACAGGCCCTCCCGCTCGGCTTCGGCATCGAACAGGATCGACGCCGCGAGATACTCGCCGCGGTAGACGCTCTTGGTCTCGGAGATGAGCGACTGCGACCAGAAGTCCTTGGTGGCCAAGAACGCCTCATCGGTGATCGGCTCCATGAAGTCGGTGCCCGAGATCGACACCGCCATGCCGTCGTCCTTGGGCAGGACCGTCAGCTCGAGCGGCTGGGTGTTGACGGTGAAGCGGTGCGCGCCGAACTTGATGAGGTCGGCCCCGTCGGCGAACAGCTCGGACCGGTCCCGCAGCCCCCGCAGCGCGTCCTGCTTGGCCGACTTGAGCTTGCTCTGAACCTCGTCGGACTTGACCGAGTCGCCCAGGTCCAAGATGCGCTCGGCGAGGTCGCGCAGCTTGAGGATCATCGCGTCGGACGCGAAGTAGGCGTTGAGCTGATCGATCTCCTTGAACGCGCTGGCGCGGCGCGAGACCCCCTGCAGGATGCGCTCGGCCGCGCCCCACAGGTTCTGCACCCGGCGCTGACGCTCGTCGAGCAGCTGCTGCTTCTTCTGGCCGATGGCCTCGTAGACCTCTTCGCGCTTGCTGGCCAGCTCGCCGATGAACTCGTCGAACTCGGAGAATTTCGCCTCGAGTTCTTCGAGCTGAACCATCAGGCGAGAGAGCTGCTCGTCGCACTTCTCGGGGGTGTCCGCGAGGCTGATCGCCGACTGGACTGACTGCCCGAACAGCTTGAACTGGGCCGAGAACTCGGCCTTGCCCTCGGCGGACAGCAGCTCCTTGCGCCGCCCTGCCAGCATCGCGCGCACGCGGTTTTGATGGGCGAAGACCTCGCTGATCTGCTCGAGAATGCGCGTGCGTGCGGTCGGGTCGTCGACCTGCAGGTTGGCCGACACGTCCGAGAGCACGTTGAGGCCGTCGGAGACGCGATCGAGTTCCTCGTTGATGGGCTCGAACTCGTTCGTCTTCTCGACGCCTTGCAACCGCTCGAGCAAGCGGTCCAGCTCGGTGGTCAGCGGCGCGAGCGAGTCCTCCTTCAGGAGGAAGCCGACGGTGTCCTTCGACAGGCGATCGAAGTGCTCGACCACCTCGGCCTCGAGCTCGTCGATGCGCGGCGTGTCGATGTAGCGCATCTCCTTGAGCGTTATCAGGTGGCCACGCTGCGTGCGAAGCTGCGTGAGCGCGTCCATGTACTGGTCGACGCGTGTCCAGCTCTCCGGGCGAAGGTCGCGGACGAGCTTCTCCTGGCCCTCCTGCGCGGCGGCAATCGCCTCGGCCGCCTGCTTCTTGATCGCGACGACCTTCTCGAACTCGTCGACGATGAGCTCGGCCGTGCCCTTGATCTCGACCAGCACCCCCTTGAGCTCGAACGCCGCCTCTTCGGAGAGCCAGTAGTAGGCGTCGATGGTGCGGGTGAGGTTGGCGATGAGGTCTTCGTAGACCTTGCGCGAGGGGGTCTGTTCGTCGACGTAGCGCTTGATCGACAGGCAGTCGGAGATACCGCGCACGAGGTCGGCATTGCCGATCTTGCCCAGCAGCGTTTCGGAGGCAGGAGCCTTGGCCGCGAACTCGTCGCTGACGAACGGCGTCTGCCACACCTGCATCGGGTGGACGCGCGTGGGCTCGTCGCCCGCAAAGCGGAACACCACCATCCGGCCGTCGTCGAAGAGCGAGTAGCCCTGACACCGGATGGGGTTCTGCACCTCGCGGCGGATCATGTTGTAGGGGAACAGCACGTAGCTGCCGCCCGCCCGGTTGTGGAAGACGTAGAGCACATCTTCGCCGTTGGGCGACCGGATGACCCGCTGGAACTCGTAGCCGTCGAAGTTGCCGTCGAAGACCTTGTGCTGGCCGTCCTGCAAAAAGTACCCGCCGGGGAACATC
>JBCCQM010000290.1:0-8772 GCA_039024335.1 Myxococcota bacterium
CCGCCAAAGAGGTGGATGCCTTTGACCTCGCGTCCGGTCCCGTCGAGGCGCCGATACATCGAGCCCAGCTCCAGCACGCTGGTGAACGCCTCGAGCAGGAGGTTCCGGCCGTAGACGTGGGTACGGCCGGTGTCGGAGCGGTACTCTTCCACCGAAGGCGGTGGCGTTTCGGTGAGCGTGATGCCCAGCTGCTCCTGCACGGCCTTCACGTCGCAGTGCCCCGCCCACGAGACCCACTCGATGCGCCCTGGCTGCACATACCCGTTGCCATCCCAGTCCAACCGCACGCCTTCGCGCAGCCGGGGATCCCCCACCGCGCGCTGGAACGTCAGCTGCGCTGCGGGAACGGGCGCCCGACGAACATCACCAGCCGGCACCGTGACCGGGGTGCCGTCCTGCAGCCGCAGGCCCCCCGCCGAGTCGCGGTAGATCCACGCCCCCGCCTCTTCGTGCTCAGAGCCCGGGTCGATGCGCAGGCGTTCGAAGGTGGGTGACAGCGTGGTGGTCGAGGCAACCTCGGAGACGATGTGACGCGTCCGGCGATCGATGAGCAGCCCGCCCACGGTCCGCTCGATGTCGGTCTCCTTGACGACCTCGTACGCGTACTTGTGACGCATGAGGTGATCCAAATGCGCGAGCAGCTGGGTCCGCTGTCGCCGAACCGACTCGGCCGCAGTCGCCGAGAGCACCGCCATCGCGTCGCTGCCCTCCGACGGCAGGCTATCCAGCAGCTGCTCGAGAACGTGGACGAAGGGCGCGTCGTGACCGTAGCTGTGATAGGTGCCGGTATCCGCATCGTCGAAGACGAGCGTCGTCGCATACGCCTCATCCTCTACGACTCGAATCGTCGAGGCGGCGCCGTCGGGGTCTCCGAGCGTCGCCGGCCACTGCGAAACCGCAGCGCGCACCTGCTCGAAGAACGCCGCAGTGCGCTGCACCCGGATGCTGTCCTTCCAGTACCGCTGCGACCCCGCGGGAGCCTGGCTGAGATCGAGGTCGGCGCCTGCAAGCATCGCGGACTGCTCGTTCAAGGTTTGGCGCAACCATGCTTCGAGCGCGGGCACGGTATCGGGCAGCTCCGCCGGCGCCGCCACCCACGTCCGAGCCGGCACGGGATCGGTCGCTGCCGGAAACTCGATGTGCAGCCGCGGATGCGGACGCCCTCCCCCGACGCGCTCGAACAGCCGCACGCGCGCCCGCCCGCCGGGCTCGAGCACGCGGTCGCGTTCGGACTTGATACGGCGCACGCCATCTTCGGGCAGACCGTCGACGAACGCAGCAAACGACTCATTCTCGATGACCTTCATGGCGTCTCCGATGCGGGCCCGAGTATCGCCACTTTCCCGCTGCTCGCCGCCACGCCCCGAAAATCCGTGGCCGAGCGTCCGGATGCGCCGCGCGGTTTTCGCGACACTGTCGCTATCGACGATGGCAATCGACGACGTGATCGCGAAGAACGGCCGCGGTAGTGGGCTGCGCCGCGCTGTGATAGGGTCCCGCCAGCCGTTGGGTGAACCGAGTAACGCGTTCTGTGTTTCTCGGACAATCTCTTGCACCCTCAGCTTCACCACCCAACCGCCGAGCAAGGAATTTCATGACGTCAGAGGTCACCACGGATCCGGCCAACGAGAGCGATGAGATCTTCTTCTATCGACACAGCCGGAAGCAGGAGTGGGGTCTCGCTCTCATCCTCTGGGAGCGCGACGGAAAGCGCGCGTACAAGTTCGAAGACGGCAAAGAGCGCGTCATTGCCGAGGCCTACTACAAGCTCCTCGACAAGACCGACGAAGAGCCCGACTCCGACTCCGTCCTGATTGCCGAGATCGCAAAGCTGCGCGGCACCGACAGCGACGACAAGTCGG
Source organism: Myxococcota bacterium (assembly GCA_039024335.1). GTDB lineage: Bacteria > Myxococcota_A > Polyangia > Nannocystales > Nannocystaceae > CAJXVA01. The sequence goes on from JBCCQM010000290.1 coordinate 1,863, forward strand.
ACGCGATGACGCTCGAAGAGCAGCTCGCCGTCTTCATGGCGCAGTACCCCGGCGCGTTCGGATCGGACGCGTGGATCAAGGGCTACCGCGGCAAAGAGGGCAAGCGTCGTCTCAAGCGCCACCGCGTTCCCGCCATCGCCGAAGCCCAGGAGAAGTTCGCCAAGGCCGAGATGGAAGCCATCGTCGAAGGTGGTCGTCACGCCGAGCTTCAAGAGCGTCTCGTCGAAGTGCTCGGCGCGACCGACCTGGTCAGCAAGGCACAGCTCGAGCCCTTCCGCCGCGGCGTTGCGGGCGAGCCGTTCACGCGCTCGTTCCACAACATGCTGTGGGGCGAAGGCGACCTCGACAAGCGGTTCACCGAGATGTGCAACCAGCTCTCGATGCTGTGGCCGCGCGTGCCATGGCCGATCGCCACCGCTGCACTCGCGCTCGTGCATCCCAAGGAGCACATCTGCGTGAAGCCCAGCGTCTTCACCAAGCAGGCCGACTGCACCACGCTCCCGATTCGCCCGACGAAGCTGCCCACCGCACGCGTCTACAAGGGCTACCTGGAGATGTGCCGTCAGCTCCGCGCGGCGCTGTCCGACAGTGGCGCGCCTCCGCACGACCTGCTCGACATCTACGACTTCATCTGGATTACCCAGCGACCGGCAGCCGCCGAGCACCTTGCGCGCGTCCGGGCTGAAGGCGTTCTGTCGCGATCCGCTGCGGCCAAAGCTGGTGCCGCCGCTGGTGCCGCCGCCGCGGCAGCCCCCGCCGCCGAAGGTGAGAGCGAGGGTGAGGCTGCTGCCGAGGCACCCGCCGAAGCCGAAGCGCCCGCCGAAGCGCCCGCCGAAGCCGAGGCACCCGCCGAAGCCGAAGCATCTGCCGACGACGCTGCCGCCAGCGAAGAGTAGGCACCGCGTACGGATACCCAAGCGCCGCGGTTCATCCGCGGCGCTTTTCGTGCCCGTCCCTGCGGGCGCCAGTCATGCATCGACGTCATCGTCACGCAGACGGTTGACGGTGACCTGGACCAGAAGCGCGAACACCGAGGCGAACAAAAGAAGCGCGAGCGACTGAAGACGCGGCGCCGAGAACGAAAGCCGAACGATGACCGCAGAGGCGATGAACCCCATGTTGCGGAAAACGAGGTGTTTGTCCCGCGTTACCGCAAACGACAACAGCAGAAGCAGGACGTCGACGAGCACCAAGACTCCGAAGAAGTCCTCGTAGAAGATGGCGTTGGTGTCGGCCGGGATCACGTCCTCACCGGTGCCGAGCGCGTACATTTCCACGGCCCACTCGAAAAAGCTGTAGAGCGCGAGCGTGGCTGCAAACGCCCCGAGCAGGATGGCGAGCCCTTTTTTGAACACCACGAGCTTGGCAAGGCTCGCATCATCGATCTGCACCGACGGACGCAGACCCGCTGTGAATCGTCGCGCGATCAGGAACAGAAGGAACGCCCCGAGCATGTCGCTCAGCGCGTGCACGATGTCGGGATTCTCGAGGGAGACCGTATCGAAACCGTCGAGGTGGGCGATGTCTTTGAACACCCGACGCATGACGATCAGCATCACGACCTCCACTGAACTGCGACGGAGCGGGAAAACGACTCCGAAATCGCCGCGGCAAGCAGAAGCACTTCGTAGAAGAGCAAGAACGAGAACGGGGTGTAGAGCGCCCCGAGGTAGCTGCTGGAGAACCAGTGCCCGTGCTCGCCGACGGTGAACCGGAACACCGTGATGAACGCTAGATGCACAAGGAAGGCGACCGCGGCCACGATGATGACCGCACGCTCCGTCCTCGCGATCGAGTCAGGGTCATACAAGGCGGCGTGCACGCGCTCGATGACCTGGACCCGCCCGCTCACGGACCAGCCCTAGCAGCCCGACGACCAAGGTCAATTTACCTGACCGTCGCGTCGAGTCAGCGGACGGCTCGACGAGCCCGGCGCGACCACCGACGAAACTCCGTCACCGCGTCATCCTCGGCCGCGAGCAGCTCCCACGTCGCGGCCGCTTCTCCCCGGTGACGGCGCGCCTCGATGGGGTCAACGTCCCGCAGCAGCGCAGCCAGCATGTCGGAGCTGGCGGCCGCAACGTCGACCTCCAAGCCCTGAACCTTCGCAAAGTCGACAGCCGTACGCGCGTACTCGATGGCGCGGCCGCGGTCCCCGTTCAGCGCTGCAAGCGTGGCCAAGCGCAGCGAGACTCGAACCCACTCGGCGGGGCTGCTGCTGGGGTCGGCCCGAAGCAGCCAACGCGCCTCTTCGAAGCGACGCGCGGCTTCCCCGAGCGCGCCGGCCGACATCCAAAGCTCTCCCTGCAGCACCGCCGCCTGCCCACGCATCACGGCGGGCGCCTCGGCACGGACCAGCAGCGCGTGCGCGTGATCAGCTTCGCTGCGCGCTCGCTCTACGTTGCCAGCGTCCGCCTGCGCGTTGGCATGAACGAGCTGAATCAACGCGGTCGTGGGGTTGTCGGGGGCGACGCTCTGCCACGCGTGCAGAGAGACACGGCACCGCTCGAGCGCTCGGTCGGCGTCGCCCAGCTGCATCCACACGTCGCACTGCAGCGCGCTGAGCATGCCGTCGACCAGCGGAGACGGCTCGGGCGCGGTCTCGTTGGCGTGCTGTGCATCCTCGAGCGCCTCCAGGGCTGCGAGCGGGCGGCCGCGATTCATGCGGGCCAGCGCCACGGTCGAGTGCGCATCGACCAGCTGCAGGTGGCCTTCGCCCAGCGCGGCCTGCTGTTCGTCGACCAGGCGCGCGGCCAAGCCTTCTGCTGCCACCGCGCGTCCGAGCGCAAGCTCCAGCGTCGCCGCCACCTCCAGCGCGTCGGCGCGACCGAGCCGCCCTTCGTAGCCGGCCCGGTCTGCGAGCGCGACCGCTTCCCGCACCTGCTCGAGCGCGGCCATGGGCTGCTGCGCCGCTCGAAGCACGCTCGCAAGATCCAGCTTCGTCTCGGCGAGCACGGGATGTCCCTCGCCGTGCTGCGCTCGCAGCTGCACGATCAAGTCCCTCAGCATCGCCGTCGCGTCCTCGGTCCGCCCGAGCTTGGCCAGCACCAGCGCGCGAGTGCTGACCGCCATGCGGTATCCACTCGCCCGCGCGCCCCGGGCCTCGACCCAGGCCTGCGCCGCCTCGGCCAGCGTCGCGTCGGCGGTTTCGAACTCGCCACGCGCCCAGGCCAGCTCGCCCGTCTCGGTCAGCACGCGTGCACGCAGCGCGGACGCGGGCGGTTCGTGGGTCGACCGCGCGTTCACGACCGAGATCAGATCGGTGGCATCCGCATAGCGCCCTCGTGCGCGGCGGGTCGCCGCCAGCACCAGCACCGCCCGGTTGACCCGACGAGAGTCCCCGCCAAGCTCCGCCGTGGTCCAGGCGGCATAGGCCTGCGCCTCGGCGCCGTTGAGGTCACCGCGCCGAAGGTCCATCCGGGCGAGCAACAGGTGCAGGCTCGCGGTCGACGACGAACGGGCATCGCCATGCTTCGCGACCTCCTCCAGCAGCACGGCGCGCGCTGCCGTGGTCTCCCCCGCATCGTCGAGCGCCCGGGCACGTGCCAGCGCCAGCGTGGTGGGGCGCAGCCGCGTGGACGGAGGCCGCTGCTGGGTGACCGAGCCGCAGTCCGCCACGCGCGGCAGGTCCTCGAGGAGCGCAACCGCCGACCCTACGACCTCGTGCCGCCCTGAGCCGAATACGTCGATCAACGCGGTCAGTCGCTCCCGCTGATCGTCGAGGCACGTCGCGCGAGCGGCCTTCAGCGGTCCCGCGTCCTCCCCCCGGCACACGCGGGTCTCGCTGTCGACCCAGCGCTCGGCGAACGCGTCGATTTCATCCTCGACGGTGGCCCAAGACGCCTGGGCGTACGGCGCGGGGTCGATGGAGAACGCGCGCCCGAGCCGAACGCGAACCTCGTCGTTCCACACCCCAGCGATCTGGGTGCGCGCGTCGGCTTCGCAGTCGGCCCCCGGATCGCCCGCCACCATCGCGGTCAGACCCGTCCCAACGAGGAACGACACGCCCCCTGCGATCGCCCATGAGCGCCGCGGATGACTCAGCGCGCGCAGCTCCTCGAGCAGCGGATCCATCGACGGGTACCGCTCGGACGGGTCGGGCCGGAGTCCGCGTCGCAGCACGCGACGCAGCCGCCGAGGAATTCGCGCGGTGGCGGGAAACTCGACGCGCCCCCGCAGCTTTTCACGCGCGATGTTGGGGATCGAGTCCCCGCCGAACGGCCGCACCCCGGTGAGCGCCTCGTACAGCGCGAGGCAGAAGCTGTATTGGTCCGACCGTGCGTCGCCGTGACCACCGCGATGCTGCTCGGGTGCCATATACGCCGGCGTGCCCAGGGCCATGCCCGTGCGCACCAGCGTCTGCATCGGGTCGAACACCTGGCGCGTCTCCTCTTCGGGCTCCACGCCGCACACGCCGCTGGTCGGATCGCCCTCTCGCCGGGCGAGCCCGAAGTCGAGGACGCGGGGGCGGCCATCGCGGCCCACGATCACGTTCCGAGGCTTGAAGTCCCGGTGAACGACCCCAACCGCATGAGCGGCGGCCAACCCGGCCCCCGCCTGCGCAAAGACCTCGAGGATTCGCTTGCGTGGACGGACCGCCTCGTCGAGCCAGCGGTCGAGCGTGGCTCCCTTGACCCACTCCATCACCACGAACAGGTGTTCGCCCTCGTCGTCGGTCCGCGGGACGCCGAGCCCCTCGAGGTCACGCGGCGCGTAGCTGCCGATGTCGTAGACGGGTACGACGTGGGGGTGGGCGAGCCGGGCCAGCACCCGAGCTTCGCGCAGCAGATCACGCGCAACGTCTCGGTCGACGGAGGACCTCGCCTGGACCAGCTTGATCGCGACCCGTCGGTCCAGCTCCGGGTCGTGGGCGCCGTACACGATGCCCATGCCTCCGGCGCCGAGCAGCTCGGTCAAGCGATAGCGGGACTTCAGCACCGGCTCCGCGGGCGCCTGGGGCCGCGTGAACAGGCCGGCCTCCACCCGCTCGAGCAGGCGCCTGCGCGCGACGATGTCCGGCGGGGTTCGCATGTCCCGCATCCGGCTCTCGATCTCGCGCTCATCGATGTCCCCCATCAGCCTATCCACCCCTGTATTGCGCGTTCCCCCCACTCGGTTCACGGACGCGCGGGCACGCGCCGAGCGGCGCTGCTACCGTGCGCTCCATGCCCATCGTCGTGCAGAAGTACGGAGGCTCGTCGGTCGCCGACACGGACAAGATCCGTCGCGTCGCTCGCCGCGTCATCGAGACCAAGGAAAAGGGTCTCGACGTGGTCGTGGTGGTCTCTGCAATGGGCAAGACCACCGACGAGCTGCTCGCGCGGGCCAAGGACCTGACCGGGTCGCCTTCGCGCCGCGAGCTGGACATGCTGCTCTCGTGCGGCGAGCGGGCTTCGATGGCGCTGCTGTGCATGGCGATTCAAGAGCTTGGCGTAGATGCGGTGTCCCTGACCGGGTCCCAGTCGGGGATCATCACCAACGCCCGCCACTCGGGCGCGCGCATCATCGAGGTTCGGCCGTTCCGCCTCCAAGACGCGCTGGCCGAGGGCAAGGTCGTGGTGGTGGCCGGATTCCAGGGCGTATCGTACCAGCGCGAGGTCACCACGCTGGGCCGCGGCGGCTCGGACACCACTGCCGTCGCGCTCGCGGGCGCGCTCGGGGCCGAGTACTGCGAAATCTGCTCCGACGTCGACGGCGTCTACAGCACCGACCCGCGGGTCGTCGACGCTGCCACGCTGGTCGAGAGCATCTCGCACGACGCCATGCTCGAGCTGGCCAGCCACGGCGCCAAGGTGCTGCACGCCGAGTCGGTGGCCTTTGCCCGCGAGATGGGCGTGGCGCTGTGGGCTCGCGCGACCGCAGGCGCAAGCGAGGGCGGGACCCGCATCGACCGGCCGCACGACGGCAGCCGTGACCACGCTGTGACCGGCGTCAGCGCCCAGCGCAACCTCGTCCGGCTGCGGGCCTCGGGCGAGCAGAGCATGGACCGCATGCTCACCGCCGCCGCGAATGCACAGCTCCCGGTCCTGCACATGGACGCCGACCACGAGGTTGCGGACCTGTGGTTCGGGCTGGACGACGTCCACGACTGGCCGACGCTCCGCGGCGCGCTCATGGGCCAGGTCCAGGTGGAAGAGGGATGCGGCGCCGTATCGGTGGTCGGGGACTTCGTCGGCCGCAACGCCGCCAAGCTCGCCAAGGCCCGCTCGGTCGCCGCCGGCATGGGTCTCTCGCTCAAGGCCATGGCGACCTCACCGCTGCGCGCGACGCTGTTCTGCGATGACGCCGACGTCGAGGCGCTCACTCGGGCGCTGCATCGGGCGTTCTGCGAGTAGCCTGTAGCGATCCGATCGCCCCGCGGGCCGAGGCCGTGATCGCCTCGGAGGCGCCGTCGAACACGAACGCGGTGACCACCACCTCGACGTCTTCGAACATGTACGCGCGGCTGTAGAGGTGCGCGCCGTTGGGGTAGCGATACACCTCTTCGTAGCTGGGCGGGTCCGCGTCGGCGGATTCGGTCCGCTCGATCCGCGTCGCCTCTTCGGGCACGGCGGGCTCGATCGAAAGCCACGCCTCGATCTCGTCGGAACGAATCGCGCCTTCGACCTGCTCGAGCCACGGGCGAACCTCCACCCCGACGAAGTACGGGTCCGTGAGGATGTCGCCCACCCCCACTGCAATCACGCCTTCGGGTGACTCCTCGGCGACGACTTCGGCCGGTGGCGCGAGCACGGAGAAGCGCGTCTGCGGCACGGTCACGCGCTCGGTCTGCGGGCGACCCGAGAGCGTCCACGGGCGACCCACGACGATGGCGGCGACCAGCGTCCCCACCGTGAGCGCCGTGGCTGCGTGGGCGCTCGCGGTCAGCCGCGGATGCGCGTCGGTGGTGCGCTCGGGGTCCTCGACGAAC
>JBCCQM010000291.1:0-8718 GCA_039024335.1 Myxococcota bacterium
ACCGTCGAAGGCCTGCGCGGCGATGGCGTCCACCCCGTCCAAGAGGCGCTAGTTCAAAAGCTCGGATCGCAGTGCGGCTACTGCACGCCCGGCATCATCATGTCGATGTTCGAGGCCTGCTACCGGACCGACCTCGATGCGTCCTGGAAGCTCGACGACCAGATGTGCGGCAACCTCTGCCGCTGCACCGGCTACCGCCCGATCCGTGAGGCGACCGAAGCCATCGCGGGTCAGCGCCCCGACGACCGATTCACCGCCGCTCTGGGCGATGCAGCCGAGCCCCAGCCGAACCTCGCCTACCAAAGCGACACGGCACGAGGCGCGCAGGGGTTTTGGATCCCGACCTCGTGGTCCTCGCTGTTCGAGGTCACCGCCGCCCAACCGGACCACCGCTTCGTCGTCGGCGCCACCGACTTGGGGCTGCACGTCACCAAGCACGGAAAGCACTACGACGCGTTGATCTCCCTGCAGGGTCTGGATGAGCTGCGAACGCTCGAGATCGCCGATGGACGGTGGTCGGTGGGCGCCACCGTCAAGCTCGCCGATCTCGAAGACGCGACCGACCACGCGCTGCCTCCGCTCTCGCGCATGCTTCGGTTCTTCGGCTCGCGGCAGATCAAAAACAGCGCCACGGTGGGCGGCAACCTCTGCAACGCCTCCCCGATCGGTGACCTCGCGCCCGTGATGCTCGCGCTCGACGCCACGATGATCGCGCGCGGCCCCGATGGCGAGCGCGCCATCGGGATCGACGACTTCTACACCGGGTACCGCGAGACCGACCTGCAGCCCGGAGAGCTGCTGGCCCGCGTCGAGTTCGACGCACCGGCGCACGGCGAGCGCTTCGTCAGCTACAAGGTCAGCAAGCGACGCGAGATGGACATCAGCGCGGTCTCGGCCGCGCTTCGCGTCCGCCTCCACGACGACGGCACCGTTGCCGCCGCCCGCTTCGGCTTCGGCGGCATGGCGGCCACCCCGGCCCGCGCCGAGGCGGCCGAAGCCGCCGTCCTCGGCAAGCCATGGTCGCAGGCCACCTGCGACGCCGCGGCCGACGCCTTGAACTTCACCCCGATGTCCGACCACCGAGGGTCGGCCTGGTACCGGAGGACGGTGGCTGCAAACCTGCTTCGCGGGTTCTTTGCCGACGTCGCCGACGACCCCATGCCCCGCTTGCCCGATCGCCCCACCGGCACGGTGTTCGGCTCCCTTCCCCAGGTGCGCGCATGAAGAAGCAAGACGCCCCCCTCACGCCGCTGCATCAGCCCGCCCTGCACGAGAGCGCCTACCGCCACGTTACGGGCGAAGCGCGCTACGTCGACGACCTCCCCCTGCCGCCCGGCAGCGTCCACGGCGTCGTCGTCACGTCTCCCCACGCGCACGCCACGATCACCGGACGCAACGCCGACGTCGCCCGCGGCATGCCCGGCGTGCGCGCGGTCCTCTTCCCCGAGGACATCCCCGGCTCGAACATGATCGGGCCGATCGTTCACGACGAAGAGCTGCTCGCGACCACGCTGGTCCACTACGTCGGGCAAGCCGTCGCCGTGGTCATCGCGGACGACCTCGATGCCGCCCACCGAGCCGCCGCCGCGGTCGAGGTCTCGTACAGCCCCCTGCCCTCGCTGCAATCGATCGAAGCCGCGATCGAGGCCGAGCAGTACATCGCGCCCGTCCACGTGATCGCGCGCGGCGACGTCGAGACTGCCCTGGAGGGCGCGGACGTCCGCATCACCGGCGAGATCGCCTGTGGTGCGCAAGACCACTTCTATCTCGAGACCCAGGCCGCGCTCGCGCTGCCCGAGGAGAACGGCTGCATCAGCGTCCACTCCTCCACGCAGCACCCCACCGAAGTGCAGAACGAGGTCGCAACCGTCCTCGGCGTGGGCGCGCACGCGGTCGTCTGCCACGTGCCGCGCATGGGCGGTGGCTTCGGTGGCAAGGAGTCGCAGGCCACCCCCGTCGCCTGCTTCGCCGCGCTGGGGGCCGCAGCCACGGGCCGGCCGTGCAAGGTCTGGCTCGACCGCGACGCGGACATGCGCATCACCGGCAAGCGCCACCCGTTCTTGGGCAAGTACGACGCCGCGTTCTCGGCCGATGGAATGCTGCAGGGCCTCAGCGTCAAGCTGTACTCCGACGCCGGGTTCTCTGCCGACCTGTCGCTGCCGGTCCTCGACCGCGCGCTGTTCCACCTCGACAACGCCTACTTCGTCCCCACGCTGCGCTTCGAGGGGCTGGCCTGCCGTACCAACCGCCCCTCGAACACCGCGTTCCGCGGCTTCGGCGGTCCCCAGGGCATGGTCGTGATCGAAGAGGTCATGAACCGCGCCGCGTACGCGCTGAAGCTCGATCCCGCGGCGCTGCGGGCCCGGAACTTCTACGGCGCTGCGCCTCGCGACCGCGCGCCGTACGGCCAAGAGGTCCCCGCCGACTACAACCGCCTGGAGCGCATTCACGAGACGCTGATGGACAGCAGCGACTACGCGCAGCGCAAGGCCAACGCACGGTCGTTCAACGCGAGCTCCCCGTGGGTCAAGCGCGGCATCGGCTACCAGCCGGTCAAGTTCGGGATTTCGTTCACGAAGAGCATCCTCAACCAGGCCGGCGCCTTCGTGCTGGTCTATGCGGACGGGACCGTGCAGCTCAACCACGGCGGCACCGAGATGGGCCAGGGTCTGCATACCAAGATGCTCACCGTATGCGCCCACGAGCTCGGCATATCGGTCGAGGCGATCCGGGTGATGACCACGGCGACCGACAAGGTACCGAATACCTCGGCCACCGCGGCGAGCAGCGGCTCCGACCTCAACGGGCAAGCGGTCGCCGCCGCTGCGACCGAGCTACGAGAGCGCCTTCGGCCCGTTGCGGCCAGCCTGCTCGAGCTGCCCAAAGACGCCGCCGCCGAGCTGCGCTTCGAAGGTGGCGCGGTCACGCACCCCCCCACCGCCAAGAGCGTGACCTTTGCTGCGGTTGCCCAAGAAGCTTGGATTCAGCGCGTCTCGCTGAGCGCGACGGGGTTTTACGCGACGCCGGGCGTCGGGTACGACCACGCAACCGGCAGCGGCACGCCGTTTTATTACTACGCCTACGGCGCGGCGATCTGCGAGGTCGAGGTCAACGGACTCACCGGCGAGCACCGCATGCTCCGCGCGGACATCCTGCACGACGTGGGCACCTCGCTGGTCCCCACCATCGACCGCGGTCAGGTCGAGGGCGGCTTCGTGCAGGGCGTGGGATGGCTGACCTGCGAAGAGGTGCTGTTCGCCGACGATGGCCGGCCGCTCACCACCGGACCGAGCACGTACAAGATCCCCGCGATCGGCGACGTCCCCCTCGACTTTCGCGTCGACCTCTTGCCCAAGGCACCCCAGCCGGGCGTGATTCACGGCAGCAAAGCGGTGGGTGAGCCTCCGTTCATGCTGTCGATTGCGATCGTGACCGCGCTGCGGGACGCGATCGCGGGATTCGGAGAGACCGAGGTCGAGCTCGCGCTGCCGGCCACGCCCGAGGCGATCCTGCGCGCCGTCGAGCACGTTCGCACCTGACGCGCGGAGGATCCCGCGAGTCCGGGTGAAGCAGCAGGGCCCGAACCGCCCCCGCAACGACGTGTCGGGGCCGGGCTCGGGCTTTACGGCCGCGAATGCCCTCGGGTTGCCGCGGCGGGCACGGCATGGGTAGGGTCCGCCCATGCCGCGCTCGATCTCCGTTCTGCTCGCCGCCTGCCTTCTCTTCCCCGCGTGCGACGACAAGCCCGCCGAAGAGGCGCCCGCCAAAAAGGAGATCAAGTGGCCCGACGCGCCGACCGACGGTTCGAACATGGTGCTCGAGCTGGTCAAGGTCGAAGACGACGGGGCGACGTTCAAGGCCTACAACTTCGCCGACAAAGCGGTGAAGCAGGTCAGCATCCGCCAGCGATTCCTCGACGCTGACGGCAAGGAGCTCGACACGTTCCCGCACATGCAGATGGGCACCATCGGTGCGAAGGACATGGTCGAGATCAAGACCGTGATCATGTCCAAGCCCGAAGGCATGACCACCGTCGACGGCGTGCTTCGCAAGGTGAAGTACGACGACGGCAGCGAGTGGCGCCCCAAAGAGGAGTAGGCCTTCACGTGCCCGCTGTTCGTACGCCGCCGAAGCACGCTACGGCGACACGGGGCGCAGGTTCACGAGCCGCGTCTGTCCTTCGGGCAGCGCAACGAACGTTGAGGCGGGTTGTGCCGAGGCCTTCAGCGCGTCGGCCAGCGCCTTCGGTGGCGCGTCGAAGTCTTCGGCCGTGAGCTCAAACGTGCCGTAGTGAATGCCGATGGCCAGCGGTGCCTGCAGGTCTTGCTGCGCATGGACGGCTTCGGCGGGGTCCATGTGAAAGGCCTGCGTGAAGTCGCGAGGCATGTACGCACCAATGGGCAGGAGCGCCAACCCGATGGCCCCGATGCGCGCCCGAATCTCGGTGAAGTGCTCGGCGTACGCCGTGTCGCCCGCGAAGAAGACCGCATCACCTGACGCCTCGAACGTGTATCCGCCCCAGAGGCTCGCGTTGTAGTCCGATGCGCCGCGGCCGGAGTTGTGCTGCGCCGGCGTGAACGTGATCTTCAGCCCGCCGACGTCCCGACGTTCCCACCAGTCCATTTCGACCACGTTCGTCAAGCCGCGCCGGGTCATCCAGGACCGGTCCCCCAGCGGGACGAGCATTTCGGGCGCGTCACGTTCGTCGAGTCGACGCAGGGTGGGAAGGTCGAGGTGGTCGTAGTGGTTGTGGCTGATGACGACCACATCGATTGCAGGCAGGTCCTCGAACGCAACGCCGGGGTCACGGGCACGCTTCGGACCGGCGAATGACCCCGGGCCGACCCGCTGCGACCACACCGGATCGGTGAGCACCGTGACGCCCTCGAACTCGAGCAGGACCGTGGCGTGGTTGATGAAGGTGACGGCCACCGCCCCCTCGCCCGGCGAGGTGCCGAGCTGGGCGACTTCGGAGGTCGCAACCCGCTTCCGCGGCCACGCGCCGCGCCGACCCGCCACGACGTGCCGCATCACGCGGCCAAAGCCCGGCCGAGCGGCACGCGTCGGGTTGTGAAAGGACGTACCGTCGTAGTGGTCGCTCGCGGTATACGTCGGTCGCTTGGCGCAGCCGAACGCGCCCAGAAGCGCCACCAGAAGCAGGAACCGAAAACTTGACAATGTCAGGTCCTGCAACCGTCCTAGCACCCGACCTGACCGCGTCAAGCGAGCGTAGGCACCCGCGGCTCAGACGACCAGGTCGATGCTCGCCACGCCTCGGCCGCTCGGGCTGAGCGCCATCACCGGGTTGTACCAGGGGTCCTCGTCGTTGAACGGATCCCCTTCGAAGTACAGCTGCGAGGTCAGCCGCTCGACGCCCCGGACCCAGACCTTCACGTGGATGTGCGCGGGCCGAAAGTCGGCGCCGTTGAGGTACCAGCCGGGGCGGAGCGTATCGAAGGCGTAGGACCCGTCCGCCGCCGTGGCGACCTGGCCGTAGTACCGATAGTCGGCCGTGTCGTCGTACGTCGCCAGGACGTCGCCGGGCTCGGCCTTTGGGGCGACGGGGGTCGCATGCCAGATCTCGACCACGGCGCCCGCGATCGGCATGCAGTCCTCGCCGAGAACCTGGCCTTCGATCCGCAGCGCAACGCCGTCATCGCCGTGCAGGTCGAGGTTGCTGCCGATCGGAATCTCGGGCCGGTAGAACGGGCCCTCGATGTCCTCGGGCGTGCGTTCGCACGCCGCCCCGCCGCTGGTGCTCTCGGACTCCGCACCGCCGCTTGAAGAGGACGCGCTCGAGACCCCAGAGCTCGACCCATCGGCCGCACCCGTCGTGGTTGCCGGTTCGGTCGTGGCGGCGCTCGTGCCCTCGCCTGCGCCCGACGTGGAAGAACCCTCCTCGCCTGAGGAGCCCGCGCCGTCGCTGCTCGAGTCGCCCGCGCCGTCGGTCGCGGCGTCACCGTCCTCGGCGGTGCAGCCCACCAGCGCGTACCCAGGCAGCAGCGCCGCGGCCTTGGCCGCACGCACCACGAATCGTCGTCGAGTCCAAGTCATGGCTCGACTGTGCCTGCAAAGTCGACCGCACGCCACGGCTCACGAGGCCGTCACCGCGCGTTGCACCGCATCGGCCAGCGCCTCCGCGCCGCGTACGGGGTCCGAGGCCAGTGCCGACGTACTGTGCCGAACGATGTCGGCGATGGTGGACCGCCGAAGCGGCAGCCCGCGACGCGCCAGCGCCCGCACGGCAACCTCGAGAAACGGAGGCGGGGCATCACACGGGGCCGGCTCGAACGCCGCGAGCGCGGCGGCACATCGTCGAACGAGCACGTCATCGGACGGGACGACGACCGACGGCGGCTCCGCGGCGTTCGGCGGCCGCGTGCAGGGCCGCGGCGTCGGGGCGCGCTCCTGCTCGGGACGCGACGCATCCGCCGACTGCAGCCCGGCGACGAACGCCTCGTAGCTCTCGTTGGCAAAGACGTCGAGGACGTTGACCGACCGCGCCTGCACGCGACGCCCCGCTTGATCGACACACAGCCGGACCCCCCGGCCGATCTCCTGCCGCTGCCGCACCGGCGCGTCCGACCGCGCGAGGGTACAGATCTGAAACACGTTCGGGTTGTCCCAGCCTTCGCGCAGCGCCGAGTGCGAGAACACGAACGAGACCGGCTCGTCGAAGGAAAGCAGCCGCGGCTTGTCGCGCAAGATCAGGTCGTACGCCGCGACGTCTGCCGCAGAGCGGCCGGTCTTCGAGTCCGCCGCCGCGCCTGAACGCGTCGCGAAGTAGGCGGCGCGCACCGACGCTGCGCGCCTCGACGCAAAGTGGGGATACGCCCCCTTGAGATCGTCGAAGTGCTGGTCGAACAGCGCGCGCGCAAGGCCGTCGGCCTCATCGGCGTACCGCGCCACGCGGTCGAGAAAGAACAGCGAGAGCACCTTGATGCCGCGCGCGTGCAGCTGTGCCTGGCGACGAAGGTGCGCATCGATGGTGTCGCGAATCTGCGACGCGTAGCCGGCGTCTCCACCGACGTCGCGGCCGTGGACGACGATCGACTTCACCAGGCCCTGCGCGTGGGCCTGGGCCGGGGTCAGTCGGTGGACCACGCGGCCGGGTTCGGCGCCCAGCGTCGCACCGTACGCGAGCACCATGCCGGGGCGCAGAGCATCGAGCGCGCCCTTGCGCAGCGCGGTTTGATAGTGATGCGGCTCATCGGCGATCACCACCGGACCGGTCGCCGCGAGGGCTTCGAGCGCCGAACGCCCCGCGAACGCATCGCACGGCCGCCGCAGGACGTTGGTGTCCTTCGTGAACGCGTCGATCGTGAGCACCGCGAACTCGACCGTGGACGCCCGCACGAACTGCCGGAGCCGCAGCAGCCGCTCCCGTCGATACGCGAAGAACCGATACGGCACGTCGGGGAACAGCGCCGCAAAGTGCTCCTTCGTGCTGCGCAGGGTCGCGAGCACCCCTTCGCGGATGGCCACCGACGGAACGACGATGACGAAGCTGCGCACCCCGAACCGCGAGGCGAGCGTGAGCGCCGTCCGCAGGAACACGTACGTCTTCCCCGTACCCGTCTCCATCTCCACCGCAAGCCGCGGTGGCAGCCCGCCGGGGTTCGCGAAGACCGGGCCCGCCGGGGAGGTCTGCAGTCCACCGCGCGTCCGTGGGCCCTGCGCCTCGACGGCCTGGACGACGGCATCAATCGCGGCACGCTGATGCGGCAGGTTCGAGTCGAAGTGCAGCTTCACGGCGACTCCACCCGCAGCCGCTGGGCGGCCTCGATGCGCTCGACGTTCGTCCACGCGTCGTCGCGGACCACCACCGTCGCCCCATCGGGCAGTCCGAGCGCATCCACCGACCCCGGCGCCCGCTCGAGCGACCAGGCGAACGTACGGTTGCCGTCACGCAGCACCGTCCACCCCTGCGTTCGCTCGACCCGCGCGTGCAGCCCCACGCCCACACCGAGGGCGCGCGCAAAGGGGTCGAACGCCTCCACCCGCGCCGCTTCGGCCGGCGGACCCGCCGCGGGCGCGTCGAGCACGAAGCTCCGGACCCCACCGCAGCCCGCGGCGCGAGCCCGGGTCACGTCGCAGATCGTCTCGTAGCCCTCAATGCCCACCGGCGCGGGCCACTGCGCGAGCAGGCACGCCCGCGCCCCTGCGTCCGCCTCGTTCGCCGCGGCAACGGCCGCTGCCGTCGTGCCCGAGCCTGCAAACGCATCGAGCACGATGCCATCGGGGTCACTGCCCAGCTGCACGCACCGCTGCACCAGCGCGACGGGCTTGGGGTGGTCGAACACCGGCCGGCCCAGCGCCGCCCGCAGGTCGAGCGTGCCCTGCTCGGTCCGCATCGCCGAGGCGTCCCACAGGCCCTTGGCCTTGGCCGTGTCCTTGCGGTGCTTCTCGTACACGTTGAACCCACCGTCGCGCCGCTGCTTGGCCACGACCTGCGAGCGCACCGGGTCGTCCTCGACGAGCGCCGCCTTCAGCTTGGGTCGGCCCCACCGCCACACGCTGCCGTCCCCGGCGCGATTGCGGGGCTCGACCTGCACCTCGTAGCCCGGCCGCGGCGAAAGGCTCACCGCGAGGCCGCCCCGCCCGTCGTCGCGCGAAGGGTCGACGTAGACCGGGTAGAACAGGTTCGGGCGGTTTCCGGGGTGGAACTTGGGGTTCCGGTTGCGAAGCTCTCGCAGCACGTACGGGCCCACCGCGTCG
>JBCCQM010000292.1:0-8674 GCA_039024335.1 Myxococcota bacterium
GCCCGCCTGGGCTGGCTCTTGCTCGGGTGGCCTTGCGGCCTGCGTTGTCGGTTGAGCGGGGCGTCGGTTTCCCTTGCTGCGGAGGCTCCGCCTCCGCAGCGAGGGAAACCGAGAGGTTTCCCTCTAAAACCACTGCGAGAAGCCGAACGTCAGGCTCGTCGAGATGGTCGTGTCTTGGTACCGCCACGATGCTGACGCCGCGTCCGGTTCACTCCCAGCCTCGGCCAGCGGGCGGACCAGGTTCCACCGCTGGTCGACGGCCGCGAGTGCATCGAACGAGATGGCTTCGGTGATGAACACGTGCGCCCCGAATCCGCCGCCCCACCGCGGGTAGAGCGTGCGAGGCCCAACCGTACGCAAGCCAGAATCCTCAGCGGTTTGAAAGGTGTTGGACCGGCCAAAGCCCGCCCGCAGTAGCGCGAACGGCCGCACGTTGCGGTCGCGTCCGAAGAACACCTGGGCAAACGGAGCGAAGCCACCGCGAATGGTGAACTGCCCAACGCCAGGCTCGACCGCCCAATCCGCCCGAGCTCCCACCGCGACCCACTCGTTGAGTGCGAACGCTGCCGAGAAGCCGCCGGGGATCCGTCGGTATCCGAACACGCCCCCTGTGTGCTGTCGCAGCCACAGCTCGCCCTCGACTTCGGGGGTGAGCACCGTGCCCTGCCAGTAGGCGGCCTCGAGATCGAACGCAATGCGCCCGCGGCCGCCGATGTCTCCGGAGCCTGGCATGGGCGCGGGCTTGGCTGATGCGGTGCTCGGTACGGCGAACGGCAGCGCGCTCAACAGCCCAGCCCAAGCCCACCGACGCCACCCGCCCATGCGTTCATCATAGCGTGCCCCAGCATGCGGGGGGCGCGGCGAGGGACGGTTCGTCGCGTGCCTCCCCGTCTATCTGCTGGAGAAGGAACGCGATATCACTACGCGCAGCCATGAGTGAGATCGACGCGTCCTACTCCGCCGAAACGCTGGACCAGTCCTTCGTCGAAACGCTTCGCCACGCCAAGGCCAACCCTGGCTCCGGGGCCGGAGAGCGCCTTGCCGAGTGCGTGTCCGCGCAGCAGGCGATCGAGCTGTTCGAAGCGCAGCTGACGAGTCGTCATCTCGACTTTGCCGCGTTGGCGCTTCGCGAGCGAGGGCAGGGGTTCTACACGATCGGCTCGTCGGGTCACGAGGGCAACGTCGTCGTGGCGGAGGCGCTGCTGCCGTCGGACCCCGCGCTGCTGCACTACCGCTCTGGTGCGTTCTTTCTTCGTCGCGCGCGCCAGATGCAGTACGCCGAGGCCGCTCGCGACGTGCTTCTCGGGGTCGCTGCTGCCCGCGAGGAACCGATCGCCGGAGGACGCCACAAGGTCTTCGGCAGCGCCGACCTGGGCATCCCCCCGCAGACGTCGACGATCGGCTCGCACTTGCCCAAGGCCGTCGGCATGGCGTTCCATCTCAAGCGCGCCGCCCGCCTCGGGCTCAACGAGACCACGCCGTCGAACGCGGTCGTGATGTGCAGCTTCGGTGACGCGTCGGCGAACCACTCGACGGCCACCGCAGCGTTCAACGCAGCGGGCTACATCAGCTATCAAGGCCTCGATCTGCCGCTGCTGTTCGTCTGTGAGGACAACCGGATTGGGATCAGCGTACGTACGGCTCCGGGCTGGATCGCGCAATCCTTCCAGAACAAGCCGGGCGTGAAGTACTTCGCCGGCGACGGGTGCAACCTACTCGACGGTCTCGAGGCGGCGCGTGAAGCCGTCCACTACGTTCGCTCCGAGCGGAAGCCGGCGTTCTTGCATCTGGACGTGGTGCGCTTGTTCGGCCATGCAGGCTCGGACGTCGCGCTTGCCTACCGCACCGTCGATGAGCTGCGGGCCGACCTGGTCCGCGATCCGCTCGTGAGCACGGCGCGGCTTCTGATGGACGCCAGCATTTTGACGCGGGACGAGGTGCTCGACCGCTACGAGACCACGCGCCGTGAAATCGCCGGTCTGGCCGAGGCCGCGGCCGCAAAAGAAGGTCTGCGCGACGCGGCCGACGTGATGGGCCCGATCAGCCCACGCTCCCCGGAGAAGGTCCACGTGGAGGTGAAGCGGTCGTTCGAGCCCGACGCGCGGACGGAGTTTTGGGGCAAGCGGCTGCCCGAGAGCACGGGGCCGATGCCGCTGTCGCAGCACATCAACCGCTGCCTGGGCGACATGCTCGTGAAGTACCCCGAGCTTGCCATCTTCGGTGAAGACGTCGCGCGCAAGGGAGGCGTGTACGGCGTGACGCGGAGCCTTCTCAAGCGAGCCGGCGGCGTTCGGGTCTACGACACGCTGCTCGACGAGCAGACGATCCTGGGCCTGGCGATCGGCGCCGCACAGGTGGGCTGCATCCCCATTCCCGAGATCCAGTACCTCGCCTACCTGCACACGGCCGAAGACCAGCTGCGCGGTGAGGCGGCGACCCTGCAGTTCTTCTCGCAGGCGCAGTTCCGAAACCCGATGATCGTCCGCATCGCGGCCTACGCCTACCAGGCTGGCTTTGGTGGACACTTTCACAACGACAACTCGATCGCGCTGTTCCGCGACATCCCCGGCGTGATCGTGGCCTCGCCATCCAACGGACCAGACGCCGCCGGGATGCTGCGGACGTGTGTCGCGGCGGCGCGGGTGGACGGCAGCGTCTCGGTCTATCTCGAGCCGATCGCCCTGTATCACACGAAGGACCTGCACGAGGAGGGCGACGGGGAGTACCTCGCGTCGTACGACCCTGAAGGTGAGCACATCCCGCTCGGTGTTGGGAAGACCTACGGCGACGGTGAGGACCTGACGATCGTCAGCTTCGCGAACGGCGTGCGCATGTCTCGAAGGGTCATGCGCCGCCTGGAGGCGAAGGGGATCCGCGCGCGGCTGCTGGACCTGCGCTGGATCGCGCCGCTGCCCGAGCAAGACCTACTCCGCGAAGCCTTGGCCACGGGCAAGGTGCTCGTCGTCGATGAAACGCGCAGCAGCGGGGGCGTCTCCGAGGGCGTGTTCTCGTCGCTGATCGATATGGGCTTCACCGGACCGATGGCCCGGATCGCCGCGCAGGACACCTTCATTCCGCTGGGCCCCGCGGCGGATCACGTCCTGGTAACCGAAGGCGACATCGAAGCCGCTGCCCTCGAACTGGTCGGCCGAGATTGAACGGTCAACCACCGTTTTTCCGCTCATGGAACCGGCACCTTGCGAAAAACACGTCTTTTTATGACGTTTTAATATTGATTCTGAGTGCGGTTTAGCGATGCGTTAGGCGCGAAATACGGTTTTGGTTTGCGATTTATCCTGCGCCGGACCAGCCTTTGACGGTGGCACGCTCACAAGGCTCCCACTTCGTCGTGACGGCAAACACCACCGACTCCGGTGCGCCGGTGTACCTGCGCCACGACCGAACCTGGACTCCGGCCATCGCCGACGCACATCCGGCCGCCGACACACAGGAGCGAGATGACCTGCTCGCGTTCGCACGTTCTCAGGAGGACAGCGTGTGCGACCCGTACGCGTTCAAGGCGAACGTCGAGGCGGGCCGCGTGGTGGCGACGAACAACCGGGAACGGATTCGCTCGACCGGGCCGACAACGCCCCTGCGGCGTGATGACGGCGTCACGCCGGCGGAGAACTAACGATGTATCAGTACGACGCACACGACCAACGCATCGTCGACGAACGAGTTGCTCAGTTTCGCGACCAAGTCCGGCGACGACTCGCGGGTGAGATCACCGAGGACGAGTTCAAGCCGCTCCGGCTGCAGAACGGTCTCTACATGCAGCTCCACGCGTACATGCTGCGCGTGGCGATTCCGTACGGACTGCTGAGTTCGGCACAGCTTCGTGGACTTGCGACGATCGCCCGGGATTACGACCGCGGCTACGCTCACTTCACGACGCGGCAGAACATTCAATACAACTGGCCGGAACTCGAGAACGTCCCGAAGATCCTCGACGTTCTCGCGTCGGTGCAGATGCACGCGATTCAGACGAGCGGCAACTGCATCCGAAACACGACCTCGGATCCGCTTGCCGGCATCGCCGCAGACGAACTCGAAGACCCCCGCCCATACTGCGAGCTCATCCGGCAGTGGTCGACGTTTCACCCCGAGTTCGCGTTCCTTCCTCGGAAGTTCAAGATCGCGGTCACGGGCGCGCGTACGGACCGTGCTGCCGTGCGTGTCCACGACATCGGCGTCTGCATCGTCGAGAACGACGTCGGAGAGCGCGGCTTCGAAATCCTGGTGGGTGGTGGACTCGGGCGTACTCCGCACATCGCCAAACAGGTTCGCGCGTTCCTCCCCTACGAAGACCTGCTCTCGTATCTCGAGGCGATTCTCCGCGTCTACAACCGCTATGGCCGGCGTGACAACAAGTACAAGGCACGCATCAAGATTCAGGTGGCCGAATGGGGTGTGGAGAAGTTCGCCGCGGCCGTCGAGGCCGAGTGGGCGCAAATCCGCGACTCCTCCACGAAGCTGACGCGGGATGAAATCGATCGTATCAAGGGGCGCTTCATCACCCCGACGCACGAGACGCTTCCTGCCGAAGACCTCGATGCGCTCGCGCTGACCACGGACCGCGAGTTCGCGCGGTTCGTGAAGAACAACCTGCGCGCGCACCGGGTTGCCGGATACACGGCTGCCGTCATTTCGACGAAGCCCCAGGGGCGTCCGCCCGGTGACGTGAGCGACACGCAGCTCGACGCACTTGCCGACCTCGCCGACGAGTTCGGCATGGGCGAAGTCGTCGTCATGCACGACCAGAACGTCATGATGCCCAACGTGCGGCAGCGAGACCTCCGCACCTTCTACGACCGGCTCACGGCGTGGGACCTCGGAACCGCGAACGCCGGCCGTCTCACCGATCAGATTTGCTGCCCCGGGCTGGACTTCTGCAACCTGGCGAACGCTCGTTCGATCCCGGTCGCGATGCGGATCGCCGAGCACTTCGACAACCTCGACTATCTCGACGACCTCGGCGATCTGTCGCTGAAGATGTCCGGCTGCATCAACTCCTGTGGCCACCACCACGTGGGCAACATCGGAATCCTCGGACAGGAGAAGAGCGGCAGCGAGGCCTATCAGCTGATGCTCGGCGGCTCGCCCGGCAACGACGCGAGCCTCGGCAAGATCGTGGGTCCGGCCTTCTCGTCCGACGACATCGTCGGCGCGGTGGCGACCGTGCTCGATACCTACGCGCAACAGCGTGAATCTCGCGAGGAGACGTTCCTCGACTTTTACCGCCGGGTCGGACTGGCCCCTTTCAAGGAATCGCTCTATGGCACTGATCAAGGACGACGCAGCCGCTCCGGCTGAAACCTGGACGACGCTCGCAGACGAAGACGTCGCGCCAGCGGAGGGAGACGTTCTCGTGCCCCTCGCGAGGTGGCTCGCGGAACGAGATGCCTTGACCCAGCGCGAGGCGCGGGTTGGCGTGGTGCTCCAGCCCGGCGATGATGCGCTCACGCTGGCCGGCGCTCTCGAGGGGCTCGCGCTGGTTGCGGTGGCGTTCCCCAAGTTCACCGATGGGCGCGGGTACTCCTCCGCGCGCCTGCTTCGCGACCGCCTGGGTTACACCGGCGAGCTGCGGGCCATCGGCGACGTGCTGCCCGACCAGGTGTTCTACATGCGACGCGTCGGGTTCGACGCCTTCGACCTGGCCGAGGGCAAGTCGGTCGAGACGGCCCTCGCGCAGCTCAAGACGTTCTCGGTGACGTACCAAGCCGGGGCCGACGACGAGCGCCCGCTGTTCCGCCGCGTGCAGCGGCCCGCGTAGCGCGCACGGGCGGGCGGGACTTTTTTGCCCCGCCCGCGCGACAATTTCAACGCGGCTCGTCTTGGGGTTCATGAAACGCATCGTGTTTGCCCTCGTCGCTTCGTCCCTCGCAGCCGGCTGTGGCGCTTCGCCCTCCGAGCTGTGTGCGCACGTCAAAGAGGTCGCCAAGAAGGAAGCCGGAGACGCCGCCGCCGAAGCGGCCACCGAGGGCTGCGAGAAGCGGTTTGAGCGGGCCAAGGAGATGAAGGGCCTGATCAAGTATCGCGAGGTCGCGAACTGCGTCATGGATGCTCAGACGCTGCAGGCGATCTCCGACTGCTGAGCCGCAGGCTATGCTCAGGCCGATGGCCGGGCCGCCGCAGCCGACCGATGCTCCCGACGTGATGACGTCGGCGTCTGCCGCTGCATCCCCCGCGGCCGCCTCGGGCGTTCGCGGCCTCATCGCGAAGTACGGGCGGCTGCTTTGGTGGCTGCACTCCGCGTACGCGCTGGGCCTGGGCATCACGGTCATCATGTTCGCGCGGAAGGGTTTCGGCCACGCGCGCTGGCTCGCCATCTCGTTGGCGATGCTGTGGATCATCCTGCTGATTTTCTTCCGCGCCTTCGGGGCGGGGCGTTCGCAAGCCGTCGAAGGCAAGCACGCGAAGATCAAGTTCTACGTGATGACGTACGTCCTGAAGAACCTCTATCAGGGCATGTTGTTTTTCTTGTTGCCGTTCTACTGGCGGTCGGCGGTCTTCGGCGCGCCGAGTCAGTGGTTCGTCGTCATCCTCGGGGTCTGCGCGGTGCTCTCCACGCTCGACGTCGTCTTCGACCACGTGCTCATGCGCTTCAAGGTCGCGGCCTCGGTCTTCTATTTCCTCACGCTGTTCTGCTGCCTGAACCTCGTGATACCGGCGCTGTTTCCGAACATGCGCAGCGTCGCAACGCTCGTCGGGGCCGCAGTGATCTCGGCGCTCGCGTTTTGGACGATGCACATCCCGGTGCGCTTCTTGGGCAGACCGGCCGTGGCCGCGCTGCTCGTGGTGTGGTCGGGGGGCTCGCTCGTCGGTGCCTACTTCGGCCGCACCTACGTGCCTCCGGTCGCGATGTACGTTGCCTCGGGCGCGGTCGGGCCGGAGCTGCTCGACGACGGGCGCTTGGCGATCGAGGCGTCGGCAATGCACGCGTCTCGGGTCGACGGCGACCTCCATGCGGTCACGGTCGTGTCTGTGCCCGGCGGCAAGGGCGACACGCTGGTCCACGTGTGGCGCAAGGACGGCGAGCTGCTGCAGCGTTCGACCGATGTCGACGTGATGCCTTCGGGGACGGTCGGCGCCGTGCGGCTCTCCTCCACGCTTGCACCCGAAAACAACCCCAAAGACCGCGTTGGGGCCTGGTGGGTCGATGTCGAGACCACCGACGGCCAGCTGGTGGGGCGCGTCACCTTCGACGTGAACCGCTGAGCTTCGGCCCGCCTTCGTCGCGTCACGAAGGGCGTCTACACTGCGCGACGATGAGGAAGACGATCGCGGCCCTCGCCCTGCTCGCTGCATGCGGCGGCTCGCCTGCGGCACCGCCGACTGTACCCGAAGTGACTCCACCCGCCGCTGCGACGCCGGTGGTGACGACGCGTCCGCGGCTGAACCGAGACCAGACGATCGACGCGGTCGCGTTCGGATCCTGTCTCGACCAAACCAAGCCGCACCCGATTCTCGCGGACATCGTCGCGGCCGCGCCCGATGCGATGGTGATGCTTGGCGACAACGTCTACGCGGACGCGTCCTCCGAGGCTGAGCTTCGGCGGGCGTACGACACGCTTGCAGAGAGTGCGCAGTACCGGGCGATGGCCGACGCGATGCCGATTCTCGCGGCGTGGGACGACCACGACTATGGACGCAACGACGTGGGCAAGGAGTACGAACTCAAGGACGTCAGCAAGACGATCATGCTCGACTTCTTCGGCGAGCCTGCTGGTTCGCCCCGGCGTACGCGAGATGGCAACTATGACGCGCTGGTCGTGGGGCCCAAAGGGCAGCGGGTTCAGTTCTTGCTGCTCGATACTCGTTGGTTTCGCGACGAGCTGCGCGAGGGCAAGGCCGTGTCGGGCCGCTACGTGCCGCACCCCGAGCCGGGGCATACCGTCCTCGGCGATGCGCAGTGGGCCTGGCTCGAGGCTCGACTGCAGGAGCCGGCCGACGTGCGCTTCTTGGTCTCGAGCATCCAGCTCTTGCCCAACCAGCACGGCTTCGAGTCGTGGGGGTTGTTCCCGGCCGAGCGCGATCGGCTGTTGGGCATGATCGGGTCGACCGGTGCGGGCGGCGTGATCGTTGTCAGCGGGGACCGGCATCGCGGGGAGCTGTCGTGCGCGTTCGATCCTCGTATCGGCTACCCGCTGCTCGAGCTCACCGCGACGAGCCTCAATCGAGGAAACTCGAATCCCGAGGACAATCGCTACCGACGGCCCGGGACGGGGCCCGTCGGCGATGAGAACTACGGGCTCGCGACGATCGATTGGACGGCGGGCGAGATCGAGCTGGGCCTTTGGGGGCGAGGCAACGTGGAGCGGGTGATGTCGCGCGTTTCGTTGTCTGCGCTGCAACCAGGACAGGGCATGTCTGGTATTCCAGATTGCCAACCGATCTGAATCGCGTTTCGGCTACGGGTTCTTCGGGGCGAATGGTTGTTTGCGTCAATGGCGCGGAGTAACGTCCGCGGCATGACGAGGGTGATCGGGCTGCTCACGGGAGCTTTGTTGGTGTTCTCAGGTTGTGGAGGGGACGACCCCGCGACCGCCGGGGGCGCCACCGATTCGGGCGACACGTCCGGCGAAGCGCCGGACGACGACGGCGAGGACACCAGCCCCACGACCGACGACGGGAGCTCGGCCAGCGCAGGCGGCTCCACCTCGGGCAACGC
>JBCCQM010000293.1:0-8630 GCA_039024335.1 Myxococcota bacterium
CCCCGAAACGCGATTCCGCGTTGGTCAGGACTCGCAGTGTGCCCGACACAGCTTCGCCCTCCCGCCTTGAACCGCGTTCCGCTGACGCCGTTCTGACCCACGCGGTTTAGCGGTTCGCCTCTCTAGCAGCCCGTGGTGTAATCCGGCGCGGCGGATCGCGACGGATTTTTCGCTCCTGGGTAGGAGCCGAAACGCCGCCGTACCGGGCGTACCGCAAGTTTTGGCGACACAGCCAGGAGCGAAAAAGACGAGCGAGACGTCGTGATGGGTTACACCACGGGCTGCTAGATGCGGGCCAACGATCTTCGCCCTCGCTCTCCTGACAGGGAGCGTCAGGAGCGTGCCCGGGACCGATGGACCCGCGGCACGCTCCTGGCGTACTCCCTGTGCATGGCCCACACCCATCACGCCATCGACTACGTCGAAATCACGGCCCCCGATCTCGCCGCGGCGAAGGCCTTCTACAGCGCCGCGTTCGGCTGGACGTTCAACGACTATGGGCCTGGATATGCCGGCATCGTCGGGGAAACGCGAGAACAGGGCGGGCTTGCGCAGGGCGAGCCCAGGGGCGCGGGTGGGCCACTCGTGGTGCTGTACTCCGACGACCTCGACGCAACCCTGGCTGCGGTGAAGTCCGCGGGGGGAACGATCAGCACCGAGCCCTTCGACTTCCCCGGTGGCCGCCGCTTTCACTTCACCGACCCCGGCGGCAACGAGCTCGCGGTCTGGTCGGAGCGCTGAGCCACGTCCGCGCCCGGCTGTACAACGCCCGCCTCGATGCGGGATCCTTCGCACGCGTGCGCCGCTCTCCCATCCTGCTCAGCCTCGCGCTGCTCGCCTCCATCGTGGTGCCCTTCATCATTTGGGGCGATGCGATCGAGGCGTACAGCACCGGCCTGCTCGAGGGGGCGGCGCCCAGCCCCGTGCTCGCATCGATCCTGATCGCGCTGCTCGCGGGCGACCTGGTCCTGCCCGTGCCGTCGTCGATCGTCGCCGTGGGTGCGGGTGCGGTGTTCGGTGCGCTGGTCGGCGCGGGGATCGTGGCCGTCGGCTTCAGCCTCGGTGCGTGGGTTGGGTACGAGCTCGGGCGAAGCGCAGGCCGAAGCGGGGTCGCACGATGGGTCGACGATCCCCAGCGCGAGCGACTCGAGGAGTTCATGGCGCGTCATGGTGTCGGCCTGCTCGTCGCCTTGCGAGCCGTGCCCGTCCTGGCCGAAGCCAGCGTCGTCGTTGCGGGCGCGGCCGGCATGGCTCGCCGCCGCGTGCTGCTGGCCACGACCGGCAGCAGCATCGTGCTCGCGCTCGTCTACGCCTTGGCGGGGCAGTGGGCCGCCGACGCCGGCAGCCTCGAAGGCGCTGCGATGGCGAGCTTGGGCATCCCCGGCCTCGCCATGCTCCTGGCCCGCCGGCTTCGCACCCGGGCCGGAGACTGAGTCAGCGCTTCGGGCACGACTCGGTGCCGGAGCGGTTACAGCCGCGGACGGCGAGCCAGATACACCAGCACGCCGAACAGGGGGACCGCGCCCATCCACGCCAGGCCCGCGGCGTCTCGCCGAATCGCGTCCTGACGCACAACGACGGCCGCGGCCACGGCAAAGAGCCCCCAGTCGACGGTCATGGCGAAGATGAACTGCTCGGTCGCGAAGCGGTCGGCAAACGCAGCGCCGTTGCCCAACGCCACCCCGTACCCAAGCAGGGCCACGCTGAGGACGAACAGCCCCCACGCAAGCCCTCGTGACTGCGTCCATCCGCCGAAGCGCCCCATCGAAAGCGCGCCCTTGGGATCCCGGGCCGCGAAGTAGGGCCCGAGTCCGTACATGCCAAGGCCCATCGACAGCAGCCCAAAGGGCCAATACGGCACCCGGCTGCTGCCCTGCTCGGGCCACAGCAGCATGCCCATCGCGACGGGCCACACGCCGAGCATCGAGAACAGCATCACCACGAGTGGCTCGATCCCCTCGACCCGTCCGGTCAGCATGCGCACGACCTCGTCGGACGTGGTGTCGGTCGGAGGCGGTCCGAACCCAAACACAACGGCCAGCGCCGCGACCCAACCCAACAAGATCAACGCAGGCCGCATGTCACACCAAGGCAGACGCGATGAGCGCAATCATGGAGATGATGGCCACAGACACGAAGATGATCTTACCCCACGCGATCGGGGCCTCGCCCAGCACGCACGACGCGTCCTGACCGTGGACCACCGCGCGATAGAGCTTGTCGCCGTAGCGGTAGGCCAGCACGAAGGCCGGGAACGCCAAGTGCTTCGACGTGAGGGTCGAAGGCAGCACGCTCACGTGGAGGTTGCGAACGCTGGAACCGGGCACGTAGTTCCGGGCCCGCGAACGCGCGACGCCTTCGAGCGCGCGCGAGATGATGCGGCGCGCGGCGGACCGCTGCACGGTGAACTGCTCGACCGTGGCGCCCGGGTGCCCCTTGGGCTCGGTGCTGTTCCGCGCGAGGTCGTAGTAGGGCACCAGCTCGCGGCACTCTTCGGCCTCCAGGCCCACGGAGGCCGGCACGACGACGTTGTCGGCCCGCATCTCGAACCGCCCCGAGTGTGGCGCCCACGCCGAGCGACCCGAGCCGGCGTCGGAGTCTGCCGCCCAGCACACGCCGGCGTGCGCGTCGAACATCCACCCCACCCACCACAGGGGCTTGAGTCCGTCGACCGCCGCGCGGTCCTGAAGGTCGTTCGGGCGGAAGAAGCCTTTGGTGCCCAGCCACGCCTTGAGAGCCTCGCGCGCCTCGGCATCCGAGATGGTGAAGTCCAAGAACACCTCCGCCTGCTCGACCGGGTCGTCGGGCGTCTCGATTTCCATGACCGAGTTGCAGAAGTCGCACTTGGGCGCTTGGACTTCGGCGCTGTACTGGACGGCCGCGCCGCAGCCGTTGCAGCGGAGAATCTGCGCGACCGCCTCGCGAACGCCATCGGCCTCGACCATGCGCGGGGCCGGCAGGGCACATACGGCGCAGCGAAGGTCCTCTCGCTCGAGCGGGCTCGAGCATCGTGTACACGTGCCGACGCTCATGCTTCGATCCCCAGGTAGATGACGAGCGCCAGCGCGAAGATCCCCGCGACGATCGCGATGGTCACCTTCGTCCACGAACGCGGCGGGCGTCCGACCAGCGCCCCGGTTTGGCCGTTGAGCACCATGCGCACGGCCGGCTGCTCGGGGTCGTACTTCACCGCAAGCACCCACACCGGCAGCAGCACCAGCGCGCCGTGTTCGTGGGCAAACGACGTCTTGTAGCGAAGCTCGCGGTGGCTGTCGCCGGGCATGAAGGCCGACACCCGCCGCCCGATCTGCTGCACCGCTTCCTCGCGTGCCATCGTGGCGCACTCGGCCGCCGTTCGCGAAGGGTCTTCGGCGAGCCAGCCCGAGAGGATCTTCGGCGTGTAGCGGCGGAGCGCGCGAAGATCGTAGGGCTCGATCGCTTCGAGCTCTTCGTTGTGAAGCCCACGAGACGCCGTCACCACGACGTCGTCCAGGTAGGCCGACCACTCGCCGGACAGCGAACGCCACTCGGTCTCCACCCGCGTGCGGGTTCGCGTGACGGACTTCCCGTTGGCGTCGGTGGTCGTGTACGTCTCGGTGACCGTATAGTTCTCGCCAATCGACGCCGTGTACCCCACGCGCGCCGACGCGCTGTAGAGGTACGCGGGCAGGTACACGCCGCGCATGTCGGTGACGTCGGCCTCCTTGAAGCCGGACTTCACGAACCAGGTGCTGCGCATCCACGCCTTGGCACGCGTTCGCGCGTCCTCCTCGGGAATGACGAACCCCACGACGAACGTGGGCTCTTCCCCGGCAGAGCGCGGACGGGCGACGACGGCTGGAGAGGCGCAGTACGGGCAGCGCGTGGTTCGCTCGCCCGCGGCGACGTTCAACGCCGCCCCACAACTCTCACAGCTCAGCCCGTCCAGCGCGGCTTCGACAGCAGCGGACACGGCGCCCACCGTACCAGGCCCGCACCGGCTTGATTCCCGTCCGCTTGATACAGTCTCAGCAGTCGTGTCGAGCGAACCTCAATATCGCGTTGCGCTGTGTCGAATGGCGCTGCGCATGGTTCGCGAACTCCCACAGCGCGACACCATCCTTGCGCAGGTTCCGGCCGAATACCTCGAAGCGATGGAGGGCCAGAAGAGCCTCACCTGGACCCGCGCCGAGTCTCTCGACGCGCTCAACCGGGCGGCGCGTGCAGAGCTGGGACGCGAGGGATACATCGACTTCTGGACGCGCCATCGAGACAAGGTGGGCGAGACGACGATCTTCGGGCCTCTGGCTGAGGCTGCGCGTCGTATCTTCGGGCTCGACGATCCCGCCGGGCAGCTGAAGTGGATGGGTCGCGCATGGCAGGTGAGCACCAAGAACCTGGGAAAGCTGGTCGTCGAACCCCATGCTGAAGGGTTTCGCCTCGAGCACATCGACCTGCCGCCCAGCCATCGCACCGAAGAGGTCGTACTCTCCACGCTCGGCGCAGCACGGGGGATCATCCTCGGAACCAACCACACACCCGACGTCGAACTCGACGACACCAACCTCGCAGACCACGGGCGTGTAGTCATCTACGTCCGCTGGACGTAAAAAAGGCGCCCTGCTGCTGCAGGACGCCTTCGCCGTTCGGGAGGGGTCGGCTCAGGCCTTCTTGTCGAAGGCGAGGTCCAGCTTGATGACGACGTCGTCGCGGATGAGGTCGTCGGCCTTGCCCGCGTACTCCATCTTGAAGTCCTTGCGGTTGATCGAGAACTCGCTCTTCACGGTCATCTTGTCGCCAGCGACCTCGATGTTTGCCGGGAACGTGACCTTCTTGGTGACACCGTGGAGCATCAGGTTGCCCTCGACGGTGTGGCTGTAGCCCTCGGAACCGCCAGCCTTGAGCGCCGTGGAATCGAAGGTGGCCTTGGGGTGCGCGCCAGCGTCGAAGAAGTCGGGGCTCTTGAGGTGGCCGGTGAGCTTGTCGTCGTCGGAGAACATGCTGTCGACGTCAATCTCGACCTTGACGCTGCCGCCTTCGGCCTTGCCGTCGGCCGGGGTCATCTCGGCGGTGAACGTCTTGAAGCCGCCCTCGTGCGATCCGGTGACCTTCGATCCGACGAAGCCCAGCTTGGAGGACTCGAGGTTGACGGCGTACGCGGTGGACTTGGCCGCGTCGTCTTTCTTGGCGGCCGCTTTGGCGTCGTCCTTCTTGGCGTCGGCCGGGGCTGCGTCTTCGACCTTCGCCTTGGGCTTGCCCTCGGCGGGGTCGTCACACGCGGTGGCGACCAGAGTGAGCGCGAGAGCCGCGAACATCGTGGAGCTGCGAAGCATGGCGGTGGTGTAGCGCGCTGACGGCGGCTTACAACGCTGCCGGGCCGCAACAATCTGATGAGGGCCCTGCATCAATCATGGTTTGACCATGGAGCGGCGCTCCGCCGCCGATTCGCTCAGAGCGCTCCGGTCTCGCGAAGGTGCGCCACGGTGCGCTCCAGGCCCTCTTCGATGTTCACCTTGGGCTCATAGCCCAGGTCCCGGCGGGCCTTCTCGATGCTGAAGTAATGGTGCGTGCACAGGTACTTCACCGCGAATCGACTGACCCCCTGATCGGCGTTCAGGTCCCCCCCGCGCAGCGTATCGATGAACTCCTTCACCGCCGCCACCGAGTACGCGAGCCAGTACGGCACGGTGCCGGTCGTCGGCGGAAAGCCGCACAGCCGGAGCAGGATCGCGACGAAGTCGAAGAACTCCATCGGCTCGCCGTTGGTGATGAAGTACGCCTGCCCGTTGGCCTTGCCGTCGGGACCCAGCGCGAGCTCGGCCTGCAGCAGTGCGTCGATGAGGTTGTCGACATACGTAAAGTCGCTCAGCCAGCCGCCGTTGCCCACCTTGTACTTGAGCTTGCCCGAGCGCGCGCGCTGCAACATGGTCGGGATGAGCCGGTTGTCGTGCGGGCCGTAGATCACGTGCGGACGCAGCGCGCA
The DNA here is from genome assembly GCA_039024335.1 of Myxococcota bacterium. Lineage (GTDB taxonomy): Bacteria > Myxococcota_A > Polyangia > Nannocystales > Nannocystaceae > CAJXVA01. The sequence goes on from JBCCQM010000293.1 coordinate 5,963, forward strand.
CGTGTGGACACCGCCCTGCCCGTCTTGGGCGAGCGCGAGCTTCTCGGCCGCGATCTTCGAGTCGGCATAGGGCGCCTGGCTGATGCTGGAATACGGCAGCGTTTCGTCGCCGCTTTTGATGTCCCGGCCCTCGTACACCGCCGACGCGGAGCCCACGTAGACGAATTTGCCGACGCCCGCCCGACGACTCTCCTCCAGCATGTGCTCGGTGCCGCCGAGGTTCACCGCCCAGACCTTCTCGATCTGGTTGCGGCGGGTATGGACGAGCGAGGCATTGTGGAAGACCACGTCCATGCCCTCGCACGTCCCCTCCACCGCCTTCGCGTCCGAGAGATCGACGCGACGGTAGTCGACGTCGTCCCACGGCGAGGACGCGGCCACATCGAGGACGCGGACCTCGTCACCTCGGGCCCGAAGTGCCTCCACGAGGTGGCGTCCGACGAAACCGCAACCACCGGTGACCAAACTACGCGTCGCTCGTTCCATGCTCGTCCTCGCGGGTGCGGGACCGTAGCACGGGCACGAAACGGCGACGCAAACCGAGCAGGAGCAGGACCAGTCCGGTCACGGGCGGCGCATCGCTTGGGCTCGAAGCACAGGCGCAGCCGGCTGGGTCGTCGGCCACGGACGAGTCGGTGTCCGCGTCGCCGCCCGCCTCGGTGTCTTCGACGTCGGGTTCGTCCTCGACGCTGCCCGACGAACCTTCGCCCTCGCGCGGACGCACCTCGATCATCACCGCCTCGACGCTTTCGTTGCCGGCGGGGTCGATCGCGCGCAGCTCCACGTCGTGAACCCCCTCGGGCAAGTAGAAGGTCAGCGTGTCGGTGAGGTCATCGACGGGATGGACCACCTCGAGCCCGAGCACGTGCAGCTCCACGCCCGCTGCGCCGCCGTCGTCGGAACGATCGAGGTCCAGACTCACGGGGCTGCCGAGGTCGACGGTGAGGCTCGCCGGCAGCCCTTCGAGAGACGGGGCCGCGTCATCCTCGCGACGAGGACCGAGCCGCGCGCGAAGCTCCTCCGCGGCGTTCTGAAAGCCCGGCTCGCAGAAGGTCGCGTGCGCCTCCTGGCAGGCGGTCGCGCTGCTGAGTTCGGAGAGTTCCAGGCACGTGTCGGAGATCGTGACCTCGTCTCCTGCAGCGATCGGGGACATGACGACGCCGTAGTCGACGACGTGGTCCAAGCCCCACGCGTGCGCGGCCTCGTGAACGATGACGTTCGCAAGGGTGGCTGTGGTCCGCTCCTGAAACGCGAACACCAGCTCGTCATCGCGACGGTTGCCGCAGTCCACGGTACACGCGTACCCGCGGGCACCGACGTCCAGGCCGAGCTGCTCCGGGTCGCCGCCCACCAGCACCGTCGTGTAGTGCAGCGCGTTCGAAGGCCGCGCCTCCCAAACGACGCTCACGTCGTACGGCTGAAGCAGCATCTGCACGCGCTCGACGACCGCCTCGATCTCGCTGCGCTCCCCGTCGAACCCGGGAAAGTCGAACGCACCGTCGATGCACGACACCTGCTCGAGGCGACCATCGTCGCCGGGGCGAAGGTGCGCGCCGTCGAAGTCGAGATACAGCAGCTGTGCGCGGGCCTCCGACGGGCCGTCGTCGTGCAAGGGAGGGGGCGCCATGCCGAGGTCGCCATGGTGGTCGTGCAGCTTCACCGGATCCACGGCGACCGCGGTCGCTTCGGTCGGCATCGAGACTTCCGCAATCATCGCCGCGCGCGACGTCGCGAACCCGACCGTGTCGCCCACCGCGACGATCTGCCCGTCGTCCTTGGCGAGCAGGCCGCGGAATCCGTCCCAAAGATGCAGGTCGCCGTCGAACGCCACGTCGCCGCGTCGATCTCCGTCGGGTCCGTACTCGAGCAGCACGGCGTCGCGATCCCAGGTCACGAACATCATCAGCGCGGGGTCATGTCGGTACCCGGCCGCCACGACGGAGCCATCGGGCCTGGCGACGACATCCTCGAGCAGGTCGGGCGCAGCAAGCGGGCCGGAGACGACGTCGCTCCAGTCGAGCTCCCCCTCGAACGAGAGGCCGCCAACCCAGCCGTCGAGGTCGAACCCGTCGTACGCGGGCTGAACGCCCGAGTCGAACCATCCCGAGGCCACCACCCGGTCGTCGGTCAGCGCAAGGCCCGTGAGCCCGCCGCCATATGACGAGGCCTCGGGCGGACTGAACGGCTCCACCTCCCACAGGCGTTCGCCCGTGTCTGGATCGAAGCGGCTCAGCGCGGGCCTCCGAGAGCGGTCGCCTACGACATAGAGACCGGCATCGGCTCGGTAGACGACGTCGGCGATCGACTCGGGCCCGAATCCATCGGGGTCGGTCCAGGTCCACAGCAACGCATCGTCCTGCAGGCGATAGCGGCCGACCCAGCGGCCCGCGTCGAATCCCTCGGTCAGGCCCGCGAGGAAGAGGTCTCCGTCGGGGCCCGGGGCGATGCCCGTGACGACGCCGGTGCCCGGAAGCAACGACTCGCCCAGGACCTGCCCCTGCGCGCTGATCGCTGCGATGACGCCACGCCCGCCGTTCCCAGGCGCGGTGCGGGTGCCGACCCCGAGCAGCTGCCCGTCGTGAACCACGAGCGCCTGCAGTCCACCGGAAGCTTCGTGTCCGAACGAGCGGGTCCAGCGATGGTTGCCCTCCGCGTCGTAGGCGACCAG
>JBCCQM010000294.1:0-8628 GCA_039024335.1 Myxococcota bacterium
CCGCAGCGAGGGGCCTTTGCGAAAGGCCCCTGCAAAGACGAGAGGCGCAGACGCCGTCAGGCGTCCGTTTGGGGTGAAGCGGAGGGCGACCGTTCGGCCGCAGCGAGGGGCCTTTGCGAAAGGCTCCTGCAAAGACGAGAGACGCAGACGCCGTCAGGCGTCCGTTTGGGGTGAAGCGGAGGGCGACGGTTCGGCCGCAGCGAGGGGCCTTTGCGAAAGGCCCCTGTAGAGACTAAATCCGGCCGCCGCGCTCGACGAGTGCGTTCAGCTCGGCGCTCTGCGAGGGCCCGGCGCCGATGCGCTCGAGGTAGGCGAGGGCCAGCGTTGCGGCTTCAAGCGCCGCCTCGGGCCGACCGCGTTCGGCTTCGACCATCGCGCGCGACTCCTGCAGCGAAGCGAGCATCGCGGGGTCGTTGTTCGCCGGATGCGACTTGCAGATTTCGATGGCCCGCTCGAGGTTGCGGATCGAGTCGTCGAGTCGGCCTTGGTCTTGGTCGATACCCGCCAGCACGTAGGTCAGGTTCACGTGGGACTCCACGTTGATGGGCGTGTCGAGCCCGACCGAGCCGAGCGCTTGCGTCACGATGTCTCGCGCGTCGTCGAACTTGTTTTGCAGCGCGAGCGCGCGGCCGAGCAGCTCTGCGCCCGAGGCCAGGCGAGGATCGTTGGCGCCGAACAGCGCGGTGATGCTGGTGATGCTGGCGCGAACCAGGGCCTCGGCCTCTTCGGGCCGACCGTTGGTGAGGTACTCCTGAGCGAGCCCGTACCCGGACAGGGCGGTGCGCAGGTGCTCCTGCCCGTACAGCGCAACGGACCCCGCATGCACTTGTTCGAGCATCACGAGGGCCTGCTCGCCCCGACCCAGTCGTGACAAGTGGTTCGCCAGCGTGCGCTTGTAGTGCATCGCGTAGGGGTCGTTGGGTCCCCCCACGGATTCGAGGCGCGCCACCCCGTCCTCGAGCATCTTCACGCCCGCATCCACCTCACCCGCCGCCGCGGCATAGGACCCCTCATCACAAAGCACGCGGCCGATGGAGGGATGGTCATCGCCAAGCGCTTCGACGAAGAGCGTTCGGGCTTCGGCTGCGACCACACGCGCCTCGTGCATCCGACCCAGCTCGAATGCACACTGTGCGACGTTGGCCAGCGCGCGCCCGCGCTCGAAGGGGAACTGCTCGGCTGGGAGCAGGTCGGACAGCTCGAGGTTGAGCTGGTAGGCGGTCTCGAAGTCTCCTGCGTACGCGAGCGCGAAGCCCCGGGCCGCCAAGACCCAGCGCCGCATGAACAAGGGGTTGCCCATGCGCGCCATCCGGGCCTCGGCCACGTGGGTCCACTGCTTTGCATCGTCGAAGCGCGCCGTGGCAGCGCTGACCCGCACGAGCCCGGCAGCAGCTTCCACGACGGTGGCGTCGAGTCCAAGCGCTTCCCCAAGCCCGGTGGCCTCGATCAGAAGAGCGCGGGCCTCGTCGAGGCGTTCGCGCTCGGCGAACACCAGGCCGGCGGCCAGCGTCGCGCGAGCGATCAGCACGTCGTTCTCGGTCGCACGGGCCCGATCGACGACGGACTCTGCGAGTGCGATGGCCTCGTCGCCTTTGCCACCGCGCATCATGGCGCGCGCCCGAGCGAAGTCATCGCGCAGCGGGTCGTTGGAGTCCACCAACGAAGTCCACGAGGGCGTCGTGCTGTCCGTGGTGTCGCACCGCGCCACGTCCGGCAGCGTGCTCACCACCGCGACGGCATGTTGGCTGGCGATGTCTTCACCCATCAGCACCGAAAGGGACGTCTCTGCATCACGCGCCCACTGGTCGAGGCATTCGACCTGCGCCACATCACGGCTGCTGCAGGCGTCGCGAAACTGCGCGTCCCAGGCGGTCAGCTGCCCCTGGACGCGGCGTTCGACGGTGGTCCACCGCTCGGCGCCTTGGGCTTGGACGCCGCCGAGCAGGTCGGCGCGAAGTGTCTCCGCGCGGGCGTCGTTCCAAAGCGCGTCACGGCGCTCGCGAGTCTCGGCGCAGGACCCAGGGTCCGAGGCGAGCGCGTCTGAGGCGAAGGCCGTACCGAGCAGCAGCGACAGCGCACCGGCCGATGCCATCATGACGCGGCGCTTCGGGGCCAGTGCTTCGACGAGGGCATCCGCCAAGGCGTTCATGCTGGGCCAGCGCTGATCCGGCTCGGGAGCGAGGCCCCTCATCACGATCCGGTTGACTGCGGACGGAACACCGCTGTCCTTGGGAATGTCCTGCAGGGACATTTTGAGCTTCGCCCGCAGCAGACCCTTGACCGAGTCCGCGAGGAACGGCCGAACGCCGTAGAGAAGCTCGAACATCGATACGCACAGCGCGTACTGGTCGACGGCTGGTCCGATCGGTTCATCGTCCATCTGGGCGTGCTGCTCGGGCGGCATGTACACCGGCGTGCCCATGACCGTGCCGAGCGACGTCAGCACGGAGCCGCTCGCTGGCGTCTCGGTCGCGCCGCTGCTCGACGTCCGGGCGGAGTCCAGGGCGCCGGTCTCGCGGGCCAACCCGAAGTCGATCACCTTGGTCACGCCCGCGTGGGTGACCATGACGTTGTCCGGCTTGAAGTCTCGATGGATGATCTCGCGGGCGTGCGCTGCTGCAAGGCCCCGTGCGGCATCGATGAAGGCTTCGGTGACGTGTCGCCAGCCCGGGTCGGCTTCGGCCCACGTGCGCATGGACTCGCCCTGCAGCAGCTCCATCACGACGTACACACCGCGGACCCCCTCGCGGTCCGCATCGACACCCACGTCGAAGATCGTGACGACGTTCGGGTGCTCGAGCTGCGCGAGTGACTGCGCCTCTCGAACGAGGCGGGCCTCCCATTTCGGGTCTTTGCGGGACCGGCGAGGCAGGACCAGCTTCAGGGCGACGGGGCGGTCCAGCTGCGGATCATGACCCGCGTAGACGGCACCGAAGCCACCGCGCCCCAGCTCTTTGCGCATGATGTAGCGGCCGATCGTGACGGGTGCTTTGGCCCGTCCGACCAATCTCGCGGCGACCCGCTCGAGCGCGAGTCTTTCATGCCGACCCGCGTCACCGGTCGACCCGGGCGCCGAGGGGCGGTCCTCGGCACCGAGCGTACGCGTCACCGCATCCATCCGGTCTTCATCGTAGCAGCACGCAATGGTGTCTTTTGGAAAGGTGGGCGGTGCTACGCCCGATACAGGAGGCATTCGAACGCGGTATCGTGAAGGCATGCGGATCGTGCTCGCGGTTGTGCTGGTGGGGGCCTTCGAATGCGGTGCTGCACCCGCGACACCCGGCGCTGCCCAGCCCGGCGACGCGACCACGGTCCCGGGTGGAGCACCGGCGGATCCGGTGACGCGATTACTCTCCGCTCAACCGGCCTCCGTCTGCGAAGGATGGGCCCCCACGACCGAGCCCGACTTGATGGAGGCGCGACAGGTGGTCGCGCGAGGCAGCCATGGATGCGCGCGGATCTCGAGCGGGCGGGTCCGCTGCTGGGGTGCAAACGAGAACGCGGAGCTCGGCACTTGTGAGGACGTCGCCCATACGACCGTTCCCGTGCTGTTCGCTGGCGTGGAGGCCGCCCGAGACGTGGCGACGGGTCGCTACGCGACGTGCGTCGTCGATGAGGCGGGGGCGCTGTGGTGCTCGGCCCAGGTGCGGCAATGGCTGGGTGCGCAGGGGCCCGGGCGAATCGAGGGTGTCGACCGTGCGCTGATGGTCGCGGTCGGCGATGCGCATGCGTGCGCCATCGTCGAGGGCGACCGCGCGCTGTGCTTTGGCCGCTGGGACGCAGGCGAAGCCCTCGGACCCCGCGCAGAGGTACGAGACGACGGTACGGATGACGGGCGCGGCGCAGGCTTCGTCGACTTGGCGCAGCCCAAGCAGATCGTCGCAGGCGCGAACCACACCTGCGCGCTCGAGGGGCAGGGTCGCGTGATGTGCTGGGGCCAGAACGCGTTCGGTCAGCTCGGTGACCCGACCGTGGGCGCCGAGCTGGGTGCCAACCGCGGCGTGCCGCGACGCGTGGTCGGCCTTCCGTACATCGAGGCGATTCGCGCCGACCAAGACACGACGTGTGCCGTCAGCGACGTCGGCGAGCTGTTCTGTTGGGGCAAGGGGTTCGGCGCCAAGGCGCTGGGCGTGGGCATGCCGCCCGCCTCCAGCGTGGCGATGGGCCCCGGCTTCGTGTGCGTGAGTACGAAGAATGGTGGCGTCTCGTGCGGTGGCGAAGCGCTCGGGTTCGCCAAGCCGGGACAGGCGGGGGCACTCGCCGGCTTTGCGGACATCGATGAGGTCGCCGTGGGCGAAGGGTTCGTCTGCGGACATCGCCACGACGGCATGGTGCTGTGCCAAGGCGACAATGCTCTTGGGCAGCTCGGGGGGCAGCACGCAGGCGAGGCATCCGTGCTCGCACCCATCAAAGTGCTGCTCGGCGGCGTCGCCCTCTGAGAAATGAAACGGCCGCGACCTCCGAAGAGACGCGGCCGCGGTTCGGCTGCCGTACTAGGCTTACTTGCCGCAGGCGGCGTCGACGGCGTCGATCGTTTTTTGGCAGGCTGCGGGGGGCTCTTCGGCCATGAGCTCCTTGCAGTCGAGGGTGGCGAGGCAGTTGTAGAGATCGGCGTAGGCGTCTCCGCATCCGGGGCTGATCGTACCGCCGTACTCGAGGAGCATCTCGCAGTAGGCCTGGATCTGCTCAGCCGTGTACTTCTGGTAGCAGCCGACGTAGGCATCGGCGAAGGCGGCGCAGGCTTCGGAGACGCCGGTCTCGCCGCCGGTGTCATCCGAGGTGCCGATCGTGCCGACGCCGGTCTCGTCGCCGGTGTCGTCGAGTCCGCCGGTGTCGTCGGAGCCGGTGGTCGCGGTTGCCGTACCGGCGGTGGTGTCTTCGCCGCTGTCGGAGGCGGAGTCGTCGGAGGCGGAGTCGTCCGAAGCGGTATCCGAAGCGCTGTCGTCGGAGGCGCTGTCGGACGCAGAAGCGGTGCCGTCGGAGGCGGTTGCACCGGACGCAGAAGCGGTTGCATCGGAGGCGCTGTCGGTGCCCGAGGCGGAGTCGGTCGCGCTGCCGCCATCGGTGTCGTCGTCACTGTCGGTGTCGCAGCCCGGCATTGCGAGCGTGGCGGAGCCGAGGAGGAAGAGGAGGCCGGAAAGTCGTTGGGTATCCATGCGTAAGGTTCGGTCGTGGAGGTCCGCCAAGAGCAGCGGCACGCACAACCTACAGCACACCTGTGGAACGACGGAACCCGTTGCAAATTGCAACCCTGACCAGGGCGGACAGCTACCGAAGCCAACAGCGCGGCGTCAGCTTCGTTGGGAATACAACATGACGCGGTGCGGAGGCTCGCCTCGGTCGCGCGGCTACGCGCAGGCGTTGTCTCGCGCAGCCTCTTGCAGCGCGCACTGGGGAATGAACGGCAAGAGTAGCGTCAGGCAGTCCACGCCGCTGAGGCACGCGAGGAAGTCTTGGTGCGCGACGGCGCAGGCGTTCGACACCGCCTCTGCATCGGCGACCGTCCCCTCGCAAAAGGCGAGCTCGCCCTCGTATGTGTATTCGGGGATGCAGTCGGCGTAGAGCTGCGCGACGCCGGGGCATGGGTCGGCCGGGTTGACGGCGCCTCCGCTGGTCTCGGCGACGCCGCCATCGTCCCCGCCTCCATCGTCCCCGCCGCTGGTCGAGCCCCCCGGGCCGCTGGCAGCCGTGTCGTCTTCGGGCGCATCGTCGGGCTCGCCGGTCGTGCCTTCGTCGCCTTCGTCCCCGCCACCGGTTTCGTCGGTGCCGAAGCCGTCGTCGACCTTGCCCGTCTCGCCTTCGCTCGTGTCGGGTGCCGAGGTTGGATCGTCGGGGGTATCCGTCGTCGTCTCGAACGGATCGGTCCAGGGGTCGTTGGAGCCGTCGCCGCCTCCGGGCGCGGTGGTGAACGCGATGGGTCCAGGCTCGTCGGTCGCGCCCTGAGCACACGCGGTCAGTCCCGCAATTGTGGACAGAAAGAGCAGGCTCGAGAGCGACTGTGTGTCCATGGTCCCCACCACGGCCGGACGTGCCGACCTGCAGCGGTGGTGCGTCGAGAGCCCCGCGAGGTTCCCGAGCGCGGCTCAACGCATCGAGACGGAGCCGCTGGCACCGGAGCCGACGCCGAGCGTGGTCAGCGTTGCCGGCCCCACCGCCCCGGCCAGCTTGCGGCGAGCAGCGTCTCCGGCTCGGCGGTCGCCCACGCCGGACGCGGTGACGTCCTTCTTGGCGCGGCCGAGCTCTCCGGCACCCCACACCTCGTGGACGACGACCTCGCCGCTGGCTTCGAACCACACCCTGCTGCCCCCGGCGCGGCTTGCAAAGCGAGCGTTGGCGGAGGCGAACACGACCACGTCGAGCTGGCCGGCGAAGCGATCCCCCAGCGCGACGAGCAGGCGTGCGCGGTCGGCCGGGCCCGCCGAACGCAGGGCATCGACATCGCGCTTCGACAGGCGGACCGGCGGACCGAGCGTGGGCTCGAGCGCGCCGCGAAGGGACTGCGCGAACACGCCACGCGCGGGCGTTTCGCCCTCCAGGACCAGCGCCCAACGCTTAGGGTCGACCGGGCGAGCCTCGGCGGTTGCCGAGACCGAGGGCCAGGCCTCGGCGAGGGGGCCGAGCAGCGCGTTGGGGTCGACGCTCGTGGTGATGGCGCCCGGCCAGGCCGTCCCGACGTTGACCGGCAGGTCCACTTCGCCGGCGTCGTCGCTGACGGCGGTCCGCGTCGTGCCGTCGGGCATCGCGACCTGAAGCGGGACCCCACTGGTCGGCGCGCCGTTCCACAGCACGAGCATGCGAGCCTGGCGGAGCGTGCGGCCTTCCGCGTCCACGGGCACCCCGCCGTCGATGACCGGGGTGAGCGATACGCCGGCGCCGATCGTGGACAGCTGCGTGTCGATCTCCGTCGTCTGCGGCGCTTGGCAGCGGACGCCGAACAGGAGCTCGCGCCGCTGGCAGGCCACGAGTGCGGCGTGGGATGCGACCGCCTGGTACAGCGCGTCGTTCCACGCCTCGGGCCCGGTGATCGCTGGCTTGGCGTACTCGAACTCGCCAAGCGCGGTCGCGGCACGACTCTCGGTCAGCCCGATCGCCACGCGCGTGGTGCCGTCGTGGGTGACGACGTCGTAGAGATCTTCGTTCCGGTCGTACACGACGACGGGGACCACGGCGGGCCAGCGAGCGTCGCCAAGCAGAGCCTCGGTGAGCTGGGCGAGCGCTTGCGCATAGGCCTCGGCCTCATCGGCGCCCCGGCCTTGGCCCACCACGAATCCCTCGACCGCGGCCTCGGGCGGCGGCTGTGGGGTGGCGGCGGCGGGCTGCGTCGGCGGGGTCGTGGCAGCCGGCTGGGTCGAGGGCGTACAGCCGACCAGCGGCAGCGCGAGGATCAACCGGGAAGCTGCTTTTCGAACGCGTCCCATGCGATGTCGTCACTTTCCAGCGCGGTCTGAAGCGCCTTGATGCCCTTGCTGCGCGCGGCGTCGATGTCTCGGTCTCCCGCGCCCCAATCGACCTTCGGGTCGCCGAGCTTGGCGCCTTCGGCTGCGTCGAGCACGACCAGCTCCATCGCGATCTGGTAGGCGTCTTTGAAGCGGTTGCCCTGCAGGTTCATCGGCGCGGTGCGGGCGAGCAGCGGCGCGAGGTCGGTGGCGTACTGCTGCCCAATGCCCTCGCTGCGCGCGAGCTGGCCGTAGACGCGGATGAGCGTGCCGAGCTGGAAGAGGTAGTTGCTGGCCTGCTCCTTGAGCTCGGGGTCGAGGTCGTTGCCGGGCTCGCCAAAGCGCAGCAGCGCGGGTACGCGGTCGGCCGCGTCGGCCAAGATCTGCCGCATCATCGGCTGGGCGATCTGCAGCAGCTCTTCGTGGTCGTCGTCGGCGCGCAGCTCGACCCCGCGGGCGACGGCGCGGATCAAGAAGCCCCGAAAGGCCGCATCTTCGAGCCGGCGATTGGACGCGCGCGTGTCGGAGGCGGAGTAGATGCCCGCGATCTCGCGGTCGAAGGCTTCCTCGACCACGTCGCTGAGGAAGGTGAGGTTGGCGCGGCTGAGCAGCGCGCCGGTCATGAGGCGGGCGTTGCGGTCGCCTTCGGTCATCGACCGAGAGACCACATCGTGGACCTGGATCTCGAAGAACTCGTTCTGGTTGCGGATGATCTCGTTCTGCTGAACGACGACCCACAGCTGCAGGAAGGGGATCGTCGCGGCGACGACGGAGAAGGCCCAGAACGAGGTCCGACGGCGGACGGTGAACCGAACGCACGACTCCATGAAGACGCGCGCCCGCTCGACGATGTCGTCGCGCGTGGGCCATTGCTCGCGAGCGCCCGAGAAGCGGCCGACGGTCTCCACGAACGCGCCGAACGAGCGGACGACCTTGTTCCGGTCCAGGAGCGGTAGCAGCATGCGTGCGCCGCCTTTGACCGCCTTGGCCCGGGCCTGACTCGCGGCCGCGCGCTGCTCCGTGACCGCGGCAATCTGCGCGCGAAGCTGCCCGTTTTCGGCGGCCAATCCGGCGAGCTGCTGCTCCAGCGCAGAGATCCGCGGATCGCTCACAGATCGCATGTATCACGGCGCCCCGCGGCGCGCGACTGGCTTGGCATGATGGGGCGTGCGACGAGGTGGACGACTCTGCG
>JBCCQM010000295.1:0-8600 GCA_039024335.1 Myxococcota bacterium
CACAGCGCGGACCTGATACCGTTTTTTCATGAGCGCGGGGCTGACTCAAGACGATTCGAGTCTCGCAGAGCTCGCGTCGTTGCCAGACCCCAAGGTCGGCCCAGGGGCTCAGATCGGGCGCTACTACGTGCTCAAGCGCATCGGGGCAGGAGGCATGGGGGTGGTGTTCGCCGCCTTCGACCCCGACCTCGACCGAAAGGTCGCGCTCAAGCTTCTGCACCCCGAGCGACTCGAAGGTGACTTGGGAAGTCGCGGCCACGCGCGATTGATCCGCGAGGCCAAGGCGATGGCCCAGCTCTCGCATCCACACGTCGTCACCGTTCACGACGTGGGCGTGTTCGACGAGCGGGTCTTCGTGGCGATGGAGTTCGTCGAGGGCCAGACGCTCTCCGAATGGTTCGAGGCCGGCCACGGTTGGGAGGAGGTCGTCCGTTGCATGACGCTGGCCGGAGAAGGCCTCGCCGCCGCGCACAGGCAGGGCCTCGTCCATCGCGACTTCAAGCCAGACAACGTCTTGGTCGGGGACGATGGTCGCCCGCGCGTGCTCGACTTCGGTCTGGCGCGGGCTGCTGGTGCGTTGCCGACCGAGCCGGAAGAGCTTCCGGACACGGCCCTGGACAGCAACTCTCTCGAAGACCGCTTCGTCAGTCGAGAGGGGTTGGGCAACCGGCTGACCCGAACGGGTGGACTCACTGGAACGCCGGCCTACATGGCGCCTGAGCAATACCTCGGGAAGGAAATCGACGCCCGGACGGATCAGTTCGCCTTTTGCGTCGCGCTGTGGGAAGGGCTGTATGGCCGCCGACCGTTCTCGGGCGGCTCCACGGCAGCGCTGGGCATGGCGGTGTGTGCGGGGCAACTCGAGCCGCCGCCCGAGGACGCGAACGTTCCGCCGTTCCTTCGCCGCATTCTCGAGCGTGGACTCAGCGTCGAGCCGGAGGACCGCTTCGACTCGATGCGCTCGCTGCTGGGAGCACTGAACCAGTCACGTGGTGCGAAGAACCGGCACCTGTGGATGGGAGCAGGGGCAGTTGGCGTGCCGCTGGCTGCGCTGGCCGTGTTCGCGGTCCCCGAGCAGGACCCGTGTACCGCTGGTCAGACTCGCATCGCCGACACGTGGTCCGACGCGCGCGCGGCCTCGCTTCGGGACGCGTTCAACGGCGTCGACGTGCGCTACGCCGCCGACGCTGCGGATGCTGCGGTTCGCTTGCTCGATGCTCACGCAGACGCATGGGTGGCTGCACACCGCGACGCCTGCGAAGCGACGCACGTCCGCAAGGAGCAGTCTCCTCGCGCGCTCGACGTGCGAATGGGGTGTCTGGGGCGTCAGCTCGAAGCGACCGGGCTGCTCGTCGATGCGCTCGAATCCCCCGACGAACGCATCATTCGCAACGCGGCACAGGTGGTGGGCAAGCTGCCTGCCGCAGACGCATGTGCAGACGCCGAGGCGATCGAAGCGCGGCTGCAGGCGCCCGAAGACCCCGCGGTCGCCGAGGCCGTTGCGGACGTGCGGCGGCAGATCGTCGCGCTGCGTCAGCGGGTCGAACTTGGAGCCGACGTCCAGCACGTCGCCGAAGCCGCCAGCATTCTCGAGCAAGCTCAGCAGACCGGGCACCTTCCGTTGGTCGCCGAGGCGCGGTACGGAGCGGCGCGTGCGGCCGTTCGCTCGGGAGACGCGAACGCCGGCCTCGAGCACCTGCGCGAGACGGTGTACGCCGCGCTGGCGTCCGACCACGACCTCTTGCTCGCGCAAGCGTTCACGCAGCTTGCCCACACCGAGGGCGTGCTCTTCTCTCGGTACGAAGCGGGCATGGAGTGGAGCCGGCATGCCGAGGCGGCGGTCTCCCGAATCGATCACGATGGAATCGAGTCCTCCAACCTCGAAGGGGTGATGTGCAAGTTCCTCGCGGACAAGGGACAGACCGTCGATGCCTTGCCGCACTGCATTCGGGGGATTGACCTCGCCGAGCGGGTCTTCGGTGAGGACAGCCTTGCTGTCGCCCATGCTCATGAGGCGCTCGGCATTGCGTACTTCTACGGGCACCGCCACGAAGAAGCGCTGACCGAGTTCGAGATCGCTCGAGATGGCATGGCACGCAATATCGGTGCGTCGCACCCCAACCTGGCTCGCATCGCAAACAGCCTGGCCGCGGTCTGTCACGGGCTCAAGGGGGCCGGGCCATGCATCGGCATGTTCGAGGACGCGGTCGAGCGCGCAACCGCGGCGATGGGTCCCGACCACCTCATGGTGCTCAACTTCCGCAACAACTATGCGCAGATGCTCGTCGAGGTCGGTCGGGTCGAAGAGGCGCGCGCGCACGCATCCCAAAGCCTGAAGGCGTGGCGAGAGAAGCACGGCGACGACCACCCCGCGGTTGCGGCATCGCTGCGGATCATCGGCCAGGCGCATCGCCTCGACGGCAAGCTCGACCAAGCCAGGAGCACGTTGGAGTCGGCGCTGACGATCGCGACCAAGACCCGCGGCCGGGTTCACCGCGACGTTCTCTCCATCGAGGAGGAACTTGTCGAAGTTGCGATCCAGCAACGCGATGCGGGGGAAGCCCGGCGTCACTTCGACAGCGTCGCGGCGATGTCCGAGGCCCTCGGTGAGGGCCAGAGCACCGAAGAGGACGAAGACCTCGACGCGCTCAGGGCCGCCGTCGAAGCGCTCGAGGCTACTCCGCCGCAGGAGCCGTGAGGCCCGCAGGGTCGAGAGTGGTGGACCGGTCACTGGGCACGCGGTAGCGCTCCAAGATCGCAGCTTGGCTGCTGCGGGCTCGCGTGGCGTCGAAGACCACCAGAGCGCCACTGCTCATGCGCAGCTCGACGATGCCCGTACACGCGTCGACGAGCCGGGCGAAGTGGGCGAGGTCGTGAGGCACGGTGCCGTTCACCGACTTCACCGTCTCCGCGTACAGGTGCTCGTACCCGACGTTGAGCTCGTCGGCGAGTACTTGGGTCAGCGCGACGACCTCGCGCCGCTCCTTCGAGGGTTCACCCATGTAGTAGTGCGCGAGGAACTCTTTGGGCGCGGTGTCCCACCAGTCGGTCCACGCGCGCAGAAAGTTCACGCTCAGGGGCTGGAACACCAGGCCTGCGAACACGAAGTAGCTGGGCGTGATGTCGTAGCGCGCGCGATGGACCAGCGGTGCCAGCGGCTTGAGCGTCAGCGACACCTCGAGCTCTTTGCCGTCGCGGAGGATCGTGGCAGGGACCTCGTCGCCGACGAAATGGTCACCCAGCAGCACCAAGAATCCGGTGCGGTGATCGTCGTGGTAGCGGGTCGTGCCGTTGTTCGCGATGTCGTGGCCGTCGAAGGACAGCAGCACGTCGTCGACCTGCAGTACGCCCTCGGCGGAGTTCCCAGCCGCGACGGTGCGGACTCGAATGCCGCTGTGCTGTTCGCCCATTTTCAGCGCCTTACGCAGCGTTGCGTTCTCGAGCGTCTGGATGGTGGCGCCCAGCCCGGGAACGAGGACCTCTTTGTGGTTCTTCGCGCCCTCAAGGAAGCGCTCGATCAGTGGCGTCGGGACCATCTCGCCGATGTTCTCGGCGTCGTCGAGGCTCTGGAATGCAATGCCGACAACGCCACCATCGAGGAAGACCGGGCCGCCGGAGTTGCCGTTGTTGATCGCGGCATCCACGGTCACGGCGAGCAGCCAGCGGTCGGAGTGTGCGTAGCGCTGCAGCTCGATGCGGCTGACCACGCCCTCGGTGACGGAGAGCTCTTCGCCGCCCACCGGGAACCCGACGACGGACACCTTGTCCTGCAGCTCGGGCAGCTCGTCGCCCAGCTCGGCGACGTCGGTCTCCTCATGAAAGAGCGGATCTTCGACCTGAAGCAGCGCGAGGTCCGAGTCGTGGCAAACCGCGGCCAAGGTCGCGATGAACTTGTCGGGGTGGGTGCTGGTCTGCACCTGAATGAACGTCGCGTCGGCGATGACGTGGGCCCCCGTGAGAATCTGTCCCGGCGCAACCACGACGCCGGAGCCGGTTCCACTCGACGGGCGCGCGGCCTGCCAGGGGCTCTCGTAGTCGGACTCTTGCGTGGTAGCGAAGATGCGGACGACAGACGTCTTCTGCATGGCCGGGCAGCCTAGCAGCCCGAGGTACGACCCACCACGCCGCCTCGGATGCCTCGTCACGAACCGCCGAGACCCCCGCTGATTGGGTCTACGCGCCGGAATGCGGCCGTTTCGGTTCAGCGTTCGGTGTCAAAGGTCACGCCGTACGCGGCTTGTACCGCGGCTCGACCCTCCTCGAGTTGAGCGTCGTCGTCACCGCGTAGGAGCGACACCAAAAAGGTCCAAACGGCGTCGACGCGTGCCGTGTTGCGAAGCGCGGCGTGTCCGACGAGATAGATGGCTGTGGACAGCCCGAGGCTCGGACGTGGGAGCTCGACCAGCGTGGGGCTGAGTAGCCCGAAGTAGCGAGGCAAGAACGCGAGGCCAATCCCCGAGCAGGCCGCAAGTCGGATGCTCTCGAGACTGGTCAGGCGCATCACGGTGCGGGCGCGCGGGATGAGCTGGGCGCGCGCGCGGGCCAAGGGAAGGTGGTCGAACTCCGGGGCCCAGTCGACCCACGGCCAGTCGTCCCAGTTGCTGTCGGCAGCAGCCTCGAGTGCTTCGGCGCTGCTCGGGTCCACACCACGGGCCTCGAGCAAGCTCCGGCTTCCGAACAGCGCGCTGCCCGATTCCCGTAGCCGCGTGATCACCAGGTTGTCGCCCGACTCAGGGCGGACCGAGCGGATCGCCAAGTCGGCCTCCCAACGATCCAGGTCGGAGAGCCGCGGCCCTTCGACGAACTCGATGGCGATGTTCGGATGCGCGGCGGAGAAGCCAGGCCACTTGGGAAGCAAGACGTTGTAGAGAAGCTCGGAGGACAGCGAGATCCGCACCGTTCCGCGGAGATCGTCGTGCTCGCCCACGCCCGCCTGCATGCGCGTGACCGAGCGTTCGGCTTCTTGCGCGTCTTCCCAAGCGCGTATCCCGGCTGCCGTGGGCTTGAGCCCGTCGGGGGAGCGCACGAACAGGCTGTGTCCCAATGCGTCTTCGAGCGCGGTGAGTCGGCGACTGACGGTCGAGCCGCTCACCCCCAGCGCTTCGGCGGCCCGTCCGATGCTTCCCTCGCGGTACGCGGACAAGAACACCTTCAGGTCGTCCCAGTTGAGCACCCCCATACAGTAGCGAACACCGGGCTCGTGCAGCGGGTGTCCCTCCACGGGTGCAAGGGGGGCTTGCACGGATCGAACGGTGGCCGCGTCCATTGCCCAAAGCCTGTCTCGGTGCCTTCCGTCGCGCTTCCCCCATCGATGCAAGGCCCCCCGTCATTCGTGGGCGTCGCCGCTGCGCGCGTTGGCGGTCAGGCTCGAGGACGTGACCGGCCTTGCACGTTCCCTCGTCCCGCTGCTTCTCGCTGCAGCCTGCAGCTCCACTCCGCCGCCCGAGCCAAACGCGACCCCCACGGCAGGCGCCCCGGCCGGCGCAATGCCGGCCGTGTCGGCCTCGGACGTGGAGACGTTGGATGGCGTGGTTCATGAAGTGCAGTCCGCCGGGCACTACACCTACGTTCGCGTGGGTCCCGAAGGCGCCGAGGGGAGCTGGGCCGTGGTGCTCGGCCGCCTCGACGCGACGCCCGGCTCTGCGATGACGCTGCGCGTCCACGGACACAAGGCGGACTTTCACTCCCGTCGCCTCGATCGCGACTTCGATGACCTGTACTTCGCGCGAGTGATCGACCGCGCTTGACCCCCGACCAAGGAGCTCGATGATGAAAACCTACGCACGATACGCCTACGCCCTCACCCTCGTGATCGCACCTGCCTGTGGCGACGACGCCGATGCTGACGACGCGCCAGCTGCCGACGGATCCACCTCCGAAGCTGCGGCGAGCACCGGCGGCGCCGACCCGACCACATCCGAGGGTGCCGAAAACACGACCAGCGCCGACGCCAGCACCAGCGATGGCGCGGACGAGAGCAGCGGCGGCGAAGACCCGTTTGCAGGCTGCGCCCGTGACGTGCTCGAAGCGGACTTTGGCGTCGCCGACCCGCTCGGGATGCCTGGCCCTCCTCGGTGGTACGGACCGGGGGCGGACGAAGATGGCGCGCTGATCGATGACGGACAGACCGAGTATGTCGTCAGCGTGACCTACCTGGCGCTCAGCCCCGATGCCGACTTCGAGCTTCTCGATCAACTCAACGCCGGCAACGGCCAAGCCGTGTTCACCAACCCCGGCATGGTCGCGGTTCAGCTGGGAGGCTCGGCGTCCTGCGGCTCGCTGCGCACGTTCACCGTGTGGACCGACGAAGGCGCCCTCATGGACTTCGTCTCGAGCACGGCGCATCAGCAGTCGATTGCGGCGTTTCCCATGCTGTCGCGTGGCGGGAGCACCCTGAGCCTTTGGGACGAGCCTGCGCTCGCCTCCGAGATCACCTGGGAGGCGGCGATGGAGCGCATCGGTACCGCGGAAACCTACGACTAGAGAAAATCCGGTCGCGCGCGCGAGCCGGTATGCTTCGCACGTGCGCCGCCGAACCGCTCTCCTCGTCGCCCTCGTCTCGTCCCTCGCTGCCTGCGAGAAAGCCCCGGCCGACGCGGGGACGAAGGCGCCAGCGGCCGCGCCCTCCGATCCGGTCGACAAAGCTACGGCGACGCTCATGTCGTCGCTGCAGTCGGGTGATTACGACGGCCTGCGGGCACAGACGGTCGACCCGCTCACGCACGACCTCAGCCGCGCCGAGTTCGACGATCTGTCCTCCATCGTGCAGTGGCTCGGCCCCGTTCAGGAGCAGACCGTCACCAAATCCGACGACAACTACGGCGGTGGTCAGAAGTGGTACGCGCTGCAGTGCGACAAGGGCAGCAAGGTCGAGCTCGAGGTTTCGATCGATGAGGGCGGCAAGCTGATCGGGTTCGTCTTCGGCGGCAAGGGGTACCAGGAGGCCGAGCGAGGCGTGCTCGCCGAGCCGTGGCGCGAGTTCAAGGTCTACGACTTCGCGCTGCTCGACGCCGATGGCAACGCGCTCCCCAAAGACGCGCCCGTGGCGGGCAAGCGCGTCGAGTACGAGATTGTCGTGGGTGGCATCGAAGCGCTGCTCGGCGAGCACCACCTCACCATCGAAAAGATCGTACTCGACGCCGACGGCAACGAGGTGTTCCACGAGCCCATCGAGTTCGACACCAAGTTCGACGAAGACGCGATGGGCATCCCGCGGGGATCCGTGCGGGGCTACGTCGAAGTGCCCGGCCCTGGCTCGTGGACGATGGACCTGGTGATCTTCGACCAGAACGCGCACCGCGACATCGAGTACAAGAAGCAGTTCGCGACGAAGTAGCTCACAGCGGCTTTGCGAGGCGGTGGCTGACGGACGCGTAGCCGAGCGCCTCGTAGAACTGCCGCGCGCCCGCGTTGAATGCACGAACGTCGAGCTGGATCTCCACCGTCCCAAGGGTCCGCGCGGCTGCCGAGGCTGCGTCCATGAGCGCCCGGCCCACGCCCATTCGCCTCGCCTTCGAGTCGACGGCGATTTGGTCCACCAGCGCGTAGCGCCGTGCCTGCGCGAACGGGCTGGCCGCGAGTTCCATGGCGACCACGACGACGTAGCCGACGGGAGCGCCATCGTGTTCGGCGATGAGGATCCGAGTCGACGAATCGCCGAGCCACTCCGTGAACCGGGTGATGAGCACGTCCGCTTGGGGGCTGGCGTAGCGGTGCGGTTCGGCGTGGACGTGAACGTCGTGGACGTGGCGATTCAGCAGCGCGAGCGTTGATGCGTCGCTCTGCGTGGCGAGTCGAACGTCGGCCATGCTTCGGGCTAGCACTGTCCCTCACTCGCCCACGTGTCCTCGAAAGACATTCGTCACCACCGGAATGCCGCGGTTCGAGAGTGCGGCAGATGCGGATGATGGCGCCGATGGGTGACGCCAATGTCAGGGTGTGAACCATGGTGCGCCGATGCACGATTGAGGACCCATCGAACGACCTGCGTTCTCGGTCGTGCCAACGTCACGAATCGGTGTCCCGACCCTGAACGAAAACCTTGAACAGAGGACCGTGACACGCCTGTCGCAGGTGCCTCGACCCCTGGCTGCCCCCTAGGTCCGATGTTACGGTCATCCGGTGAGTCGACTGCTCAAGGCCGCGATCTCGGGGGTATTGTTCAGTGCGCTGCTCGGCGCCGGGTGTGACAAGGACCCCGAACCTGCCGGTACGCCCGCGCCCGAAGGTCCGTGGGAGGTGGCGGTCGAGGCCGACGCGACCGTGGGCGCCTTCCTCAGCGTGTGGGGCCCGGCACCCGACCAGGTCTGGGCCGTCGGAGGGCAGGTCGCCACCGTGACCGACCCCGGGGCGGGTGCGATCTACCGTCGCAACGCCGAGGGGTGGTCGGCCGCCTCCGTGCCCGACGGGACGCCACTACTCAACTGGGTTCACGGTGCGGGAGACGAGGTCTGGGCGGTCGGAAACGCAGGCGCTGCGCTTCGGTTCGACGGCAGCGCGTGGCAAGTCTCCGAAACCGGCATCGACGTGCCGCTGTGGGGCGTCTACGTGTTCGGCCCGAACGAAGTGTGGGCTGTCGGGGGCAATGCATTCGAGCGGGA
>JBCCQM010000296.1:0-8594 GCA_039024335.1 Myxococcota bacterium
CGCAGCGGTCGCTGCTGGAAGATCTTGCCGAACTCCTCGCTGACCGTTCGCTTCTCCTGGAAGACGTGCATGTAGCCGACGGTGAGGTACGCGCCCTTGGCTCCCGCGGTGAAGCCTGCGCCCACGCCGACGCGCCGGAAGCTCGGGAAGTCGATGTGCGAGAAGTTCTCGGGCACCGCCGCCGTCTCGAAGAAGGCGCCCGTCCGCAGCGTCAGGTAGGGCGGAAGTGGGTGAACGTCGCCGCCGAGGCGAACCGAGACCGTGTCCTTCCAGTTCTTCGGCAGGGTCAGCTCTTGCAGCTCTTGGCCGTTGATCTGGCCCTGCACGTCGAGCTCGAAGCTCTTGAGCAGCGACCACGACTCGTAGACGGCGTCGAGCTCGATGTCGAACCACTCGCGGTCGCCGGTGTCGTGGATGTACCGGACCCCGCCGCGGACGATCGCGGGCAGGGTCAGGTCCATGTCGACGGTGATCTCCTCGGTGACCAGGGTCGACTTGTCGACCGACACGCCGCCTTTGGGCTTGAAGTACACCGGCACGAAGCGGCTGCTGAACCCGAACTCGACGCGTTGCCAGGGGCGGTACCACAGGCCGATCTGCGCGGTCGCGCCGGTGCGGTCGCTCAGCTCGATCGTCGTCTCGAGTTGGGTGCTCTCGTCGCTGGGGACGGGGCTGAGCCCGGGCGTGAGGGACGAGTCGGCGACCACGCCGTAGTCGAGCTGGATGAGGTCGGCATATTGAACGACGGCGCCGATGCCGAAGACGTCCTTCCACTTCCACGCCGCGCCCAGCGTGTAGTACGCCAGCAGGACGTCGAGGTCGGTCATCATGAACGACTGCGGGCCGTAGTTGTCGAAGCTCTGCGACCCGACCCCGTTGGGGCCGTACACGCCCGCGGCGAAGGTCCAGTTGTCCAGGCCGAAGTCCGTGGTGACGGCGAGCGCGCCCAGGATCGGGAACAGGCGCGTGCTGCTGCGGGCCTCGCCGAACTGCGTGCCCGCGTCCGGACCCCACGCTTCGCTCAGCGTCGAGCGCTGGAAGCGGGTGTCGTGGAACATCAACCCGTGGTGATACATCACCGTCGTGCCGCGTATCTTGGCGAGCGCCGCGGGGTTGTAGTGGATGGCCGTGCCGTCCTGGACGCCGACCACGTACGCTGCCCCGCGACCGATCGCGCGGCCCCCCATGTCGGGGACCTCGAATCCGCCGGCGAAGGCCGTGCCGGAAGTGAGGGCTGCAGCCAAGCCGAACGCGATGCTGAGACCAGTCCGAGACGGCGACATCGTGGAGGACGCTAACACGCTGGGCTGCGTTCATGTCGCGCGAGCGTGTTAGGCTGTGCCTGCGATGGGTGGCCGCAGCATCCTGACGGCAGGCCTGGCCTGCGTGTCCCTGGCGTGTACCAACGGCGAAGGGAACGAGCCGAACGTCCTGCCCGATCCCCCGTCGGCAACTTCGTCGACGTCGGCGGGTCCAACGACCGTGGAGCCGACGACCGTCGCGACCACCGGGGTGGAGACCGAGGCAGGTTCCGGCTCGGGGGACATGGTCGAGCTTCCCGCGACCTATCGGTTCGACTGCATCGACATCCAGGGGGTGGGCGATGCGGACGGCACTGCGTTTCAGGCCCAGGTGTTGGAAAACACGTGGGGAGCGGACATCGCCAACTTCAAGCTCAACATCCTGCTCGAGGTGGCCTCGCGCGACGACGCGGGCGGTGCCGTGCTGGGCATCCGGTCGGGCGTGGGCCCCGAGGCGGCCGGGATGTGTACGCAGCCCGACACGATCAGCGACCTCATCGACGTGGACTTCGCCACCGACGACGTGCGCTGGGGCCCCGCCGACGCCGTGGGCGAATGCAGCGTGCCGTCGACGGGAAGCAACGGAAACACGTACACGATGGATTTGGGCGGCGAGCGAGTCGTCTACATCTACGCCGAAGACGACGACACCACCACGTTCAACTGCACGCCCGACGCCGCCACGCCCGACGCGGTGCCGATTCGTGCGGTGCAGGCAGAGGTGTCGACCAACCCCGAGGAGACCCGCGTCTGGGGCACCCTCAACGGGTGCCTGCTCGAGTCCGAGGCGACGCAGCTGTGCTCGTGCTTGGGCGAGTGCGCGGGCGAGGGTCCCGATGACCTCCAGACCGACGGCGCGTGCGCGGGTTGTCCGGTGGGCGGCAACCCACTCAACGTGCTGCTCGGTGGGGTGAACCCGTCGCCGAACTGCAGCGACGCGCTTGGCGAGCCCGCGCTCGACCTCAGGATCGGCTTCGCGGCCTCGCGACTGCCGGACGTGCCCACCGCCTGCGGCGTCTGACCGCATGCGGACCTCCCGATCTCGACTGCTGGCGCTGCTGCTCGTTGCGCCGCTGCTGCTGCTGATCCTGGCTTCGACCTACGTCGTGGCGATGGGGCGGCTCGAAGGCGAGACGCGCACGCTGGGCGAGGCCGTGCAGTGGGCCGCCGAGACGCTCACCACCACCGGCTACGGCAGCGACGACCACTGGGAGCATCCCCTGATGATCGCGTTCGTCGTGGTCACCCAGTTCGTCGGGCTTGCGCTGACGTTCGTGGTGTTCACGCTCGTGGTCGTGCCGTTCTTCGAGGAGCGGTTCGAGGGCAAGCTGCCGCGCGACGTCCCGAAGCTGCGGGACTTCGTGCTGGTGTTTCGGTACGGCCCCGCCGTGGTGCCGCTACTCGAGGAGCTCGAGCGCGCCGACGTGAAGACGGTCGTCTTGGAGACCGACGAAACGGTGGCGCGGCGGGTGCTCGACCGCGGCCGAACGGTCGTGTTCGTTCCGGACGAGGACGAGCTCGAAGGCACCCTGTTCGAGCGGGCGCGCGCCGTGGTGCTCGCCGGCTCGGACCAAGAGAACGCCGCGATGGTGCTCAGCGCCCGGCAGCTCGGCTACGAGGGCGACCTGCTGGCGCTGGCCGACCGCCCGCTGCATCGCCGTCCGATGATGCTCGCGGGGGCCACCGCCGTGTACACGCCCCTGCACATCTTGGCGGCCGCCATGGCGTCCCTGGCTCGGGATCGCGTCCGGCCGCGGCTGGTCGGCATGGGGCACGTGCGGGGCCACCTCAACACCACGGAGCTGCGCGTCGCGGCGGGCAGCGAACTCGACGGCACCACGCTCGCCGAGTCCAACCTCCGTTCGCGGACCGGGGCCACCGTCGTCGGTCGCTGGTCCGATGGCAGCTTCACCCCGTATCTCGACGCGCACGAGCGCATCACGGCTGGGACGATTTTGGTCGCCGTTGGCAGCGACGCGGCGGTGGAGAAGCTCGGCAAGCTTGCGACCCCCCTGCGCGGGGAGGGCCCGTTCTTGGTGTGCGGCGGCGGTGAAGTCGGCAGCAAGGTCGCCGAGCTGCTGCGCGACGCCGACGAAGACGTCGTCGTGCTCGACCGGGAGCCCGGTGAGGGCATCGACGCGGTGGGAGACGTCTTGGAGCAGGGCGTGCTCGCGGCGGCCGGAGCCCGGGACGCACGCTGCGTCGTGTTGGCGCTGGGCAACGACAGCACGACGCTGTTCGCGGCGTCGGTGGTCCGGGATTACGCGCCCGACGTCCCGATCGTGGCGCGCGTGGACCGAATGCAGAGCGTCGCTCGGCTGCATCGAGCGGGGGCCGACTTCGCGCTCTCGCTCGGACAGGTCGCCGCCGAGCTGCTCGCCCAGCAGATGCTCGGCGACGCGTGGATCAGCCTCGATGCCCGCGTGAAGCTGCATGAGGTCGCAAGCGGCGGCTTGCAGGGCCGAAGCCCGTTCGAGGCCCAGGTCGGTGCAGAGACCGGATGCGCAATCGTGGCGGTGCGCCGCGGCGATGAGATCACGGTCGATTTTCCCGACGACTTCCGGATCGAAGCAGGCGACGCCGTGTATCTCGCGGCGCCGCCCGAAGCGTTGGAGCGGTTCTTCGCGCGCTACCCGAAGGCGCGCCCGAGCTGAGTCCCGTCTCGATCAGCCGGGACAGAGATACTCGACCTCGACCAGCCCGCCGTTCTGGATGGCGTCGCAGGCGGTGCCGCACAGCAGGATGCTGTTGAACGGACCCTCTTCGCTGGGGTAGGTCCAGCCGCTCTGCGTCTCGCAGTCGGCGACCTGGTCGTAGCCCTGCAGGTCGACCGTTACGCCGACGTTCTCCGGGTGGATGGGCTCGTTCTCCAGGGTCACCGTGCACTCGATGTCGGAGATGACCTCTTCGAGGGCGTCGGAGAGCTCGATCTCGTTGAACGCGTTGTAGAAGGGCTGCGCGCCCGGTGCAGGGGATCCACCAGCGTCGGCGGCGTCCGTGATCGCGTCGAACGGGTTCACGGCCGGCTTGGTCCCCATTTCGTCGAGGATGTTGATGCCCACCACGTACACGGGGATGCCGTCGTTGGCGCTGGCGGTCTGGATGACCTCGGGGACGACGTCGTCGTAGACGAACAGCGTGTCCTCGGGCGCTTCATCGGGGCTGCAGTTGGCCGCGCCGTCGGTGATGAAGATGACCGCTCGGTTGCCATCGGGTGCGACGTCGTTGAGGTGGTCGATCGCCGAGGTCAGGCCCGCCACCGCCGGAGTGCCGCCGGAGAAGCTGAAGTCGCCGGCAGGGGGCATCACGGCAAGGATGTCGCCGGCGTTGTTGTGGCCCAGCTCCACCTCGGGCGTGGCCTCGACGAGGCAGGAGTAGTCGTTCGTAGGCTCGTCGAGGTAGGCCGTCGCCGAGGGGAAGAGCTGCGCGCCGAAGTTGATCTCGTCGGAGAACTCGCTGACGAGATAGTCGACCACGTTGTGCAGGCTGTTGTAGCGGGAGATGGTCGGCGTGGCGCCGTTGCCGTCGTGGTCCCACAGCTGCGACATGCTTCGCGACTTGTCGAGGACGAGCATGACGTTGGGCGTCTCGGGCTCGAAGGTGAACGAGAACTCGGCCTGCTCGCACTGCGAGCCGGAGTCTTCTTCGACCTCTTCGCCGGTCTCGTCGTCGCCGCCGTCGTCTTCGCCCGAGCTGCCGCCGGTCTTGCCGTCGGACTCGAACGTGTCGCCGCCCGTGCTGCCCATCGAGTCGGCGTCGGAGTCGAAGGTGTCTCCATCGGTCTCGCCGTCCGACGCACCCTCGGTGGCGCTGGCCGACGTGGCGCTGATGGCCCCGGACTCCCGCCGGGCCTCGACGCCCTCGTTGCAGGCGCTGCTCAGGCCGAGCAGTAGAAGAATCGGTGCAATGCTGTGCTGAACGTTCCCGCAGTTCATGGCCGTCGCTCCCGCTGTCGGTGTTTACCTACATCGTCCGACCTTGTGCGCAAGGAGAGGTTCCCAAGACGCGCAGAAGTGCCGCAAACGTACCCGTGCGCACCGGTTGTCCGTTCCGGCCGTGGGGCATTTGCGAGTTGCGCGGGATCCGCGTGCGCGACTACGCGCCGAGCAGCGAAGTCAAAATTGCCGCGGAGAGGCCCGCATCCGTCCCGAGGCTGCGCAGTCGAACGAGCGCGTCCTCGCGACGCGAGGTCCGTCCCGGCAGGTCGGCGAGCACCTTGATCAGCCACTGCCGACGCCGCTTGGGGATCCCGCGCAGCGAACGTGCGACGGCTTCGGAGTCGTGGGGGATCGCCGTCGATGCGACGAGCTCCTCGCGGTGGTCCTCGGCCGTGGGCAGCCGGTAGGCGAGTTCGCGAATGTGGGCGCGGTCCTCGGAGGGCACCGGCGCGTCGCCGGCCAGCACGACGCACGCGGCGGCGACCACAACCTCGGCGAGATCGTGCTGCTGGGTCGTCCACGCCTCGCGCCAGAACTCGAGCTGCACCGACTCCACGCCCAGGCGCGTGGCGATGCGCTCGAGCGCGGTGGCTTCGGAGTCGCTGCGTTCACCGTCGACGACCGCGATGGTCCACGCATTCTCCAAGATCTCGCGGTGCGCCTCTGCGGGGGGCTCGGGCAGCTGCCGCAGCATCTCCTCGAGTCGCGCGCTGTCGGAGATCGTCGCCAGCCAGGCGCTGTACTCCTCGCCGTCGGCTTCGTCCTCGACCATCGACAGCAGGCGATCGCATTCCTCGCCGTCGAGCACACCATCGGCATGGGCCATCACGCCGCACGCCACCAACGTCCACTGACTCTCCAGGCTCAGCGCCATCGCTCGATGGTAACGCGACTGCAGGCGTGGGATGGTCATGCCGATGGTGAAGCCGTGCGTACGGCTGGGGTGCCCGATCTGGGGCCGCAAGGACTGGGTGGGCGAGCTGCTGGCGCCCGGGACCAAGCCCACCGATTTCTTGCGACGCTACGCCGAGGTCTTCGACGCCGTGGAGGGGAACACGACGTTCTACGCGACGCCGCCCGAGGAGATCGTGCAGCGCTGGGCCGACGCCACGCCGCCGACGTTCCGCTTCTGCTTCAAGCTGCCCAAGACGATCACGCACGAGCGGGGACTGGTGGCGGGGCTCGGCGCGACCCAGCGGTTCTTGGACCGCCTGCGCCCGCTGGGCCCCCGGTTGGGCCCGGTGATGATTCAGCTGCCGCCCACGTTCGGGCCCCCACGATTTCCGGCTCTCATCGACTTTCTCGAGGGGCTGACGCGCGACGTCTCATTCGCGCTCGAGGTTCGGCACCCGGCGTTCTTCGGTGAGACGCCCGCGGAGCGTCGGCTGGCGCGGTTGCTGGTCGAGGCCCACGTCGACCGCGTGGTGCTGGACGCCAAGGCGATCTTCGCCGACATGCCCGTCGACGACGACCTTCGGGTCGCACGCGGCAAGAAGCCCAACCTGCCGATCCCGACGGTCGTGGAGGGCAAGACACCGCTGCTGCGGTTGATCGTGCCGCCCGACCCCCAGCGAGCGCAGCGACGCATCGACGCCTGGGTCTCCCGGGTCGCCGCGTGGCTTCGTCAGGGCCGCTCGCCGTACGTCTTCATGCACTGCCCCAACGACTTCTACGCGCCGCGGCTGACGCGGCTGTTTCACGAGCGACTCGCCGCGCGCATCGAGCTGCCCGCGATGCCCCCGTTCCCGGCAGAGCGCGCTCCGGAGCGAGCCCAGACCTCGCTCTTTTGAGCTGCCCTCAGCGCCCCTGCTTGAGGCCGGTCATCTCCGACGTGCCCCAGCCCCAGAACTTCTTGATGCCCGGGCTCGCGCGTCGCATCTCCTCGACGCGGCGGAAGCCGTCACCGTAGCCGGGGAAGATGTCGATCAGCGCGACGTCGCCCTTGAGCCGAGGGATCTCTTCGTACGCATCGCCCACGACCACGTCGACGCGCTTGCGCAGGTGCGGCTTGATCGCCGGCATGATCCAATCGACCAGCTCTTGGTCCTGCTCGACCACGGTGACGCGTTTGACCGGGAGTCGCTTGCACACCTCGATGAGCTGATGACCAAGTCCGAGGCCCGCGATGATGGTGTGCCCCGTGGCCATGCGCGTGCCCGGGCGCAGCGTCATGAGCTCCGCGGGGGTGAGCGACATCCACGGAGCGTCGTTCCACGGGGGCGCGCCCTCGGGCCCATCTTCGCGCGCCTGATAGAGCGCGGGGATGATGACGTCGCCGTCGAACACGACGGTGCCGACCTGGTTGCCCCACCACGTCAGCAGCGGCCGCCCGCGACGCTGCAGGCGGACGCAGTAGCGGAAGCGCTGGGTCGGAGAGTCGACGAACTGCCCGGGCTCCAGCGCGTGGACGGGTGCATCCGATGCAACGATGCCCGGCCACAGCTTGAGCACCTTGTAGGTGCCGGCCTGCAGGTTGAGCTCGGGCGTCCACTTCATGGCCGAACTCCACGGCACGCAGCTGCGCAGGCGGTGCGCGTGGTTGGCGTTGAGCTTGCGCGCTTGCGCTTCGGTGAGGGGCACCCCGGCCATCGTGCTGATGTTACACAGCCCGACCGTGCAGGGCCGCGCCTTGCCGAGCGTGCCGACGCGCCGTATGCCAACGATACGGGCCATGGCGCGCGCGCTCACCTTCGATGCCGACTACCAAGAGGACGTCCAGCTGGGCGACGACCTCACGGTGCGCCTGCGCTTGATCCGCCCCGAGGACCGTGAGCGGCTCCAGGAGGGCCTGCGCAGGCTCTCACCGCAGTCCCAGTACCTGCGATTCTTCTCCCCGAAGCCACGCCTCACCGAGGCCGAGCTGTCGTATTTGACCGAGCTCGACCAGTGGTCGCACTTTGCGATCGGAGCCGTGCGGCTGGACGCCGACGGAGCCGAAGGGGAGGGCGTCGGCGTGGCGCGCTTCATTCGGCTGCCCGAGGACGAGCGCGTGGCAGAGCCGGCCATTGCGGTGGTGGACGCGGCGCAGGGCAAGGGCGTCGGTGGCTTGCTGATGCGGCGTTTGTCTGCAGCCGCCCTCGAGCGCGACGTGCAGGCGTTTCGGAGCGAGTTCCTGGCGACCAACGACGGGGCGCGCGAGCTGTTCAAAGCCATGAGCGACGTGGTGACCTTCTCTCCCGATGGAACCGTCGCGGTCGCCGAGTATCCGCTGGATCGTCAGCTCCCGGCGCTGCGGCCATCCTCGAGCCCCGAGCGGGCAGGCGACCTGATGGACGAGCTGCTTCGGGCGGTCGCGTCCCAGCTGCTGCAGGTGCAGCGCCGCTTCTTGATGTGGTTCCAGGCCGAGGACGTGCTC
>JBCCQM010000297.1:0-8559 GCA_039024335.1 Myxococcota bacterium
GGCCAACGCGCCTCAGCGACACCGACGGCTCAAAGCCCGCAAGGCGCTGCGCGTCTACCTCAAGGATGCCGAGCCCATGCTGCGCGGGGCCATCGTCTCGGGCGAGGACGCAGGCGATAGCAAGGAGCACGCCCTGTGGGCGTTGTGCCAGCACGTCATCGCCGAAGTCGGGGCCGGCGCGGTCGAGGTCGGCCGACGTCGCAGGCGGGTGCTTCGCAAAGCGATCAACAAACTCTCGGCGCGCATCGCCGAAAACCGGGTGCTGACCAAGCTGCGCCGCAGCTACGCCCACATCCTCAAGGAGGCGCCGGGCAAGGCTGCGGCGTCGATTGCCGCCAAGGCCCTCATGCTGCTGGGCATCCCGCCCGATGCCTCCGAGGCTGTCCTGCGGGCGCGGTGGAATCGTCGGGCCGACCGCCTGCGCAAGGGCGGATGGTCGGGTGTCGTCGACCGCACCACCGACGGCCAGGCCAGCTTGGCCCGCAACCTCGTGCGAGACGAGGGCCGCCGCTTGGCCCACGGATATCAGCGCGCCTGGGACGAGCGACGGGGAAGGGGAGGCCGCCGGCCGCCGCCTCCGCCGGGCCTGTACGACGACGACCGCTTCGAGGACCCCCTGCTCAACCGCGGAGCCGGCTCCGGCGCTGGCCGCATGCCGGACTACGACGAGCGTCTGCGAGACCGCGGCGTGTCGTTTGCCTCGGAGGCCGAACTCGACCGTCTCATCGGCGCCATCGACATCGGCGAAGTCGGGGCTGTACTCGACGTGCTCGGTGAACCCGAGTACGACGGTCTCACGCCGCACCCGGTCCAAGACCTGGAGACGTGCGTGTGAAGCACGACGTCGCCGCGGTCATCCGACGGACACGAGCTTCGTTTGCGCAAGGCCGACCAACGACGGCGCGCGAAGCTTTGGTCCTCGTCGAAGCCACCCGGCAGGCGGCCCATCGCTCGCGGCAGCACATCGCCGGCCTGCAAACGTCTTCCCTGTGGGGAGACGAGCCCGAGCGCCAGCGGGCCACGCTGCTGCGCGCGCTGGCCAGGCTCAACGTGCGCCTCGACGGCTACGCCGAGGCCCTCGCGGCCGTTGCTCCCTCGAGCCCGCCGCCGGACGCCGTCGCGCCACTGCTGCGCAACCTCGTCTGGCCCAAGGACACGCCGACGTCGCTGCGGCACTTCACCCCCGACTTTGCCACCCCGTTCACCCTCGACAACCAGGCCGGGGAACTCCAGTCGTTCGGCGCCTTCCAAACCAAAGCCTTCCTTCGGTACGTTCAAGAGGCTGCCGCCGCACTGAAGCGTGCTGCGGCCGGTGCTGCCAAGGCTGCTGCCGACGCGGCTGCCGAAGCCATCGACGACGCCGGCGACCTTGCCCACGACGCGGCCGGCGGTTCGGTCTGGCCGTGGGTCCTGGGCACCGGCGTTGTGCTCGGCGTCGGCGGCATGGTGGCGCTTCGGCTGTACGGACCTCGTCTCTAAAGGAACCCACCCATGAAGCACTACGACCTGCCCGTCTTCATCGCCGAAGTCCGAAGCCTCTATCCGGCACAGGGGCGAACCGCTCGTTCCTTGCTGCTGCTGATCTCGGCCACCCGCGGCGCCATTCACCGCGCGCGACCGCTGGTGCGCGCGCACGCAGACGCCTCCGTCAAAGCGCAGTTGCTCGACACCCTCGAAGGTCTCGACGACCGCCTCGACGAACACATCCAAACGCTGGCCTCGCTCAGCCCGGGCGACCCGATGCCCGAGTCGCTCGCACCGCTGTTGGAGAGCCTCTCGCCGTACCGGTTCTTCACGCCCGAGTTCGCGACGCCGCTGGTCGTCGAAGAAGCCCTCGACCTCCAAGACGACCCCGACCACGACACCGCCTTCTTGGACGAGCTGCGCGACACCATGGGCCTCGATGATGGCGACGACATCGACGGGGACCAGCCAGACGACGACCGCGAGCTCAACGACGGCGACCACGACGACCACGACAGCAAGACCGCGCTGTGGGGGGCCGCCGGCGTCCTCGCGCTGCTCGGCGGCGGCCTCTATGCCGCGACCCGCTAGCCCCCGACCTACGAAGGACTGACCCATGCTCACCCTCGTCTTTGAAACGACCCGCGAGCGCGCCGAGGCCATCGCACGCCTGCACCTGCCCGAGACCATCCCCATGCCGGACTTTCGGGTCGTCGGTCGCCTCGTCGCCGTGCAGTCCGACTTCTTTGACCTGCTGGGGGAGGGGGCACTTCAAAGCCTCGCCACCTCGGCCGGCCTGCCACTGCGCTCCATCGTCGACCGCCCGCCCTTCGATGAAGAGCCCGAAGCCTTGGCCGCCCCCGAGGTCCGCGTCACCCAAGGCAGGCCGCGCCAGCGGCCACGTCTCGCCCTCATGCAAGGCCACGAGGACGCATGATCGATGCCCAAACCCGAGCCGCCAACGCGCAGGTCATCCTCGACGTCCTCGCGGCCAAAGGAGGAGACGGCCGGTTCCTGCGGGCCATCGCCGGGCGCGAGTCCGGACTCAATCACGCCATTCGCCACCGCATGCGCGAAGACGCCGATGGTTCTTTGGCCGCGTGGCGTCGCAACGTCCGGCTCTTCGCCGGCAACCCTTGGTACGACGACGTCACGCTGTGGAACCACGGCAAGGGCCTGTTCGGCATGATGCCGGCCTACCACCTGCAGCGCTGGGACCCCCTCGCGCATCCGGACATCCTGCTCAACCCGTACGTCGCCAGCGTCGCCGCGGCGCGGCTGACCGCCTCGGCCATGCGCAACGGCGCGACGACCTGGGCCGACGTCGACCAAGCCTGGGCGACCGGCAGCCCGCGGCGCACCGCCTCCTGGGACGCTCGCCGGGACCGCATGCGGGCTCGGCTGCGAAGGATCGGGTACCCGCAGAGCCTCGTCGACGAACGCCCGACTCCCGGAGACTGGGGCCTCGGCCCTCAGCTCGACCAAAACGACGTGCTTTGGTGGGTTGCCGGCGATGCGGCCGACGACTTCGACCACGGCGTCGAAGACGAGAACCAAGACGACGTTGAAGACCGCTACGACCCCGCGCCCTACGACGACGAGGATTTTTCAGATGCGGACGTCGAGAACGAGCGATTCGAGGACGACGTTCCCGAGCGCCGGCCACGTCGACGCTCCCGCCGCCCCATTGCTCGCGTGGACGACGACGGCGACGGCGACGACCGCCGCACCCTCAAACCGCTTCTCGCCGGCGGCGCGGCCCTGGCCGCCGTCGGCGGGGTTGCCTGGCTCGCGCTGCGCTGAACCCCCGATGACTCTTTCTGCGCAACGCTTGGACACCGGCGGTCGACGAGGGCGGCGTGCGCCTCAAGACCATCGTCGGCAACCGTCGGCGTCGCCCCCAGATCCACCGTCCCCGCGGCCTCGTGACCACCCTCGACCCCGACGGCCTCGCGCTGAGCCGGGGCAACGCGGCCACCGGCGAGCTGGTCGTCGAGTCCAGCACGCTGCGCTGGCGACGAGGCTCCTGCCACTGACGCTCGACCTCCGCGACGGGGGAGACTGTGCCCCCATGCCCTCCTTCCGCAACGCCGACGAGCAATCCCAGTGGCTCCGCCTGCGCGCCGCGTCGTCCTACCTCTTCGAGGCCGTCAAGACGCTGCAGCCGCTCACGCGCCACAGCGGTCGCATGCTCGAGATCATGGCCGTCCACACCGAGCTGCTTGCTGAAGCCGTCGAGATGGCCGCGCCCCCGCAGGAGGATGCCGACGTCACGCCCGGAGATCGGCTCGTCTTCAACGCCCTGCGCCAGGAGCTGCGAGCCATCTTCGAGTCCGAGCCCGATCTCTCTGTCGCCGCGTCCGTACGCGCGTCCTTCGAGCGCATCGAAGCGGCCCAGATGCGGATCCACGCAACCGAAGGCTTGTTCCCTCCCCAAACCGCCACTTCAACCGAAGACGATGACCATGGATGAACAGACCCAGCTTCAACAACGGCTCGACGACGTCGAGCTGATGCTCGTGCACCTGTGCGGCAACAGCTACGCCCCAACCCACGCAGCGACCGCGGCCGCACTCGGACGGATTCAGGCGCGTTGCGCTCCGGCCCTCAAGACGGCCACGCAACAGACCAGCGCGCAGACGCTGTCTGCGTCGGAGCCGAGCTTGGCCGACCGCGTCTTTGAGGCTGCTGCCGCCGCACGACGCGCCCGGGCGCGCGTCGATACGCTGCGGGAAGAGGGCGCCAACGACGACGCCATCCTCGAGGCCCAAGTCGCCGCGGAAGAGGCTGAGACGCACGCACGCGAGCTGTCCGAGCAGGCCCGCGAGCACTACGGGACTCAGCCTCAGACCTCGTGACCTTATTTTTTTGATCAACACGCACAGCAACTCCACTACCAGCAAGGCGCCCCGTGGTTCCGCTCGAATCCTGGCGCTTGGATTCCACCGCAGGACCCGGTCTTTCAGACATGCCGACTGATTTTTCCCATTTCAACTTAGGGGCGATTGCGCTCTTCATCTCCGCTAGCCTCCTCGCGTGCGACGGTGTCCCAGATGACGAGCCTCTGTCACAGCGCGATGCAGCGTTGGAAGAAGCTCCGCAGAACGACATCATCGCGATTGACCCTCCAGCGCCACCACTCGGCGTCGAAGCCCACTGGGCCGGGCTCGACACTGTCTCCGTCCAAGAAATCTCAAAAAAACCATCGCTTGAAATCTCAAGCGATGTGCTGGCCGATGTCACCGTCGACGTTCGCGCTGATGCAGACGGAAAGATCTTCGAGTTCTCAACAAAGCCAGAGCCGTTGCAACCCGGCGCCTCGTTTTCAGTGCCAGTCTCGCTCAGCTCCCTCGGAGTCGGCGATGAACTGCAGTTTGCTGCGATGCTGGAGGTCAAGCTCCACGTCACCCGCAACGGACACACCCGAACGAGCACCCTCGACCCTGTTTATGTTCACCCCGCAGATGGAGGCTTCCTCCTCTACGACGAAGATGTCTACGAAGACACGTTCGCAGGCGGCGACTTCCGCGACCTCGTTCCCAACGCCAAAGATGGCGCCCCCCAAGCAGACCACGTGAGCGTGGCTCGGGTCCGCACCCTTCCTCCTGGAACCTCCCCGAAGCCGGAGTGAGAAAGTGACGCTCAAAGACATCATCAAGATCCTGGGCCCAGCTCTCGTGGCAGCGGTTGTCCTTCTGCTCCACTCAGACGCCAAGGCAACCACACCAGCGCCCGGAGTAGGAGAGTTTCGCGTCTGCCTTCGCGCAGACATGACGGGCTTCGTCGACCGGACCGTTGGAGACCGGGCGACTGCCACAGACCTTCCCACGTACGGGATCCGTGCCCGCGTGGAGCGGAACGGAAACGTCGTGAAGAATTGGTTTTTCACCGACCCAAACGACGGCTGTTTCCTGCTCAACGCCGGCCTCGGTCAGTACGTCATCAAGGTGAGGCCGAAATCCGGCACGCTCACGGGCAACAACACCGTTCGCGTGAACAACAAGAACGGGGCCCTCAAGACCTTCTCCGTCACAACGCCGTTCATCGGGACCAGCCTCCTCACCTATGAGGTCGTGCTGCCAAGCAAAGCGATCCTCAGGATCTACACGGTCCTCACCTTCGCAATCGAGCGGGCCTTTCGGGGGCGCTACGAGAACAAGGACCTCATCGGCTGGAAAGAGAAGGCGTCCGGCGACTGCAACACGACGCAGAGCGCCGGCTCTCGCTCCTGCACCATCAACGGCGATCCAAACGTCATCATCGACGGGACGGACCACACGAGAAGGTTCGTCATCGCGCACGAATACGGGCACGCCAACATGCGACACGGTGCAGGCGGTCGACAAAACGACTGCGACGTCGTCGACGTAGACGACTCGATTCCAGGCGGGCACCGACTGCGAGGCCGCGAGATTTCCTCCTGCGCGGCGTCAGAGGGCTGGGCACACTTTGTCTCAGGAGACGTCTTCAACTGGCACGGGGGAGGGTCCTCCTCGCCTCAGGCTCTCATTCAGTACGTGGATGGGGGCAACTGGGACCTCGGTCCAGGAGGAGGCGGCTGCCCGGGTCAGTATCCCCTGCCGAACTCCGCGCTGGTCGGGCGAAACGCCCTCCGACAGTACGTGGACTGCTCCCCGAGCAGCTTGGACCCAAGCGAAGGTACGGAAATGGACTGGGCTCGCCTGTGGTGGCGCTATCATGAGGATACGGACTACCCCGGTAGCCCTCGCGGCCACAGCAAGCTTCACGACGACCTCGTGGCAGCAGGTCCATGGGGTGCAACGAGCGCATATTTCACGATGTTCTTCGGACTCGGCACCACCCTTGGGCAACGATGGGCAAGCGCGGCAGACGACGCTGGCGTCTGCGACGGACCGTCATGTTGAACACACGCATCACCCTTTCCGTACTGCTTGGCGTCGCCGGACTGGCATGCGACCCCGGCGGAGTCGACACAGGCACGACCGGGTCTCCTCCGACTTCATCGACGAGCGGTGAGACAGGAACTCCAACGGAGAACTCGACGACAGGCTCGAGTTCGACATCCGATGATCCGGCATCGACGTCGACCGCGAGCGCAACGACCTCTGGCGGCTCCGGCTCCACCGGAGCACCCTTCACCTGTCTTCCAGCGCCCCCATCGAGCGTCTTCCTTGAGACTGAGGTCGCCCCGCTCAAGGACGGTGCGTTCGACGCCACGGTGGAATCGACCTGCACCGTTGATGTCCAAACTTCTCATCGAGTCGAGCTCTCTTGCGCCGACGGCACAGAGGTTCTCATCCGAGAAGTCGAAGGCGAAGTCATCAACTTCCAGATGCTGCCGGCATCTGTGAACCTTGAACTCTTCCACATCGCACAGGTCGTGACAGGGAACGCCTCCGAGCTTGTCCTTCGCGACGATGCCGGCACGCTCCTCCTTGCCTACAAGGACAAGAGCAACGACGACCTCTCTCCGACCTGGGCCGAACGGCTTCAGCCTGTATCGGTCAGCCTCACGGACTCAGACTGCCAGGAAGAGGTCCCCGTCTACTGCGCGAGCTGCGTGAGCAGAACGGCGACCTTCACAGAAGCCGGCAATGAGACCCTGCTCCTTCATGGAGAGCAAGGCCTCGTAGGCTCGGCATGGACGGCAGTCGTCAGCCGAAACATCGACTGCGAAGTGGAGTGCGATGCAGGCGAGATTCGCCCCCTGAACCTCGCACTCATTCACTCGTCGCTGCTTTGAGACTGGGGCGTCGGACGCGATAAACCGGCATCGGCCTCCGCTTCCGCCGTAACCGCTCGCTGTCCGAGCAGGCCCTATGGACCCTGAGACGTCGCCCCCCCCTCCTGCGCGCATCCCAACACATCCGCGAACCTCCAACTCTATGGCCTCAAGAACAACCCTGCGCTGCTGAAACGGCACATCTACAGTCGCCTCATGAACACCCCTGGGAGCCTACCTCTGCTCGCGTCGGCAATTCTCGCGACGGCGCTCTGCTCGCTTGCAGCATGCCAAGACTCCCGCCCTTCCGAACGAGGCCTCGGCGACACGATTCGAGTCTTTGCCTGGCCGGAACACCCGCTTCCAAACGAAGAGACTCTCAACCTCGTCGAGGACATTTTCGGGATGGAGGTTGTCATCTCCGAGACCTCCAGGGGTGCCATCACCCTGTACTACACGGAGTACGTCAACGAGACCGGAAATCTCGGATACGCGACGGCCACCAGCTGCTCCCCACAAATCGTCCAGAGCCCCATGGCTCCGCATCGCTCTGGCGCACGAGGTCGGCCACACCCTCGGTCTCAGCCATGTCGACGAGCCCGATGAGCGGAAGCATCGACGATGTCGACTTCTATCTGACCGACGACCAGCTCACCACAGCGCGCCTAGGCGCGGGCGACATGGATACCTGCAGGAAATGACAACCAGGGCCGTCGCAGCTACCAGAGAAGACAGGCCGAACTGTCCCCGATACGCATCCTGGATAGGCATGGCGAGAAAGTCGGTAGACTCCCCCCATGACAAGTGGCCCCAGCCCAGGCCAAAAGCTCTCGGTCGAACAGATCCTGCAGGCTCTCCAAGAGGCCTACCCGAAGGCCTTCACGACTCCGCCCGCACCGCTACAGCTTGGGATTCACAAGGTCATCCGCGACGCCAGTCCCGCACTGCTTGAGAGCACATCGATCACCCAGCTCTGCAAAGCACTCCGGATCTGGGTCCGACGAGACGCCTACCTTCGAGCGGTCCGAGACCGTGCATCTCGCATCGACCTCGATGGGCAGCCTGCCGGCGAGGTCAGCGAAGGGGCTGCTGCAGAGGCACGCCGCGCCTTGAAGCGGCGCCTGAAAAGGCGGAAGCAAAGGAAGAGGAAGCGAGCAGAGACGGCCTCCGAGCACGCTCCGACGGAGTCTCGATCGACAAACTCGATCGCCGCGCCGCCATGATCGATATCGATCGCGCGACCTCACACGGGGTGCAATGCGATCACACTAAAGCGAACAAAGTGTGATCGCCTGGCCTTCTGGGACAGGGCGTTTTCGCTTTTAACCAGATCCCGGCTCTGGCAGGGTGGGGGAGCGATGCAGCTCGCGCTCTTCCACGCCCCGCCCGCC
>JBCCQM010000298.1:0-8551 GCA_039024335.1 Myxococcota bacterium
GCGGGGGGGCTTGGGGGGGAGCCGGAGCGGGCGGCTGCCCGGGCATGGGGGTCGGCATCGGCTGCCCCGGCACCGGCTGACCGTGCGCGGGTGGCATCGCCGGCGTCGGTTGCTGCGGCGGTTGGCCGGGGGCCGGCGTGTGCATCGGCGGCTGCCCCGGCATGGGCGGCTGCCCATGCATGTGCGGCTGCCCGGCGGGAGCCTGGGCGTGCATGGGCTCTGCACCTGCCTGCCCCGGAGGGATCGGTGCCCCATCCTGGCCGATCCGCACGATCTGCGTCGCTGGACGCGCGAATCGATGCCGCTGATCGAGTCCGCAGACCGGGCAGAAGTCGAACCCCTCAGGCACGTTCGAACCACAGCGGGCGCACTTGTGCCCGCCTGCGTTGCTCGCCGGCTGAAGCGAGTAGCCGCACACGGTGCAGAACGCGGCCCCGTGCTCGTTCTCCGTGCCGCACATCGGGCACGGAACCTTGGGCGCGTCGCTCATGCGCACCTCCGTGGCTGCACGGCGGCGCACCGACGTCCCGTACAGAAGCAGAACCGAGTGCAGGACGGGCTCGACGGTGGAGTCAGGGGATTCACGTCACGCTTCGCGCTCAAATGACGTCGCACGGCTTGCCAGCCGCAGCGACGGTGCGGTATTGCCCGCCGGCGCGTAGGTTAATCGCTCGCGCCAGCCGGCGTCAATTTGTCGATTTCCACCACATCGTCTGCCCTTCGTTGGCCCGCCGCGTTGACCATGGTCACCGCAGCGCTTGGCCTGTGCGCCTGCAGTCCCATCGTTCGCGACGCGAACTTCGTGGGCGCACGCGATCAAGTCGCCGACGTCACCCTCGAGGGGCCGTTCGATGGCCAGGTGGTCGATGCGACCACAGCCGAGCCGATTCAGGGCGCCACGGTGGTCGGCGTCTGGTCGTACGATCAGGGCGACGGTCTGCTCGGGCCTGCCGGTTCGGAGACCGTCGAGGTCAAGACCGACCAGGCGGGTCGTTATCGCCTGCCCAAGGCGAAGTTGCGACAGCGCGGCGTCGCCGTGCGTCTCGTGGCGTTCGAGCTGGTCGCCTACAAGCGTGGCTACGTGGCCTATCGCTCCGACGCCGTGATGGAGGGGGGCGCCCGCGCGGACTTCAGCCTTCGTCAGAACAAAGTCGCGCTACGGAAGTGGCGCGAGTCCGACTCGCACGCGGACCACCTTCTGTTCATGGCCGCCCCGCCCGAGATTCAGCAGCTCGCCAAGTGGGAGCGCGACCAGGCCAACCTCGACCTCTATCGGTCCTTGGGCGGTGACGCAGCCCCCGCGCCCACGACCCCCGCACCGGCCTCCGAAGATGGTTTGGACGCGCCCGCCATGGAGCTACTCGACGCGACTGCCCTGCTTCCGCCCGACGAGGTGCGCAAGCGGACCGGTTACGCGGAGGCCTTCGAAGTGAAGGAGCTCGGGGATCTCGCGCGAACGCATTTCTATCACGGCGTTCACCTCCAGGCCGTCGGTCGCGACGAGACGTACGACGTGGCCTACCGCGTCTGGAAGTCTCCGCCCGGCGGGCTCGACGGTGTGCGGGAGACGTTCGAGGCAACGCTGCCCGGCGTGGCCCCGACCGGCGAGATCACCGACACCACCTGGGTCTACGACAGCGAAGACGTCCGCGCCGTGGCGTTCTTGGACCCGGAGCAAGAAGTCGGCCTGCTGCTCACCTGCGGCGCGCAGCAGTGCGTCGACATCGAGTCGGCCATCATCTTGGCCAAGTTCGCCGCCGACCGACTCGAGTCGATCGCCTTTGAAGAGGCGCCCCGCGAAGCGACGCCGGCCGTGGTGCCCGTGACCGCGCCGGGCGTCGGAGGAACGCCATGATCGTGCGCGCACGCGTCCGTCGACGCTTCCATCGATATGTCCGGCGATCTCTCGGGCGATACCTCAGCGCGTCGGTCCTGATCGGAACCGCGCTTCTCGGCCGTCCCGCATCCGCTTGGGACCCCTCGACGACGCACGTCGCGATGACCCAGCGCGCCGTGCTGCAGTCCCAGCTCCACGTGCGCTGGATGGATCAAAGCGGCCTGACCCGAGGCGTTTTCTCCGCGATCCGGCTGCACCCCGACGATCTCGACCCGCAGCTGCGCCGCATGCTGACCGTCGCGCTGCGCCGGGTGCACGAGGCCTCCGGCGCTGCTCCGCTTGGGGGGCCCGGCGCGTGTCCGGGTGCCAGCGCCCCGCCCTCGACTCAGGCTCGCTGCGTCGACGGCGACGTTTGGGAGCTCGATGCGCTCGGTTGGCTCAAGCTGGGCGTTGCGCTCGAGACGGCGCCGCGCACCCGCCTGCTCCACCACTTCGCCAGTGCAACCGATCCGGCCGCCGCGACCTGGGCGGACCCCGAGCTCCCCGCCGCCGTACTGCGGGCCAAGGCTCGTCGCGCCGAAGGTGCGCTGGCCCGCGCCGCCAACCGCTCCGCCTTCAGCGGAGGCGCGACCTCGGCCGTAGGCTGGCTCAGCGACG
This sequence comes from Myxococcota bacterium, assembly GCA_039024335.1. GTDB lineage: Bacteria > Myxococcota_A > Polyangia > Nannocystales > Nannocystaceae > CAJXVA01. The sequence continues at coordinate 2,495 of JBCCQM010000298.1, forward strand.
CCGAGGATCCCTGGGCGCCTCCGGCCACGGTCGACCACCTGCGCCAGGCCTCGCTCGCGCCCGACGCCCGCACCCGCGACCGCGAGCTCGCGCTGGGCCTCCTGGGCCTCGGCGCCCTGCTCCACGTGGTGCAGGACCAGTCGGTCCCCGCGCACGCCCGGGGCGACCTGACGGCCTTCTTCGCGCCGCTGTCCCCAACCCGCGGCGACCGCGGGCTGCCGCTGCAAGAGTATGCCCGCGCGCTCTATGGGCGCGTCACGCTACCCGGCACGCTCTCCCTGTCCCCGCGAGACACGCAGCGCTCCGCCCCGCTGGCGCCCACGCTGCACCAGCATCTACTGGGCTACGGCGAGTATCAGGGCTTGACCCGCTTCGCGGCGACGAACTTCTGGTCTGAATCTTCCCTGCCCGCCCCGAAGGCCCTCGACACATCGCTGTCAGCCACCGATGCAGCCGCCGCGCTCATCGGCGAAGGGGCGGGACTCGCTGAGGCCGAACTCGACGGCGCCGAGCTCAGCCCATGGCCCGCTCCACAGGGCTACCTGCGGTCGGGCACCGGGCGAGGCCTGGCCGCCTTCGACACCGACGAAGAGGGTCGCATCCGGCTGTTCCTCGACCGCCGCGTGTATCGAGACCAGGCCGCGCACCTCATCCCCGCGGGCATCGAGGCGAGCGCATCGGTGCTCGACCTGCTGTTCCCGGCCTTCCCCGACACCACCGTCGACTTCGAAGCGGGAATCATCGACATCGACCTGCGTGAGGGCCTCCACGCACCGGTCCTGACCGTCCTGGTCGAAGATGAGACCGGGCTGCGCACGCCGCTGCAGCGCATCGCGCTACGGGCCGGGGAGCGCAACCACATCGTCGATGCTTTCCAGACGCCGCTGCCCGAGAACCGACGGTTGCTGCTCAGCCTCGAAGGTGCGACCGCACCCGAGCACGGGCTCTCGCTGGCGACGTCGTTCGAGCCCGTCCCGCCCGCGGCCGCGATGACGGTCCCGACCGCAGCGACCGCAGAGCCCGCCGCCGCACCGGCCGAATCGAACGTCCCTGGCGCGTCGAGCGGAGCTCCGGGAACCCTACCGAGCACGACCACCGACGGCGTGGGAACGCAGGGCCCATCTCAGGGCGAACTCATCGCGCCCTTCCCCGCGAAGAGAACGGCCGCGCCCAAGGCCGACGCTGCCGGCAACTGAAACCCGATCGCGAGGCCTCGGGGACGTCAGTCGTCGTCGCGGACCGGCGTCGACTCGATCTCGGTTCGCAGCGAGAGAAGCTCCAGGTTTCGTGGCGCCACGGCCAAGCCCAACGTCAGGAGTTCCTGCGCCCCGGTCCGGTCGCGACGCGTCCATCGGCCCTGCGCGCCCGCCAGCTGATGCTGTGCAAAGTCCGGGCGCGCCTTGAGGACCGCGGCCGCGTGGCGGCGGGCTTCGTCTTCATTCTGCGCGGCATGAGCGGCACAGGCGGCCCACGCCTCATATGCAGCCGCGTTGATCGGGTCCGCGGCGTGCTCGCTCGCGCGCACGAAGCTGCGCCGTGCCGGTTCGGCCTGCGTCATCGAGAGCAGCGCCCTCGCCTTTTCGTAGTGTGCTGCGGCGTACTCGGGGGCGTAGTGCAACACCCGGTCGGCCTCCTTCGCGGCCGCGCGGTACTCCTCGCCGGCCCGCAGCAGCTGCACCAACCGCAGGCGCGGAGCGGGCGCGATCGGGTCCAGGTCGAGCCGACGCCGCAGCAGCTTGCGATGGGCCGACGGCTCCAGCTCCCCCCACTCGTCGATCAGGCCGTCGTGGAACTCGCCGTCATCGTCGTAAAGCACGCCGATCTCGCCGAGCAGCCCCAGCAGCAGGTGGATCACCGACGAGGCCTCGGGCGCACGCTCCACCTCTTCGGTGATCGACACCACCGAGGCGCCCTCCGCCCACGGGTCGGGCGGCAACGCGAACAAGACCCGTCCGCGCTCCCCGATGACGACGTCACCGTCGATGAGCAAGCCGTCCGCGCGCGCCGCCTCGGTGGCCGAGGCCAGCTCGACGAGCCCGAATACGCGAGCCTCACCCGACATGAGCTCAACACCATCGTACCGCGCCCACAGCAACGCAGCGCCCGGCGGCAGGTCGGCACCCGCGAGCGTCCCCTCGTCCGCGCGACCGCCAAAGGCGTGAAGCCCCTCCGGTGCGGTCTCCAAACGTTCTTCGAGTCGGTCGAGCGCCGTCAGCAGATCGCGACGCTCGCTGGGATCGAGCGGCTCATGCTCCACCCGCATCCCCCTTGGGCTTGGCGCCATCGGGGGCACTGAAGATGGCGCGGTCCACCGTGATGCCGGCGGCCTGCAGGAACTCGACGAGCCGAGGGACTTCGCCGGTTGGGACGAAGCGCGTCACGCCGTCGGCGTTCTTCTCGGCGCGGAAGATCGGCTGGTGGACGATGGTCTCGCCACCGGGGACGCGAGGCTCGATGACCTCGATGATCTGCATGGCCTCTCCGCCAACGCCGACGGACAGCCGGATCAGCACATCGACCGAACGCGCGAGCGAAACGGTCAACGACTGAATCGCGCCCGAAGCCACCGTGGACAGACCGGCGAGGCGCCACAGGCCGTGGGCGGAGTCGATGCCCCACAACGAGACGATGGCGCCGCGCGTCGCACCCGCGAACGCGTCCATCACAGCGGCGGCGTCCTCATGCCGCGTCCGCTGACTGACCAGCAGGTCGATGCCACCGCGCAGGATCACGCCGAGCGTGTCGGAGAGCGCGAGCGCGTCCGAGGGGTCGCGCGCGCGACGAACCTGAGCCCATCCATCGCGATTGCGACCGACCTGGCCACTGTCGGAGATCGCCGCGACCCGGAGTTCGTCGGGGACTTCGCCGACGAGCGCGCCCATGAATCGGTCGAGGTCGGTCGCTCCGGAGGCGCACACCAGGATGCGGCGACAGCCGCGAATCGCCGCCCGGATGAACTCGGCCATGTCGCCGCTGAGGACCCCCTCCTGCACGAGCGAGGCGAGATTGTTGGCGTCGGAGTGGGCACGACGCAGGTGAATGATCGGCGCTCGAAGCTGCGTCGGTGGCAGCACGGCGTACATCGTGAACCCGTGGTCGACCTTGCCCTCGAGCACCTGCGTCCCCTCGACGAGGAAGCCCCACTTGCGGGCCAGACGCTGCGCAACCAAGACGAGCGCCCGGTCACCGCTGAAGCGGCGGTTCGTCAGCTCGGCCTGCGCGCCCTCGGAGACCGCGTCCCGAACCACGCGGATCGGTCCGCTGCCCACCACCTGAATCTCGCGAATGTCGGGGTCGGCCATCAGCTCCGAAAGCGGGCCAAGCTCGATCAGCTCACGGACGACCTGGCTCTTGAGGGCCTCGATCTGAACGCCCTCTTCGAGTTCTTCGGCCCGACCCATGTCGGCGATGATCGACTCCACGAGCGTGACGGCTTCTTTGGCCGCCTCCGGGACGATCTCGGCCGCGTGGACCGGGTCGAGCGCATGCACGTTCGTGAGGACGGTCTGCAGGATGCGGTTCGCGACCTGGTCGAGATAGGCCGAGTCGACGCCCGCGGGCGGGACGCGGCGCGCCGAGGTCATGACGCCGCTGTCGTCGTCGGTGGACGAGCTGCGGGTCACCGGCGGAGGCAGCGGAGCGTTCGCGTCCTGCTGCAGCGGCGGCACGTCGATTCGGCGCACCTCGGGGGTGCCGTCCGCACCGGTCACCATGATCTCTTTGCGCTCGACGGGGGCGATGGCGTCGTCGTCCCCCTCGAGCATCAAGATGTAGTCGCCAACGTAGATCCGGTCGGGCCGGCGAACGTTGCGCGGGGCCTGGACCCGGCGACCGTTGACGTACGTGCCGTTGGTGCTCTCGAGGTCGACGACCTCGATCTTCCCGTCGGCACGGCGAAACCGCAGGTGGTGCTTCGAGATGTTCGCGCGGTCGAGGACGAGATCGTTGTCCTCTTCACGCCCGACCTGAAACAGGTCGCCCTCGAAGTTGAACCGTTGGGTTCGTCCGCCTTTCTCGTGGACAACTACCCGAAGCACGGGTCTGGTCTACCCCGGGCGCGATCCGGCCCGCAACACCGATTTGCACCCAGGACGGACGAGAACGGCGGCGTCGGCTAGAAGCCGTCCTCGTCGTCGAGCGCGTCCTCGAGGGCATCGAGCTCCGCCACCGACGGTGATCCCTCCTTGTCGACGGACGCCGCCGCGGCTCCTGCCGCTCCGGCAGCGACGACGACCGGCCGACTCTGCCGAACCCAGCGCCGTCCGAGCACGATCAGGAGCGACAGCGCCAAAACGCCGCCGACGACCGTCGCGATCATCAGCGACGGCGGAGGCCGGTATCCGATGATGTCCGACCCGTAGTCCGCCACGAGCGACTGCTCGATCTGCTCGCGCGTCTTGCCGGACTTCGCCTCGTCGAGAATGCGCTCTTCGAGCTTGCGCGCCGACTTCGACGGGCAGCTCGCGATGGTCCGCCCAGGGCAGAACGGCGACATCAGGTCGGTACTCAGCTCGGAGAGGAGCGCCTCGGCCTCACGGTCGACAGGTTTGGTCTCGGGGGCCCACATCGCCAATCGGCGGCTACCCTAGCAGGGCCGCCGCGCCCACGCACGCGTACGCGGTGCGGGCGGCGGGGCCCACGTCGCGCCGGCTAGAACTCGACGCGCTTGGCCTTGCGCTTCTTGCCGCCGCTGCTGCGTCGTTTCTTGGCCTTGCCACTGCGGTCGGGCGGGGTCATCGCCTCTTCGCAGTATTTGGCGTGGGCCTCGGCGACCTTGGGCTTCGACATGTCGCGCTCGGGCCACTTGGAGCCCAGGCTCTTGACGTACTTCTTGTTCTTGGCCTCGATGATGGCCCAGTGCGCGTCCTGCTTCTGCAGTTCGGTCTTGTCGCCGTCGTTGTAGGCCCGCAGGTAGCCATTCATGACCAGCTCGTGGGCCTCGAGGAAGTTCCCCACGAACTTGGACTTCTCCATCACGCGCGGCTGCTCGGAAAACAGGCGCTTCTGCCACCCATCGAGGTGCGCCACGAAAGCCCGCTTGAACTGGAACCATTGCTCCGCCTTCTCGCTGCCGGGCTCGGCGCCGAAGGCCTTCTCCCCCTCGGCCCGCACCTCCTGCTGGAAGCACTCGAGGTCATGCCAGTACCCCAGCATGTCGTCGAGGTGCGCCTTGTCCCACTTGTAGAGGTGCTTCTCGCCCTCGGGATCTTTGCGGTTCCAGGCCTTGAACTCGGCGTCGGTTGGGCCGTCGAGCCCCTTGGGACGAGGCTTCGGGTTGAGCTTCTTGGTCTCGACCTGTTTCTCCTCGTCCATCTTGGCGAGCGACTCGGAAAGCGAGGGCTCGCTCGCACCGTCGCATCCGGCGAGCGGGCCGGCGACCACCGCCGCGGTGAGGCTGAGGAAGAGCGCCCGGGGGTCGAGCGACGCGAGGGTCCGCGAAAGGGGGGTCGTCATTGGCTGCGTCCTGTGGGGAGGGGCCTGCGGAGGGCTCGACACCCGCTGCGGCGCGGTGAGAGTAGCGGCCTGCGCTGGCCGCTGTAAAGCAGGCCGCGGTCGCGGTCGCGCCACCCGTGGGCGGCTGACGGACCCCGGCCCCGACCCATCGTCGATCGCCTGGTTGAGCGGAGCATTTTTGGCGTGAGAACCTCACACCACCGTTGCCTCAGGACCCAAGGGTCCCTCCCCCGAAGGATTGCCCGCCATGGCGAAGCCCACGCGTACCAAAAAGAAGACGACCAAGAAGAAGACTGCGGTGAAGCGAACCAGCACCGCCAAGAAGAAGACTGCAGCCAAGAAGAAGACTGCAGCCAAGAAGAAGACCGCGGCCAAGAAGAAGACGGCTGCCAAGAAGAAGACCGCTGCCAAGAAGAAGACCGCTGCCAAGAAGAAGACCGCTGCCAAGAAGAAGACGGCGTCCAAAAAGAAGACAGCTGCCAAGAAGACGGCTGCCAAGAAGACAGCTGCCAAGAAGAAGACGGCGTCCAAGAAGACGGCTGCCAAGAAGAAGACGGCGTCCAAGAAGACAGCTGCCAAGAAGAAGACGGCGTCCAAGAAGAC
>JBCCQM010000299.1:0-8518 GCA_039024335.1 Myxococcota bacterium
GCGAGTGACTTGGCCTCCCGCGCCGCCCGTTTTTGATGAGCGTTGCCTTTGCTGCCAAAGACGACCTTCAGAGCGACGCGACGATCCAGTTGCGGGTCGAACGCGGCGTAGACGCGCCCCATTCCGCCCGTCCCGGCGATGCTCAGGATCTGATAGCGACCTAGGGATGCAGCCGGGGCCAGCGGATCCGTCGTCCTGACGGTGGCCGTTTGCGTGGTTTGTGTCCCGTATTCGCGAGTTCCTTCGCTGCCCACGACGGGGACTCTACCTCCGCCGGCGCATGCTCGCCCGCCGGTAGACTCCACGTCACCCCGGTGGGGTGAAGTCTTGGCAGGCGGTGTCGATCTGCGAGATCGCCTGGGTGAAGAAGTCGGCGTAGTTGCCGGAGCAGATTTCACCCTCGGAGTAGTTGGTGAACCGGGAGCCGAAGTCGCGGATGCGGCTGGCGTTGTCGGCACAACTCGAGCCGGGCAGGCCGACGAGGTTCAACATGACGACGTTGGATTCGATGTTGAACTTGTTCGTGACGAGGCGGTTGAACCACTGCTCCGGATCGGCCGGCGTGCCGCCGTCGCAGCCGAAGATGGGGATGCAGTCTTCCTCGTCTTCTTCGTCGGTGATGATGACGACGACGAGCAGCGCGTCGTCGCGAAGGAAGCCGTCGTTGCAGGCACCGGGAAGGTTGCGTTCGGCGTCGGTCGCTCGAAGCACGCCGTGGACCTGCTCTTCATCCCCGCTGCCGCTCGTGCCGACCTGTGCAGCGCAGGCAAAGGTGGCGGCGAGGTCGGGCTCGGTGTTGTCGAACCACCGGAACCCGCTGGCGTAGGGGCCACAATCCTGGTTGCTGGAGTTCTCGCCGCCGGTGCGGGTGACGAGGTCGCCGACGCCGTCGCACTCATCGGGGTTCGGGCCGTAGCTGTCGGAGGTGACGACGCCGATGTGATAGCTGTCGGCGAACTGCAGCGCTTCCTGGATGCCGGTCACGAATCCGGGGAAGGCGGCGATGAGGTTGGCCTGTTCGCCCGCCATCGAGCCCGAGTTGTCGATGGCGAAGAGGATGTCGACCTTGGTGCATTCGTCGGGCACCTCGGGGGACACGTCGGGTGAGGTTCCCAGGTCGAACTTCGGGTCGTCGTCGCCGGTTTCGTCCGCGGTGGGCGTGCCGTCGTCGGCGCCCGAGGTCGGGCCCGAGGTGACGGGCCCGTCGTCGCTGCCATCGTCGACGCCGCTGGTGCCACTCATCGTTGCGGACGAGCCGCCGATTGTGATCGTCGTAGGAACGCCCGCACTCGTCGCGCGCCCGTCGTCTTCACCACCGCATGCGGTCGCCACACAAAGCGCCACGCAGCTCACCAAACCCAAACCCCGCCTCATCGTGCCTCCCGTTGCGCGAGAGCCCTCCGCGGTTCCCGGCGCACATTCGAAGTGTCGGACACCAACCTACGGGGTGCAATCGAGGCGCGACTCGTCAGTGGCGATCTGCTCAGGCAACGCCTCGGAGGGCCCGGACGTGCCATTGACGCACCTGCGGGCCTCGCGGGCTCGCCGCGGCCGCCGGACCGTGCGCCGTCAGTATCGAAGCCGAATGTTGAAGGTCCGCCGCTCACCCGCCGTCACGGTGAAGCTCGACTCGCTCCACTCGGGCGCCGACATGGCGTGCGTTTTGTTGTTGGAGACGCCGTAGCCCTCCGTGGGCATGCCGACCCAGTTTTTGTCGAGCCGGCCGTTCTCGTTCTCGTCGTGGATTGCGGCGAGCGCGTAGGTGCCGGGTTCGACGTTGCGGAACGTGCAGGTGCCGCGCGTGCCGTCGATGGTCGCCGTGCGCGAGCGCCCCGAGCCGTCCGGGAAGGACGATGGGTTCGAAAACAGACGGCAGCCCAGCCGCCCGTCGTCGTTCTCGAAGGTGCCAACGCGAACGACCAGCGTCGCGCCGTCATCGTCGTCGTCCATCGCGGGACGCGCGGAGGGAGCCGACAGCAAACCGCCGACCAGGGCCAACACGGGGATGAGGCTAGACAGTGTCACAGCAGTCTTTGGAGTACGTGGTTAGCATGACAGTGTCAAGCTGGGGCCGGGAAAACAGGGCCAGGCGTCAGGCCAGTACGCGGGAGAGCGCGCCCGCGAGCCGCAGCGTGAGGCCGTCGGCTTGGGCGTCGGTGAACTTGCGCTCCTCGAGCACCCCCTCGATCAACAGGTTCGCAAATCCGTGGACGGTCGACCAGGTCAACAGCGTCATGTCCTCGGCCGAAAGCGATAGGCCGTATCCCGCGGCCTGGGCTTCGCCGCACATGCGGACCAGCGTGCCGAACGCCTCCTCGGCCTCGGGCATCGACTCGTCGGAGCCGTGAATCTCCACCAGATCGCGCTGGAACATCACGCGGAAGTGCCCGATGTGGTCGCGCGCGAAGCGGATGTAGGCGACGCCACCCGCGGTCAGCGCCTGCATCGCGTCGGGCCCTGCGGCGGCGGAGGCTTCGTTGATCGCCGCGGCCAGACCCGCGAACCCCTCTCGTCCGATGGCTTCGAGAATGCCCTGATAGTTGCCGAAGTGGTGGTACGGCGCCTGGTGGCTGACACCGGCCCGGCGGGCCACTTCGCGAAAGCTGACCCCGCGAACGCCCTTCTCGGCGACCAATTCGACGCTCGCGTCGAGGATCTTCTGGCGGAGCTCCGACATGATTCGAGAAGAGCATACGTCGTCGGCTTGACAATGTCACATCGTCGGTCAGTCTGGCGTTCGAGTAGACAGTGTCTACCTCGGAAGTTCCAGTCATGTTCAGCACCGCCAGCATCACCTTCGCGATTTCGCCCTCCGAGGTGGCCCGATGAGCCGCCGGGTCGTCTTCACCCTCGCCCTCGCCGCCGGGGCCACCGCCCTCGCCGCGGCCGCGCGTCGCCCCGCGGATGCCGCGCCGTCGGCGCCCAGCGAGGCTACGCCGCGTTCGGTCGCCGTCGAGGTCGCGCAGCGCCGAGCCCACACCGAGACGGCCGTCTTTCACGGCCTGACCCGCGCCGCGGAGCGAACGGCGGTGTCGTTCACGATGCCCGGACGGGTCGTTGCGCGTCCCGTCGACGTCGGCGGCCGCGTGAAGAAGGGCCAGCTCATCGCGCGTCTCGACGCCAAGCCGCTGCGCAACGCAAAGGCGGCCGCGCGGGCGGAGCTGCAGCGCATCGAAGCCCAGCTCGCCCAGCAGCAGCGCGATGAAGCGCGGGCCCGCGGGTTGCTGGACGAGGGCGCCGCGACCGTGGCGCAGCTCGAGAAAGCCCAAAGCGGGGGCGACACCCTCCGCGCGGCGAAGTCCGCCGCGAAGGCGCAGCTTGCGGAGCAGGGCCGCCGCCTCAGCGAGTCCGTTCTGCGCGCGCCGTTCGACGCCGAGGTCGTGGCCACGTTCGTGGAGTCCGGCCAGGTCGTGGCTGCGGGCGCGCCCGTCGTGCAGCTTTCGGGTCGCGCCGAACACGAGGTGGAGCTCGCGGTGCCCGGTCGCATCGCCGACCAGCTCGAGCGCGGGAGCACCATCGACGTGCGCTTCGTCGACCCCGCGCGAGACCCCGTCGTCGGCACGATCGCTCGGGTGTCCGGAGCCAGCGGCGGCACCGGTGCGCTCTTCAAGGTCGTGGTCACCCTCGACGCCGACGCATCGGTGCCCGTCGGTTTGCCCGTCGTTCTCGAGCTTCCCGTCGCCGTTCACGACCGCGTGTCGGTGCCCGTCGCGGCGCTGGTCGACCCCTCGGGGAGTAAACCGCACGTTTGGGTTGCGTCCGAAGGCCGGGTCGACAAGCGCCCCGTGACGCTCGCGGGCATGGTGCAGGGCAGGGTCCTTCTCGCCGACGGCGTCGAGCCCAGCGAGCGCATCGTCGTCTCCGGCCTCACGCACTTGATGCCGGGTGACCGCGTCGAAGTGCAGGGGGAGGCGCAGTGATGGTCGACCTGGTGTACGCGCGGCCGCGTCTGACGGTCGCCATTGCGCTGCTTCTCTCGTTCATCGGGGTCGCGGCGTGGTTTCTGATGCCCCGCGAAGAGGACCCGCAGCTCAGCCCGCGGTTCGGGCTGGTCGTCGCCGCGTATCCGGGGGCCGATGCCGAGACGGTGGAGCGCTTGGTCGCCGAACCGCTCGAAGAAGAGCTCTCGGAGGTCGAGTCCGTCAAGACGATCGAGTCCACGATTCGCTCCGGCGTGGTCGTCACCTCGGTCGAGCTGCGCGATGACGTCACCGCGTTCTCCGAGTCGTGGGCCGACGTGCAAGACGCTCTCGACGACGCGACCGCTGCCTTCCCGCCGGACGTCTTGTCGCCCACGCTGAACCGGCACCTCAACGAGACCGAGGGGGTCGTCTATGCGGTGACCGGGAGTGACGACCCGCTCGTCCTCTCGGACGCTGCCGACGCGCTCCGGGACCGGATGCTCTCCGAGTCGGACGTGGCGCGGGTTCAAATCGCCGGCGATCCGCAGGAGCAGATCACGGTCGAGTGGACCGAGGCCCACCGCGAAACCTATGGCCTCACCGTTGCTCAACTCGCGGGCATGCTGCGGGGTCGAAACGTCACGACGCCCGCCGGCTCGATCGAGGTCGATGCGCGCGCGCTCGACATTCGGCCGCACGCCGACTTTCGAACGGTCGCGGAGATCGAGTCCACCCCCGTCATTCTTCCCGATGGGACCGGGGTACGGCTCGGCGACATCACCAGCGTCCGAGCGATGGCCGCGGACCCGTCCCCCGAGCGCGCACGATATCAGGGCGACGCTGCGGTGCTGGTCGGAGTCGTTCCTCGCGCCGGGCTCGACGTCGTCACCTTTGGGAAACGCCTTCGCGTCGTCGCCGATGACTATCGGGCCGAGCATCCCGATGTGGTGCTGACCGAGGTCGCGTTCCAGCCGGACCAAGTCGAGGCGCGCCTCGACGGACTCTCGTCGTCGCTTCTTCTGGGCATCGGCATCGTCGCGATCGTTCTCATCGTCACGATGGGCATTCGACTCGGGCTGGTCGTTGCGCTTGCCGTTCCGCTCGTCACGTTCGCCGCGGTTGCTCTGTATGCCGCCGGTGGTGGCGTGCTTCACCAGATCGCAATCGCGGCGCTGGTCATCGCGCTGGGCCTGCTGGTCGACAACGCCATCGTCGTCGCCGAAGCGATTCAGCGGCGCCTCGACGAAGGCGTCGAGCGCAAGGCAGCGGTGCGCGCTTCGGTGCGCGAGCTCGCCATCCCCCTCGCGAGCGCGACCGTGACCACGTTCGCGTCGTTCGTCCCGATGCTGCTCTCCGAGGGGTCGAGCGCAGACTTCACGCGGGCGATCCCTCTGGTGGTGATCCTGACGCTGGGCGCGAGCTACTTCTACGCGCTCGTCGTCACGCCTCTGCTGGCAGGGCGCGTGCTCGCACCGCGACCACGCACCGGGGCGACGTGGCTGACCCGTCTCGCCACGTCGATCGGGTCGTTCTCCGGACGGCGCCCCTGGCTGACGCTGGTGCTCGCGAGCCTGGTCCTGGTGCCCGAAGTCATCGCGGCGCAGAACGTGTCGTTCAGCTTCTTCCCCAGCTCCGACCGCGCGCAGATGGTCGTGCAAATCGAGATGCCCGAGGGCACGCGACTGGGCGAAACCGATGCCGTCGCGACGCGCATCGAAGAGGCGCTGCTGCAAGATGACGAGGTCAACGCCGTGACCACGGTGGTGGGCCGCGGCGCTCCGCAGTTCTACTACAACCTCTCGCGCAGCCCGAGCAGCCCGCACGTCGCGGAGATCATCGTCTCCGCCGACGATGCCGACGCCGTGGGTCGCATTGCCGACCGCGTCCGCGCGCTGGCTTCGACCGCGGCACCGGACGCCCTGGTGCTGCCGCGACGACTCGAGCAGGGACCGCCCGTGGATGCCCCGGTCGAGATTCGACTGCGTGGGGACGACCTGGCTCAGCTCGCCGCCGCTGCCGAAACGGTTCGAGGCGTGCTTCGTGACACCGCTGGCACGCGAGACGTGCGGACCAACGGTGGCCTCGGCGTGCCGGTCCTGAACCTGGAGGTCGACGATGCCCACGCGGCACGCTTCGGTTTCGACCGTCAGGGTCTTTCGCTCGCGGTGCTCAGCCAGACCCGCGGCATTCCGGCGGGGACTTTCCGCGGTGGCGACGACCCCGTTCCCGTGCTCGTGCGCGGTGCGCAGGGGCCTCGGACGGATTGGGAAGCCCTTTCGTCCAAGACCGTGGGCGCGGCGCCTCTGCTCGAGGTGTCTCGTGCGAGCGTCGACATGAAGCCCGCCGTCATCCGGCACCGCGACCGGACGCGCGTGATGTCGGTCCTGGCCGAAGTGCAGCCGGGCACCACCTACGCGACCGTGCTCGACGATGCGATGCCTGCCTTGGAGGCGCTGGACCTCGAGGGCGTGGACTGGGAGCTGGGCGGCTCGGCCGAGAGCTCCGGTGACGCCAACGGAGGCATCGGTGCGAAGGCTCCGATCGGGTTCTTCCTGCTCATCGCCGTGCTGCTGGCCGAGTTCAACTCGTTCCGCCGCGTCGGCATCGTGTTGGCGACCGCTCCGCTGGCGGCCATGGGCATCTGGCCGGGCCTCGCGCTCGCAGGGCTGCCGTTCGGGTTCGTCGCGCTGCTCGGCGCCATCGCGTTGATCGGCATCGTCGTCAACGCGGCCATCGTGCTCATCGACCTGGCCGACCGGCGCCGCGCCGAGGGCGTTCCGGTGGTCGATGCCGTTCGTGACGCCGTTGCACTGCGGGCTCGCCCCATCCTGCTCACCACGCTCACGACGGTGGCCGGTCTGCTGCCGCTGGGCTTCTCATCCTCGACCCTGTGGCCCCCGATGGCCTGGGCCATGATCTCGGGCTTGTTGATCGCGACCGTGCTGTCGCTCTTCGTTGTGCCCGCCCTGTACCGCGTCCTCGTGCGCGACCTGCCTTCGAAGGAGACCTCGCCATGATCACCAAGCTGCTGCTTCTCGCCACCCTCAGCGCCGTTCCTCACCCGAGCATCGCTCCGATGTCGGTCTCCGCCAGCGCTCCGCAGTCCTACACCGCCGATGCCTTTGCACGGCGGGTGGTGAAGCGGGCGCCCGACGTCGAAGCGGCGCAGCTGCGGGCCGAGCAAGCCCGCCAAGCCGCGGCCGAGGTCCGGACCGCGTTCGTCCCCACGCTCGAGGCCACGCTGCGGGCGACGCGGCTATTTCAGCCCGACAACGGCAGCCTCGTCTCGGGGCTTCCACCCGCAGGCTCGTTCGATGAGGGCCTCGCCGCGATCGCCGACCCTGCGGCCGCGGGCGTGCTCACGGGCATCGTGCAGCAGCTCGAAGGCCTCGGCGACGCGCGGCTGCCGGTGGTGCGCAACCAGGCCGCGCTCAACCTGCGGCTGACCATCCCGATCAGCGACGTGTTCACCACCATCGCTGCGGCGCATCGGGAAGCCAAGGCTGGCGCTGCTGCACAACAGGCGCTGGTGGCCTCGTCCCAAGCGGAGGTCCGCCTCCGCGCGCTCGAGGCGTACTACGGCTACGTGCGCGCAACGTCGCTCCTGAAGGTCACCGAAGCCGCGGTGGCGCGGGTGTCTTCACAGGTCACATTGGTAACCTCCGCACAGCGCTTGGGCACCGCGACGCAAGCCGACGTGCTGGCGGTGCAGGCCCGGCAGGCGCAGGCGGAGATCGACCGCATCGACGCCTCGGCGCGCGTGGATGCGGCCGCCGATGCGCTGCGAATCCTCGCCGAGCTTCCCGAGGGGGCCGCGCTCAGTACGGATGCGCTGCCCGGGCTGGCGCCGATCGAAACCTCCTTGCCCGAGCTGCAGCGTCGAGCCACGGCATCGCGGCCCGAGCTCGATGCCGCCGCGCTGTCGATCGATGCGCGGCGGGAGGGGCTCAAGCGCGCCAAGTGGGACCGCGCGCCCAAGCTCGCGCTCGTGGGCAACGTCGACACGGCGCGACCCAATCCGCGCATCGTTCCGCTCGACGAGCGGTTCGCGACCACGGCCGACGCCAGCCTCGTGCTGAGCTGGTCGCCGAACGCGCTGCTGTCCGGCGGGCCTCGGGTGAAGGCGGCGAAGGCGTCGATGCGGGCGGCCTCTGCAGACCGAGACGCACTCGCGCGTGGCGTGGCCGTCGAGGTCTCGGGGGCGTACCGTTCCTACGAAGGCGCCCAGGCGATGATCCGGCAGGCCGATGCCTTCGTCGCGGCGGCCGAGGCTCGCTACGACGCCGAAGCGGCACGTCTGAAGCGAGGCGCGGTCACGGCGGACACGCTGGTCGAAGCGGACCTCGAGGTGACCCGAGCCCAGGCTGCGCAGGTCGATGCGCGCGCACGCGTCCATCTTGCCCACGCCCAACTCGAGCGCGCGGTCGGCTCCCTGTCCCAGGAGGATTTTCGTGGGTGATTTCACTGCCTCCGACGCAGGCCGCAACGCCATGCATGCGCTCATGATTCGCTACGCCGAGGGGGATGACGCGGCGCTGTCTCGAATCCTTGCCGTGTACGGAGGCCGCGTCCAGCGGCAGATCGCCAAGCAGATCTACGACCCGTCGATTCGCGAC
>JBCCQM010000300.1:0-8514 GCA_039024335.1 Myxococcota bacterium
ACGGGCTCGCCCTGCTGCACGGCCCACCCGATGATCCCCTGCCCTTTGCGAAACTCGGGCGCCGGAGAGCCGCTGCCGACGCCACTGCGCGCAACGGACCGTAGCTGCGCAGACGCATCACAAACGCGAATCGACGCGTGGTCGGCACCCAGGAGTGACAGGGCCGTATCGGTGACCGCCTGGAGGTTGGCGTCGAGTGGACCGGGCTGCGCGAGATGATTCGCAACCTCCACCAAGTGCTCCAGCGCGACCTCCATGCCTGCGCATCCTAGCGGTATCGATCCGCGGTCGGGGGATCGATTCGGGCCAGACGCGCGGTTCGGTCGGAGACGATCCGACCTTGTGCGATCACGTCGGACACGCCGGATCGGTTGGCCCCAGCGCCGACACCATGTTGGCCGTGCATACAGATTGTTCAGCCGTGAAACCCAGGCCTTGAGAATTTTGGGGTTGGGGTCAACATCCCACGGCGCCCGAGCACCTACGGTAAGGTGGGAGTCGTGGAGCGCAGAGGTCGAGCCATTCGCAAGGTGTTGTCAGCGAGCGCAGTCGCGCTGTCCCTGAGCGCGGCCGCAGTACCGACCCGCGCGATAGCGGCTGACGGTCCGGTGAGTTTCTTCCGCGTGAAGCGTCCCAAGGTCACGCCCTCGGACGCGGCCTCCAAGCGAGCGCTCGCCGAGGCGCGCGGCAACGCGCTGGTGAAGTCGGGCGAGTCGATCGCCGCCGGCATCGAGTTCGACAACGCAGCGTCCGAGCTCGGCGACCCGATCCTCTACCTCGACGCCGGGGAGGCCTACCTGACCGGCGCCGAGAAGTCGCGCAACAAGGACTTGGCCCAGGCTGCGATCGAGCGCGCCTACATCTCGCTCGATATCCTGTACTTCCACCTCGACAGTACCGCGGACAAGAACTTCCGCCTGGTCGAAGCCACGGCGATTCCCGCCCTCATCGTCCGCGCCCAAGAGCTCATCGAAGACTCGAACATCGTCATCGAGGAGATCGAGGAAGAGGAAGCCCTCGCCGCGGCCAAGCCCGAGAAGGCCACCACCCCCACGAAGCATCGGCCCAAGGGGCGCGCGGCCAAGATCACCGGCGCGGTGTTCATCGGGACCGGCGCGGTGTTCCTCGGCGTCGGCGCAGCCGGAATCGCGCTCGGGGTGCGCCATCAGCAGACCGCCGAGCACGGCACCGTGTACGGCGACGAGTACGACCGCGTGGCGGCCAAAGGTGAGCGCGCGAACACGATGGCGTTCGTCGGCCTGCCCGCAGGCGCGGTGCTCGCAGGCGTCGGGGTGACGATCCTCGTGCTCACCTCGAAGAAGTATAAAAAGAAGAAGCGGCGCAAGAACGACCAGTACAGCGTCGTGCCGACGCTCGACCCCAACGGGGGAGGCGGCATGGCTGTGATGGGCCGCTTTTAGCGCGTGACCTTGCTCCGGTCTGAGGCGCACGTTTGCGGCGTCTGAGCGCGGACGGTATTCCTTCGGAGTGACCGCTGCTGCCCACGTCGTGCCCGAGCCTGCGCCCGCGTCGCGACTGAACCTGCGCCAGCATGCCGACGCGGTGTTCGAAGCCGTCAGCCCCTATGAAGGGGTCGGCTTTCGCCATCACTGCAAGCGCTTGTTTCACTTCGCATCGATGCTGATGGCCCAGCGCGGCATCGAGATGCCCGCCGACGTCGCCTACGCCATCGCCATGTGGCACGACCTGGGCATCGTCAGCGAGCAAGACGAAGGCACCACATACCTGCAGCGCTCCCGCGCGCTGTTCGAGCGCGAGATCGCCGGCATGAACCTCGACGACGTCGACCGCGACGTCGTGACCGAGTGCCTCCTCTACAACCACCGCTTGCTGCCGGTCCCCAACCTGTCGGGCGCAGCCAACTGCTTCCGCCAAGCGGTCCAGATCGAGCACGCCCGCGGGCTCATTCGGTTCGGGCTGTCCAAGACCGCCGTGAAGGCCAAGTTCCAGGAGTTCCCACGCGGCAACTTCGACCGCGTGCTGATGGACTTCACGTGGCGCACCCTTCGCCGCGAGCCCCTCACCCTCGTTCGCGGAGTGTTTTTCTAGCCATGGCCAACCCAATCGACGACGACGCGCTGCGGACCGAGGTCGAGGCCGCCGCCTTCCGGCGCCTCGTCGAGCACCTTCAGTCCCGCACCGACGTGCAGAACATCGACATCATGAACCTCGCCGGGTTCTGCCGGAACTGCTTGAGCAAGTGGTACACGGCCGCCGCCACCGAGCGTGGTGCCGACCTCGACCTGGAGACCACCCGCGAATGGCTCTACGACATGCCGTACGCCGAGTGGAAGTCCAAGTACCAGGCCGGCCCCAAGAAGTAGCAGCGCAGATGCGGCACCACGCCGAGCGCTTCAGGGTGGCCACGCCCGGCCGCAGCACGAAGGACATCACCGCCGCGGTGCAGGCCGTGGTCGAACGCGCCGACATCGCGACGGGGCTCTGCAACGTGTTCGTGCATCACACGAGCGCATCGCTGATCCTCTGCGAGAACGCGGACCCGCAGGTTCGCCGCGACCTCGAGGCCTTTGCGTCGCGACTCGTGCCCGACGGGGACCCACTGTTCGAGCACACGGCCGAGGGCACCGACGACATGCCCGCGCACGTCCGCACCATCCTGACGCAGAGCTCGCTCAACCTCCCGGTGGCCCGCGGCCGCGCCGACCTCGGCACGTGGCAAGGGCTGTACCTGTGGGAGCACCGCACCGCGCCCCACGACCGTGCCGTCACCGTCTCGGTGATGGGCAGCTGAAAGCACCGCCATGTTTGCCGCACGCAAGCGTCTCGGACGCGTGATGACGAAGACGATCGCCGGCTACGGGCTGGTCAACGAAGGCGATCACATCATGGTCTGCGTCTCGGGCGGCAAGGACAGCTACACGCTGCTCGACCTGCTCTGGGACGCCAAGCGCAAAGCGCCCTTCTCGTTTCGCGTCACCGCGGTCCACCTCGATCAGAAGCAGCCTGGCTACGACGGCGCCCCGCTGCGCGGCTGGCTCGAGCGCTTCGGCGCCCCCTTCGAGATCGTCGAGCGCGACACCTACAGCGAAGTGCTCCGCGTCATCGAAGAGGGCAAGAGCTACTGCGGACCGTGCTCTCGGATGCGGCGCGGCATCCTCTACAACACGGCCGAGCGCCTGGGCTGCAACAAGCTCGCGCTGGGACACCACCGAGACGACGCGCTCGAGACCCTGCTGCTCAACCTGTTCTACTCGGGCAAGCTTCAGGCGATGCCGGCCGCGTACACGACCGACGACGGCCGCTTCGACGTCATTCGTCCGCTCATCGAGTGCGCGGAGTCGGACATCATCGAGCACGCCGAAGAGGCGGGGTACCCGATCCTGCCCTGCAACCTGTGCGGGTCACAGGCCGGGCTGCGTCGCGAGAAGATGGGCGAGCTGTTGACCAGCCTCGAGCAGGACAACCCCAACGTCCGCTCGGTGATGCTCAACGCGCTGCGAAACGTGCGCCCCAGCCACCTGCTCGACCCCGGCGTCCGCCGCAACGCGCCGAGCTCGCGCGGGCGCCTCACCGTGCTCGAGTCCTGAGCCGCGGGCGCAAGCGTGCATACTCACGCGTGCTTGCGGGGTCTTCGGGCCTCGACATGCATAATATTCTGGATTCATGCATTAAGTGCGCGTAGGCTGCCCGCATCGTGCGACTGCCAGAACTGAAGGGAAAGAAGCTCGGGATCTGCGTATCCGGGGGCCTCGACTCCAAGACCGTGACGCTGAGGCTCAAGGAAGCCGGCTGCGACGTGGTTTGCTTCACCGCCGACCTCGGCCAACCCGACGAGACCGACATCAACGACATCCGCACCAAGATGGCGCCCACCGGCGCGGAGACGATCATCGTCGACCTCAAGCCGCAGATGGCGGAGGCGTGCTTCATGATGGTGCGCGCCCAGGCGATGTACGACGGCGGGTACTGGAACACGACCGGCATCGCGCGCGCCGTGACGGTCAAAGGCCTGCTCGGTGCCATGCGAGAGCACGGGTGCGACGTGTTGGTTCACGGCGCGACCGGACGCGGCAACGACCAGATCCGCTTCGAGCGCTACACGAACACCCTCGCGCCCGACTTCGGCGTGTACGCCCCTTGGCGTGACCCCGAGCTGCTCGAGCAGTTCCCCGGCCGCAAGCAGATGGCCGAGTACCTTCAGGCCAAGGGTATCGAAGCCACGCTGACCAAGAAGCGCTACAGCACCGACGCCAACCTGGCCGGGCTGAGCCACGAAGCCGAAGACCTCGAGGAGCTGACCACCAGCTGCCTGATCGTGGACCCCGTCATGTGCGTGTGGCCGCATGACGCCCCCGACCGCGTCGAGGACGTCACGCTGCGCTTCGAAGAGGGCCGGTGCATCTCGATCAACGGCCAAGAGGGCGACGCGCTCGACATCATGCAGCGCGCGAACGAGATCGCCGGCCGCAACGGCATCGGCCTCAAGAACGCGCTCGAGAACCGCATCATCGGCACCAAGAGCCGCGGCGTATACGAGGCGCCGGGTCTGGACCTGCTCGGCTTCGGGTTGCGGGCCGTCTACCAGACCACGATGGACCGCCGCTCGACCGGCCTCTTCCACAGCATGTCGCGCCTCATCGCAGAGCAGGTCTACGACGCACGCCTGTACGATCCCGGAGGCCGCGCCGCGATGGCCGGGATCGACGTGCTCGCCTCCCACGCCAGCGCGACGGTTCAGCTGGGGCTGTACCGCGGCAATACGTACTTCAAGAGCCTGACCGACTGCGCGGCGTCGCTGTACAACCCTGCAGACGCCAGTATGGAGGCGTCCGACGGCCTCGACCCCAAGAGCAGCCAGGGCTTCGTCGAGGTGCTCCGCTGCGAAGCGCTCGCGATCGCAGGCGCCGGGCAGATCAAGTGGAGCGACAAGTACTGAGGCTCAGCCCGCTTCGGTGAGCGGCCGGACCTCGTCGCCTCGAATCTCGAGCGCGGCGGGCTGCCCTCCGTAGTGCTTTGCCATCCCCACGTCGATGCGCCACACCGCGCCGCCGCACGCGGAGGTAATCCCGGCCTTCTGCACGGTGTGTCCGACCACCATGCGGGAGGCCTTGAGCGTGGTGAGGGCCTTCTTCAGCGCGACGCAAGCCTCGGTGGTGGGCTCGGGCTCGGAGTAGGCCCGTGTCCACACGAGCCCGTCCTGCGCGAGCAGGTCCTGCGGCAGCTCCCCGGTCCCGGCCAGCCACGCGCGTCCAGCCTCGTTGAGCGCCTCGAGCTTGTCCGCGTACTTGGGAAGCACGCCGCCGTGGACGAACACCGAGTCGCCGACGACGACGGCGGTGTTCCGGGTCGCGAGAATTTTGGCGTACGCACCACCGGGCAAGAACGCGGCCGCCCGCGCCCGCATCGGCGCGGGCACGCGGTCCAGCCCCGACGCGGTGACGTCGACCCCCGGGGCGTCAGCAAAGTCGGACATGCCCCCTTGGGTCACGTAGCGAAAGTCACCGGCCGCGTTCATCAGCTCGTGATTTCCATTGAGGACGTGGACGGCGCCCCCGGCTTCCGCGGCTTCCTTCTCCAGCGAGGTGAACAGATCGAGGATCGCCTGTTCGTCATCCCCGCGGTCGAGCTGGTCGCCGGTCTGCACGAGAACGGTCCGACCACCGATCCAATGGTCATCGGCATCGATCAGTCCGGCGAGCCGAAGCACGCGCCGGGTGGCGTCGAGGTCGCCGTGAACATCGCCCACCGCGACCACCCGCGCCGCAGCTGGGAAACGGGTGGGCCGGCTGGCTGCGGGACTGCTCGTGGCTTCAGGTGGGGACTTCGCCGGCGGGGTGTCCGTTTGTGGCACCTGCTTCGACTCGACCGTCTTGCTGGGTTCGGGCAGCCGCGCTGGAGGCTCGGTTCCGCAGCCGAGTTGAGTCAGCAGCATGGTGAATGGACCCAGCAGAGCGAGGGCGCGGAGCGAGGCACACATGGATGCGTTCATCCTACCAACGCGCCTCGAGATCGGGCGCATCCGTTCCTTCCTCCGCGCGGACCCGATACGATGGATGAGCCGTGCAGCGAGAAGCAACGCTTCAGGATCCAAAGGGCAAGGGACGCATCCTCGTCGTCGACGACGAGGTTCAGATTCGCCGCGTGATCCGGAAGGTTCTCACCGCGGAGGGCTACGACATCATTGAGGCCAAGGGTGGAGACGAAGCGCTCGAGACACTCGCTGGCATCGATGTCGACACCGTACTGCTCGACCTGCGGATGCCGGGCATGACCGGCGTTGAAGTGTGCAAACGCATACGCTCGACACGACGACACGCACACACCCCGGTCGTGTTTTTGTCGGGTGCTGCCGAACGCTCTGTGCGTCGGCAAGCCCGAGAGGCGGGCGCGGACGACTTCCTTGCGAAGCCCTTCGACGAGGCTGAGCTCAAGGCCCGCATCCGCAGCTCCGTCTTCCACAACAAGCACAGCTCGGTCATGGCGCAGGAGAGCGCGCGCCTCCGTGTCGAAGTCGACGGGCAAACTCGTGCTCTGCACGAAGCCCGCATCGCACTCGACCGTGCACGCCGCGAGCTCGAGGCCGCCCAGTTCGAGACCATCGAGCGCCTGACCAAGGCCGCCGAGTTTCGCGACGATGAAACCGCGGCGCACTTGCAGCGGATGAGTCACTACTCTCGGATTCTCGCGCGCAAGGTCGGACTCGACGACTACACCGCCGAGCTCATCCGAACCGCGAGCCCGATGCACGACGTCGGCAAGATCGGCATCCCCGACAGCATTCTGCTCAAGCCGGGCAAGCTTACCCGCGACGAGTATGACGTCATGAAGCAGCACACGGAGATCGGCTTCCGGATCCTCTCCGGCTCCGAATCCGAGCTGCTCAAGCTCGCGGCGAGCATCGCTCGGACGCACCACGAGAAGTTCGACGGGTCAGGCTACCCGCGAGGACTCGTCGCGCAGGAGATTCCGATCGAAGGCCGCATCGTGGCCGTGGCCGACGTCTTCGACGCGCTCACCAGCGAACGACCCTACAAGAAGGCGTGGCCGCTCGAGCGCGCGCTCGGGCTGCTGAACGACGGCCGCGGCAAGCACTTCGATGGCGACCTGGTCGAGCTGTTCATCGGCTCGATGGACGAGGTCCTCGAGATCAAGCGTCAGTTCGAAGACTCGCCTCGCGCCGCCCAGTAGCGCCCGCGCTCCCGACGGCTCAGTACCCAGCGTCGCCGCGGTCGCGCGCGACGTTCTTCGCCCGGGCTTGCTCGGACTCGAGGATCTCCAGCGCCTCGACCGTGTAGCGCGTGGTGGGCTCGGCGCGGAGCCGGGCAAACGGAATGGGCTCGCCCGTCTCCTCGCATTCCCCGTACGTCCCGTCCGCGACGCGACCCAACGCGGCTTCGACCTCGGCCAGGCGCGCGCGGTCCATGCCGGAGACCAACAGCTGGTCACGCTTCGCGACCTCGCCGGCGGCCTGCTCCTGGAGGTCGAGCGGTTCGACGTTGGCGTCCTCGACGGCCAAGCGCCCTCGTTCGAGCAGTCGCGCCCGCTGCTCCCGAAGGGCAGCCTCGAGCTCATCACGTTGCGCGGCGCTGAGATGGTCGCTCACGGACGCAGACTACCCCGTATCCTCGTGCGTATGACCGAGGACGCGCTGCAGGCCATGCTCGACGACTTCGTCGGACGCCACGGCCAGCTCGTGGTGCTGACCGGGGCGGGAATCTCCGCGGAGAGCGGCATCCCAACCTTCCGCGGACCGCAGGGATATTGGAAGGTCGGCTCGAAGAACTACCACCCGCAAGAGCTGGCCACCGCCTCCGCGTTCGGGCAGCTGCCCCGTGAGGTGTGGCGCTGGTACCTGTACCGACGCACGGTCTGCCTCGGCGCCGGCCCCAACCCCGGGCATGACGCGCTCGCACGGATCGAGCGGGGACTCGGCGATCGGTTCACGCTGGTGACGCAGAACGTCGACGGGCTGCACCGACGTGCCGGCTCTTCGGACCCGTTCGAGATCCACGGCAACATCGACCGATTTCGCTGCTCGGTCCGATGCACCGACGCGACGTACGCCTTGCCCGACGACCTGCCGGCACAAACCAGGGACGCGCCCCTCGACGACGAAACCTACGCGCGGCTGCGATGCCCCGACTGCGGCGCCCTGGCTCGCCCGCACGTGCTGTGGTTCGACGAGTGCTACGACGAGGCACTGTTTCGGGCGAGCAGCGCCTATGCCCGCGCGGCCGCCGGCGATCTCCTGATCGTGGTCGGCACGTCTGGCTCGACGAGCCTGCCGATCCAGATCGGGATGCACTGCGCCCAGCGAGGGATCCCGATGATCGACATCAACCCGGAGGACAACCCCTTCGGAGAGCTCGCACGGTCCACAGGAGCCGGTTTGGAGCTCCGCACGGCGGCGGCGTCAGCGCTGACGACGATTGCGAGCATCGTGGCGCCCCCAAGATAAAGTGAACGAGGGGTCCGTAAAATATGACGCACGCAAATGACTTAAAAAACATCGGGTCCGGCTTCGGAGGCAGC
>JBCCQM010000301.1:0-8514 GCA_039024335.1 Myxococcota bacterium
CCGCACCCCGACGGCGTGAACCAAGAACAGTTCGCCCAGTGGCAGACCAACCACCGGTTGTACTGCTCGATCCTGCAGCGCGCGGGACTGCCGATGGACACGTTCGGCAACATGGACAACGGCAGCGGCGTCCTCGCGGCGCTGTAGCCAGAACGGAGGCGGGGCCCGTGCGGGCCCGCTCCCCCGGGCGTCGACTCAGCCGGCGGCCTGCTGCGCGTCGGCCTTGGGCGCAGCGGCTTCGTCCGCGCCTTTCGCCTCAGCCGCGTCTGCGCCTTTTCCGTCGGCCGGGGCGGGGTTGCCACGAACGGCGCCCTTCTTCGCCCCGTCAGGGTTGCCCTTGCCTGCGTCGAGCTGCTTCTGCACGAACGCGAGGGGCTCGCCCTCGAGCCGCTCCATGCGGAACGGAACGCGGAGCGAACCGCGAAGGATGTCGGGGCTCCAGTACTCCCACACGATCTCGCCCTCCTTCGTCACCTCGAACGCGCGACCGCGCTGCGAGCTGACGATCAGCGTGCCGTCGTTGGGCAGACGCTGCGAGAGGCCACGAATGTTCGAGAAGAACTCGGAGTTCTTGTACTCCCACACGACCTCGTCTTTTCGGGGGTCGAACTCGACGACGCGCGACCAGTGGCGCTTCTTACCGTTGTCGAACACCAGCACGTTGCCGTTGGCGAGCTGCTCGGGGTCGTGCTGCTTGTCGAGTTCGTCGGCTCCCCAATGCCACTTGGGCGCGAACGTCTCCTTGTCGAGCACGACGACCATGTTCATCTCGCGGATCGACGTGATGATGTCGCCTTCGTTCCACACCCCGTCGATTGTCGACGTTGCAAAGTTCAGCGTGTTGGCGTGGAAGAGGTCGCGCCCGAACAGCACGCGGCCGTCGGTGTTGGGGTCGATATCTTCATCTTCGTCGTGCGCCAGCCCGCCCTTGGGGGGGCGCTTCTCGAGGCGCCGCTCGAGGTGCTCGACGAACTCGGGCATGTCGCCGAGCGCGTCGTAGAGCCACACCTCTTTGATCACCTCGCCCTGGGGGTTGATGATCGCGATGCCGTTGTCGAGCAGCGAGAAGGTCTGGCCGTCGTGCTCGACCTTCTTGCCGTGCTCGACGAGCGCGTAGATGTTGCCGTCTGCGCCGAAGTTGAAGTCGTGGTGGAACGCCTTCTTGATGCTCCAGACGGTGTTCGACTCCCAGTCGAGCTTCTGAAAGCCGCTGCGCGCGTTGACGGCGTAGAGGTTCCCCTCGCCGTCCAGCTTCGTCATCGCCCAGCCGCGCTTCGCATCCGGGACCCAGGTCGTGGACCATGCGTGCAGGACCGTACCGGCGTTGTCGATGATCCGCGCTTCGCGGAGCACGTTGCCGCCCGCGGCCTTGCGAAACTTTCGGCCCCAGGCGCAGGGGTTGTACAGCGATAGACCCTGGTGAGCACGGGACGCGTCGTGCGTGGTGGTCCCCGTCTTGCCCTTGTCCTTTTCGTCGATCTCGACGGCGCCGATGTAGCCGAGCGACTCCAGGTTGCCGCCCTTCTTGCCGCCTTTCTTGCGGCCCTTCTTGCCTTTGCGGCGACGCTTCTTGCCCTTCTTCTCAGACGCCCCGTCCTCGCCGGCGTCAGCGGACGCTTCATCGTCGGAGCCCGACAGCTTCACCGTGCCCGAGGCGAACAGAATCGCGACCACGCCCCCAACGGCAGCAGCCCCAATCAAACCGGATTTGACGGCCGACATGAGGGGGCAACGATGCGTTGGCGACCGCGGAGCGTCAAGAACGGCGACGGTCCCGGCGAGCGCGCGAGTAAGCGCCGCCACGAACGCGTCGGTAGCCCAGCCCCTGGAGTACGCCCGTGAGTTGACGCCCCTGCACCCCGAGCCACGTCGCCACGAAGGCAGGGGCTTCGAACGGGTCGGCGGTCGCCGCCTCTTCCGCGACCGCCGCGGCGGTTCGCTCGGCCACGTCGACCCGGACCGCTCGCGATCCGAGCGCCACGAACCCCAGCTCTCCCAGCCGCGCTCGTGGGAACGCATCGTCCAGCGGCCACGACGGCGCATCGAGTTCCACCTGGCTGTCCCGCGACCATGGGGCATACGCCCAGCCGAGCGCATGACGGACGCGCAGCTGTTCGGGGCCCAGTCCCCCGCGCACGTACGCCGCCACTTGCCCCACGTCCACCCCCGCCGCCCGCAGCCGGGCTCGGTCCTGTACCCCGAGCGCGTCGATCTGCGCCCGCGCCCCGCGGAGGTCGACGGTGCCCAAGCCCTGACGAAGCTGATACGTCAGCCCGCGGATCGCCGCGCTCGCGCCCTCGTCGAGCCCGTCGAGCGGACCGAGCAACCCCTCCACCGCGTCGATGGTCCACGCCTGCAAGCGACGCCGCACCCGAGCTTCGCCGCCGGCACCCAGCCCGGTCGCCTTCATCCGAATGTCGGGGTGCAGCAGGTCTGCCCCACGCGTCCACACGGCCAGCGCCTCGTCGCCATAGCGAAGCTCGCCCCGGGCGTTCACCGAGAACGCGGCGTGCGAGGCCTCGACGATCGTCTGGACGCGATCGAGCGACCCGTCGTCGTCATCCGGATCCGCAACGTCGAGTCCGGCAAGCGCCGAGAACGGGCTGCTGGGGTCGGGCTTGAACGGGGCCTTCTTCTTGGGCTTCGGTGGAGCCCGCCGACGCCCTGCAGGACGCGTTGGCGTTCCAACGGTCTTTGCCACAAACCGCTCGGTCAGACGCTGGTGTAGCGCGTCGCTCTGCCGGTCCTCGATCGCGCGCGTCTTCTCCTGCCACGCCTGCGCGTTCGGGACCCAGTCCTCGTGGTTGGCCACGTAGGTCCACGTCCGAATGAACGCCATCCGCGTCATGAGCGTGTCGATGTCCCCGGTGACGTCGTCGAGCCGCTCGATGCGTCGGCGCATCCAGGCCTCGTCGAGTCGACCCTCGGCAGAGCTGAGCTGGTCGTAGATCCGCGCGAGCAGCTGCACGTGACTCTCGAGCATCAGCTTGCGGAAGTCGGGGATGCGGCAGACGTCCCACAGCAAAGACACCGCTTCAACGCCGCGCGCACGCTTGCGAACCGACGACAAGCGAGACAGCTGGGCGAGGGCGTCGAAGTCATCCGCCTGCTCGAGCATGTGCAGCCGCTTGCGACGAGGTCGGGCGCGAAGCGACGCCTCGAGGTCTTCAATGCTGCCGAAGTCGAGATCGCTGTTGCGCCATACGACGCGGCGGGCAGGCTCGAAGCTATGGTTCTCGATCGCGTGAACGACCTTGGGGTCCAAGCCCGTTTGAGGGCGCAGCACCGAGAACGCACCGTCTCTCGTGTACCGACCCGCACGGCCCGCAATCTGGCCCAGCTCCGCGGGCGTCAGCGGCCGCGAGGCGCGACCATCGAACTTCGAGGTCGACGCGAACACGACCCGATCGAGATCGAGGTTGAGCCCCATGCCGATCGCGTCGGTGGCGACCATGTATTCGACCTCACCGGCCTCATACATCGCGACCTGTGCGTTGCGAGCTCGAGGGGAGAGCGCGCCGAGCACGACCGCTGTCCCTCCGTGGCGCTGGCGCAGCCGCTCCGCGAGCTCGTACACTTCGGCCACCGAGAACGCGACCACTGCGGTGCGCGGCGGCAGTGAACCGATCGACTGCGCTCCGCCGTACGACAGCTTCGAGAACCGCGGGTGACGACGCGTGAACGCGGTCGGCACCAGCTCCTCGATCACGGGCCGCATGGCGTCGGATCCGAGGAACCACGTCTCCTTGAGCCCCCGGACGTTGAGCAAGCGGTCCGTGAAGGTGTGGCCGCGCTGCCGATGCGTGCACAGCTGGATCTCGTCGACGCAGACGAAGTCGACCTCGCGATCGACCGGCATCGACTCGACGGTGCAGACCCAATAGCGGGGCCGCGCCGGGATGCGCTTCTCTTCGCCTGTGACGAGCGCGACCTTCTGCTCTCCGATGCGCGCCGTGATGCGGTCGTAGACCTCGCGCGCCAAAAGACGCAGCGGGAGACCGATCATGCCGCTGCGGTGAGACAGCAGCTGTTCGATCGCCCGGTGCGTCTTGCCGGTGTTCGTCGGGCCCAACAACGCCGAGACGCCGGCGCCATGTCGTGAGGCAGGGGCGGCCGACGTCTGCGGTGGCGTAGAGCCCACTCCGTGTTACGGACGCGTCAGGATGCGCGGACGGCTCTCACGAGGCCAGCGATGAACCCGCTGACGAACCCATCCCGATCGGGAACGGGAAACACGGGGTGTGCCTCGCTGATCCGGCCGTTGATGAGCAGGGACGCCAAGCCGTGCAGTGACGCCCAAAACAGCAGCGCCGTGTTGTCGACGTCGACGTCCGAACGGAACAGCCCATCCCGGACCCCCGCTTCGAACGCAGCGCGCGTTTGGCGGAGTGGCGCGAGCAGCAGGTCGCGCTCCTCCTCGTCCACGGCGGCCCACTCGAGGTCTTCGCCTTGGAAGAGAACCTTGTAGAGCCACGGATTGCTGAGCGCAAAGTCCGTGTAGCGCCGCGCAATCTCGCGAACGCGCTGCTCCGCGTCATCCAGCTCAGCTGCAGGCCCCATCGCTGCGAGCAGCGTTTGCACGCCGTGCAGCCGGATCTCCCGAAGGATCGCAGCCTTACTTTCAAAGTGTTGATAGAGCGCCGTAGCGCTGACCCCGAGTCTCGCGGCGATTGCCCGCATGGTGAGGCCGTCCTCGCCGA
The DNA here is from genome assembly GCA_039024335.1 of Myxococcota bacterium. GTDB lineage: Bacteria > Myxococcota_A > Polyangia > Nannocystales > Nannocystaceae > CAJXVA01. The sequence goes on from JBCCQM010000301.1 coordinate 4,701, forward strand.
GCTCACTGCCCAGCTGGATGCTCACCCGGACGATTTCGTCGTGAAGACCCGCTTTTGCAGGAAGCCTCACCACGCCAACGTATCACCGTTCTGCGAGGGTGTGGCCCGCGGAACTGGCAAAGCGGCCATAAATACGGCCCGTGTTGGGCCGCAAGCGCGCTGAGATCTCGGAACGCGCGAGCCCGAGCAGCGACGCGTAGTGCGCGCGCATTTTTCCTCATGGATCTCCGGAGAGTCAGCGGCAACGTATGACTTGATAGTTTTGTAAGTTTGCAGCACGCTGGAGGTCCGCGATAAGGAGCCGTTTCACCGTCATGACCCGCAACGCCTTGATTGCCCTCTTGGGTGCCGCCGTCCTCTCGATGGCCGCCTGCGATTCCGACAACGATCCCGCCACCTCGGCCGGTGCTGGAGAGACCGGCGACTCGGTCGACGACGATGATGAGAGCGCGGGCTCCGGCGAGACCTCGCCCGACCCGTCTGCGAGTGACTCGAACGCGAGCGACTCGGCCGACTCGACCGATTCGGCCGACTCGACCGACACCGCCACCACCGGCGTCGACACCGACGACACCAGCGACGACACGGCCGACGACACCGTGGGCTTCATCGAAGACCCCGACGGCGGCGGCGTGGCAGTCGAGTGTGACGTGTGGACCGACGACTGCCCCGACGGCGAGAAGTGCATGCCCTGGGCAAACGACGGCGGCAGCTCTTGGAACGCGACCCGGTGCTCGCCACTGGACGACAGCCCCGGTCAGATCGGCGACTCCTGCATGGTCGAAGGCAGCGGCGTCAGTGGCGTCGACACCTGTGACGCACGGTCGATGTGCTACTACGTCGACCCCGAGACGTCCGAGGGCATCTGCGTCGGCTTCTGCGAGGGCACGCCGCAGGCACCCACGTGCGACAGCGGCTTCATCTGCACGATCGTCAACGACGGCGTGCTGACCCTGTGCCGCCCCGAGTGCGACCCGATCCTTCAAGACTGCGAAGGCTCGGCCGCATGCCTTCCCGCAACGGGCTCCGAGGGCTTCACCTGCATCATCGACGCCTCGGGTGAGCAGGGCGCGTACGGAGACCCGTGCGAGTTCATCAACGCCTGCGACCCGGGCCTGTTCTGCGCGAACGCCACGGCCGTGCCCGACTGCAACGGCACCGGCTGCTGCTCGAACTTCTGCGACCTCGCCGAGGAGGACCCGATGTGCCCGGGCGTCGGCCAGGAGTGCGTCGGCTGGTTCGAAGAAGGCGCGACGCCGCCTGGACTCGAAGACGTCGGCGCCTGCGCAATCCCGCAGTAGAACGTCCCGCTCCGCGAGCACCGAGCGCTCCGGCCCCCACGGGTCGGGGCGCTTTTCGTTGGGCGTGGCGCGCAACGGCGTGCGCACCGAAGGTCTGCATGTCGGAGAGGATTGACCTGACCCCGCCGGACTGCCCTAATGCGGCCGCTGAATGGGCGCAGATGGCTTCGTCCCAAGATCAGCTCCTGGATCTGCTCATGCCCACCGTCGACAAAGACCAGCGCCCGGCCTCCGATGACCTCATTCGCGTCATGCAGCGGCTCGTGCAACCGAGCCGAGGGTATCTTGCCTCCGCCCAAGCCTTTGCGACCGCGATCGGCCTGGAGCACTCGGTCCTGACCGAGCTGCGCTCTCTGCCGCTCCAAGACCTCGGCCAACGCCTGGTCTCGTTGCGGTACGTGATCGAGAACGGCGAGATTTGGGCGCAACACTTCGGGTGGGAGTCCAAGGTCGCCGCCCTCGACGAAAGCGCCCCCGACCGCGTTCGTGCCCTCCTGAAGCAGATCGAAGCGGCGCGCACCCGAGTACCCGAACAGAGCGCCTTCGAGGCCCAGCTCGCAAAACACTCGCTCGGAGACATCGCCCAGGCGGCCGCGTCCGTGAACGACGGCTCCGACGAGGCCTTGGACCTGTGCGTCGCGCTGAGCCTCTACCCGTCGGCCCGCGAGTCATTGCGGACCCGACTTCGCGCCGAAGCGGGTGAGCTCTTCGCCAGCAATCCCCGCACCTGCGACCTGATCTACCTGCTCTCGTACGAGCTCGACCGTCACCCGGCGACGACCGTCGGTGAGGGGCGGCTCGACTACGTACTCATCGCCGACAAGGGCGAGATGGGCGTACGCGCGACGCGAGAGGCGATCGCCCTCGGTGCGACACCGGTCGTTCTCCATAGCGCAAGCGACGACGCCGACGCGTTGCAGGTGCGCATCGCCAACGAAGCCGGGGGATTCGCAATCCCCCTCGACGGCACGTTCCGCGAGACATACGCCAACCCGACGCAAATGGTCGCTCGCATTCAAGACGCGTACGACGAGCGATTCGGCGACGACGCCGAGGAGCACTTGAGCCGGTCGGCGCTCTACCCCGGCTACGGTCCGCTGGCCGAGAACACCGTCGCCATCGAGTACTTCCAGCGCAACGGCGTCGTGTTCATCGGTCCCATGCGCGACGTGGTCGAACGCGCGGGTGACAAGCGCGAGTTCCGGAAGCTCGCGCAGGCGATCGACGCCAACGCGGTCACCCCGGGCATCGTCATCGAAGACACCGACGCCGAAGCGATCGCCTCGAAGATCATCGAGGCCTACAACGCCGGCGCGTTTGCGTTTCCTGGACGTCTCAAAGCCGCCAACGGGGGCGGGGGCCGAGGCCAGGTCGTGGTCGAGCAGCCCTCCGAGATCCCATCCGCGGTGATTCGAGTGCTGGGCGAGATCACCTCGAACGGTTGGGACCCAGGCGTGATGTTCGAGCAGAACATCCCCGAGACCATGCACCTGGAGGTGCAGGTCGTTCGCGACCGCTACGGCAACACGCGACACTTCGGCATGCGCGACTGCACCGAGCAGCGCGCAAGCCAGAAGATTCAAGAAGAAGCGCCGCCAGCAGTCCTGCGTCGCGACCCTGCACTCGAGCAGCGCATGTGCGAGATCGCGGTCGAGATTGCCGACAGGGTCGGCTACGTCGGCGCGTGCACGGTCGAGCTGATGTTCAAAGGCGGGCACTTCTACCTGCTGGAGATGAACACGCGGATTCAGGTGGAGCACCCGGTCACCGAAGAAGCCCACCGCATCCGCACCAAAGACTCGCTCTCCCCGCTCAACCTCGTTCAGCTGCAGTTCCTCGTCGGACGGGGCGCACCCATCCCGTTCGAGCAGGCCGCAGTCGAGAAGGCTCGAGTCGCGCGCGAGTATCGGATCAACGCCGAAGCGTTCCGGGCCGAGCTCAAGGACGCTCGTGACGGAGGCCGCGGTCTGTTCGTCCCCAACGCGGGCATCTTCGACCGCATCGACCTGCCCGAAGAGTCGACGGTGCTCGACGCGCTGCGCACCGCGGGCGTCGAGGGCGTCACGGCGGTGGGCATTCGCTTCGACGTCGGATTCGAAGTCGGCGACACCCTCGTCAACAAGGACCCGACGTTCGGCAAGCTGATCCTCTCGGTCGAGGTCGAGCCCGCCCACGACGAGCAACGCTACGAGCTGCTGCGCCTGGCCTCGCTCGAGGTGCTGCGCCGCACGCATATCGAAGGCCGCCAAGTGATGCCAGACGGCCGCGTCATGGACGGCACCGTCTTCCAGAACAACATCTCGACCCACATCTACGTGCTCCAGACGCAGTGCATTCGCGACCACGGCCTCAGCACCGCCGAAGGACGGCACGTCAACTGGGTCATCAAGGCGCTCCGAGAGAGCGCTTCGGCGCAGTAGCGGGCGTTTTCGCCGCGTGTCGTTGGGCCCGGGCTCGCGCCGCCGCTCGCGGTGCGGGCTGCCCCGCACACCCGAACGGGGCCAAGGACCGAG
>JBCCQM010000302.1:0-8393 GCA_039024335.1 Myxococcota bacterium
CCCCCTCCCCCCCCACCCCCCCGGCCGCCCGGCCCGCCCCCCCCACCCCCCCGGGGGCGACCGGGGTGGGCGGGGGGACGGGGGCTTCGTTGTGGGGCGGTCTCGGCGTGGGGCTGGGCTCGGTTGTGGGAGTCGTAGCCTCCCTTGCGGACTCCGTCACTCAACCCTCCAAGCGCGCCTTCTCGAGCGTGGGTGTTTGTTGCGTGGGGGAGGGTCGGTTGTTGTGTTCGGTGGTTGGGGCCTGGCTTGCCGGGGTGTGCGCGGGTCGGATACGATTTGGGCGTTCATGACGGACCGCTCCACTCCCCTCGGGGCACGGGTCGCCGCCGCCATCGTGCATGCGACGCCCGATTGGTCGGCCGTGCTGGCCAGCAAGCTGATGGGCGCGGCCGCGCGGGTGAAGATGACCCCCAGCGTGGGGCGGTTTGCGGTGTCGACGTACGCGAAGATGTTCGATGTGAACCTGCGTGACGTGGACCCGCTGGTCCTCGAAGAGGGCTTCGAGACGATGGACGCGTTCTTTACGCGACCGCTGCGCGCAGGGGCCCGGTCGATCGACCGGAGTCCGGACGTGGTCGTTTCGCCGTGCGACGGCGAGCTCCGCGAGGTCGCGCCGATCGAGCGGGTCACCGAGGTCGTGGCCAAGGGGCACAGCTACTCGATCGGGGAGCTGCTCGCCGACCAGGAGCTGGCGGAACGGTTCGTCGGCGGCAGCGCCAGCACCATCTACCTGCACCCGCGCGACTATCACCGGGTGCATGCGCCGTGCGACGCGCTCGCGCACCGGGTCAGCCTGGTGCCGGGGCGGCTACTGCCCGTCAACGACGCGAGCGTCGACGCCGACCCGCGGGTCTTCGCGATCAACGAGCGTATGGTCCATCTGCTCGAGACCGGGCACGGCTGGGTGGCGGTGGTGATGGTTGCTGCATTCGGTGTCGGCAACATGAGCTGCCCCTACCACCGCTTCGACCCGCACCCTCGCGAGCTTCAAGTGGCGCGGCACGACCCGCCCGCGCGACTCAACAAAGGCGACGAATTGGGCATCTTTCACCTCGGTTCCACGGTCATTCTGCTCACCCAAGAGTCCGTGCGAGCCGCGGTCGAGCACCTGCCGCGCACCGTGAAGCTCGGTGAGGCCATGTTCGAAGGAGTCGCCGCGTGAGCGCCTGGACGACCACCGCACAGCAGTGGGCTGCGTGGACCCTCGAAGCCGCCACCGGCGCACCGAACGACGTCGCGCTCGATGCGTTCGACGCCGACGTCGTTCAGCGACTCGAAGCCGGCGGGTTCCTCGGAAACCTCGAACAAACCACCGTCTCCGCCATGGACTCCACCGTTCCCGGCGGGGTCGACATCGACGCCACCGCGGTCCGCGAAGCGCCGCTTCCGAGCCCTGCGATCGACATCAACGACGAGGAGGAAGAGGATGACGTCGAGTCTGCGGCGACGATGGTTCACGGTCGGCTGGACGAGCCGCCAACGGCCAGTCCGCAGCTGGAGGTCGGCCTCGAAGCGCCCGAGAGCGGGCTCGAGGTCGGTCTGGACGTCGGCCAGACCGAGGGCGACACGCCCGACGTCGAGGGGCTCTTCATTCCCACGCTCACCAAGCCCGCGGAGCCCGAGGTCACGCCTCCCGAGGCCCCAACGGCCCCGCCACCGACGCCCGGCCCGGTTGCAGACGCTGCGCCGCCTGCTGTCCCACCTGCCGTGCCACCCGCCGTCACGGGCCAGACCGTCATCGCGCCTGCGCCCACGGCTCCACCCCCACCGCCCGAGGCTCCGCCTGCTGCGCCTCCGGTCGCCGCGAATCCGCAGCCGTCGGTGACCGGCAAGACGCTGATCATGGAGGAGGGCCTGCCGCCGCCCGGATCGCAGCCGGGCGACACCCTGGTGCTCCCCGACGGTCTGCCGCCCGCCCAGACGGGCGACACGCTGCCGCCCGTGGCGGACGACGACGCGCGGGCCTCGGGCGAGTCGCAGGACGCGATGAGCTCGGGCGTGTTCCGCTCGGTCGACCTCGACGATGAGCCGCCACCGCCCCCGATCCGCCAGAAGGTCGTGATCGGAGCGCCGGCACCGGCACCGGAGGATGTCACCTCGGAGATCGAGGCCGACGATCTCGTCGAAGAGCCGCCACCGGCACCCGCAGCACCCCCGGCAGCACCCGCAACACCCCCGGCAGCGCCGCCTCGCGCAGCACCGCCGCCGCCGAAGGATGCCCCGAAGCCTCCGCCCGCGCCCCCCAAGCAGCCCAGCGCGGCCGCGGCGGCACTGTCGGAGCTGCCCAGTCTCCCGGCAAGCGTTCCAACCGAGCCCTCGTCAACCCCGGCCACTTCGAAAGCGCCCGGTTGGCCCGAAGAGGTCTTCGCGGACCACATCGCCGCGATGACGCGAGACAACCACCCCAAGCTCGCGAAGGCCGAGGCCGAGTTCTTCGTGCAGGCCGCGGGCCTCAAGCCCGGTGCGCGCGTCCTCGACGTCGGCTGCGGCGATGGAGCCCACGCGCTTGCGCTCGCGCAGCAGAACTTCGACGTCACGGCGGTGGACCTGTCGCCGTCGCAGCTGCGGCGAGCCGAGCGCGCCCGGGAGGTTCTCGGCGCGCCGGTGAGCTTCGTGCAGGGAGACATGCGCGACCTGCCCGTCGCGGGCCCCTTCGACGGCATCCTCTGCATCGGCACGTCGTTCGGCTATTACGATGACGAGGAGAACCGCGCGGTGCTTCGCGCGCTCGCGGGCCTGCTCGCCCCAGGCGGTCGCTTGCTCCTCCACGTGTTCAACCGCGATCACATCATCGGCCGTCTGCCGACGCGATCATGGTGGCAGGGCCGCGGGTGCTTGGTCCTCGACGAAGCCCAGATGAACTACTTCAACAACCGTCTGGCCGTGCACCGCACCGTGGTGTTCGAGGACGGTCGTCAGTTCGAGCACAACATCGCGATTCGCAGCTACAACGCCCACGAGCTTGGGCGCATGTGCGTGGATGCGGGACTGCGCATCGTCGAGATCTCGGGGAGCCGCCTGACGCGGGGTCGCTTCTACGGGGCGTCCTCAGCGGACATCTGGCTGGTCGTCGAACCCAAGGGGTGACCCTTGGGTGCAGGCGGGGAATCGACCTGATCTCGCGCGCGCTGGGGTAGGGCAGCGGAGGCGGCGGTCTCACATCCTGCCATGACGGCGATGTCGCGGCCGCTGACGGCGCTGCCGCTCTCGTTGGCGCGCCAGGGACGCTTCGTCATGACGGCCTGCCGGTGACATCGCTGTGCAGACTTTGCAGACCGGTTCTGCAGATGGCCGCCAAAGCGGCTCTAGGGACCGGTTCTGCGGGGTCTACCGTTCGGCGCACAGGTACGCGAAAAAAGAAGCGCGATTCGATTCACGGATTCGGTGCCCAACTTGCATGAACGTGTGAGGGAACCAACGCGGGGGCGACCCCGTACCTCATCTCGAGGGCCCACAGCGCGCGTCTGCTGCGGACTACCCCCCTCGACTTCGTCCCCTCGGGGACGCGACGCAAGGAGAGAGACTGACATGGCACGTCGAAAGGTCACCCGAGGGGCTCCGCCCCGCATCGCCCGAAGCCGCCGCGCGCGGACGCGAAACGCCGCGCCCACGCAAACCCGGAGCCCGCGGAAGGCGTCCTCATCCGAGGCTGCCGACACGACGCTGGGCGTGTACTTCCGCGAGATGTCCGACCTCGGCGTGATGACGCCGCAAGAGGAGCTCGCCGCGGCCGTGCGCATCGCCGACCTGCGGACGTCGCTGTGGCGTCAGATCCTCTCCTACCCGCCGTTCATCGAGGGAATCATGGACGTGGTCGGGGCCGACGTCGACGACGACGAACTCACCGCCGAGCAGCGGCGTGGCCTGTGCAAGTCCAGCCGAGCGCTGCGCGATCGTGAGACGCGGGCGCATCGCGACGCGTACGAGTCCGACCGGGAAGCGATGGCGGGCAAGCTTGGCCGCATCGACTGTGACGGGCTGATCGCGGACAAGGTGATGGCGGACCTACAGGTGCTCGATGGGGGCGGGCGAAACCTGGAGGTGCTGAAGGTTCGACCGGCGCGAAAGGGCAGCCGCCCGTTTCACGAGTACGTCGCCGAGGCGCGGCGGCTCTCGAACAGCCTCAAGCACGCGAAGAATCGGTTCGTGAAGTCGAATCTTCGCTTGGTCGTCTCGATCGCCCGACGGTTCAACCACGGCAAGATGCCGCTGCAGGACCTCATTCAGGAGGGCAACATCGGCTTGCTCAAGGCGGTCGACCGCTTCGACCACACCCGTGGGTTTCGGTTCTCCACGTACGGAAGCTGGTGGATCCGGCACGCGATCAGTCGTGCCATCGCGGACAAGGGGCGCGCGGTTCGGCTGCCCGTCCACATGATCGACGCGTACCACAAGGTGTCGAAGGCGCGGCGCGAGCTGGAAGCCAAGCACGGTCGCGAGCCCACCCACGAGGAACTCGCGTCGCACACCGGGCTGGCGACCACGAAGATCGAGAAGATGGACACGCTGCTCGTCGATCAACCGATCAGCCTCGACCGGCCGCTCTCGGATGATGATGGCCGCAAGGTCATCGACCTGCTGCAGGACGAAGAGGGCGAGAAGCCCGGAGAGACCCTCGAGGCCGAGGCGCTCGGGGAGCAGGTCCGGCAGGTGATCACCGGCCTGCGTCCGATCGAGGCCGACATTCTGCGGAAGCGGTTTGGCCTCGAGGACGACGCCGAGCTCACGCTCAAGCAGATCGGCGAGCAGTACTCGCTGTCGCGGGAGCGCATTCGCCAGCTGCAGGAGCAGGCGCTGGGCAAGATCCGGCGTGAGCTCGAGCGCCGCGACATGCTGTAGTGACCCGGGGGCGCCGTCGGTTCGCCGGCGGCGCCATCGCCGAACGACCGACGCGCTGCTACCCTGCTGCGGATGTTGCGTCGTCTGCTCGCGCCGCTCCTGCTCGTCGCCGCCTGCAACGCGGCTGACCCGACGCTTCGGGTCACGCCAGCGTCGGGCAAGCAAAGCGGCGGCGAGGTCGTGCGCATCGAGGGCGACGGCTTCGCCGACGGCGGGCCGGTGTTGGTGTACCTCGGCGGAAAGGCGGTCAAAGGCGTCGTCATCGAGAGCCCGTGGCTCATCCGCTTCACGACGCCGCAGTCCGAAGAGGTCGGTGCCATGGACGTGTTGCTGAGGTTCGCGGACGGACGGGAGGCGCGCCTGGAGGGCGGCTTCACGTACGAGAAGCAGGAAGGCATCGTGCTGCAGCCGCGTATCGGTGGGGGGGCGCCTTCGAGTCAGCCCCCACCGACTCCATGAGGCTCTGCGCATGCCAGCTTGCAACGTCGGCGGATGCTGACGACACGCTTGCGCGCCACGTCGCAGCCATCCGAGCTGCGGCAGCGCAGGGCTGCGAGGCCGTGGTCTTTCCCGAGCTTTCGCTGACGGGCTACACGACGCGCGTGCGTGCCGAGCAGGTTTACACGGTCGGGCACGCGACGGTGGCAACGCTTCAGGCCGAGGCCGAGGCGGGGAACATCGCCGTGCTGTGTGGCGCACCGCTTCGGGCATCGGCCGGCGTCGAGATCGGGATGTTCATTCTGGAGCCCGGTCGACCGGCGCGGACGTACGCCAAGCAGATCCTGCACGCCGACGAAATGCCCTCCTTCGTGCCGGGCACGCGCGTGGCCGACGTGGCTCGGGGCGCGCACCGCCTGGCTCCCGCGATTTGCTACGAGTCCCGACAGCCTGCGCACGCCGAGGCTGCCCTTGCGCGTGGCGTGACCGTCTACGTGGCGAGCGTGGCCAAGCCGGCGCCGGCGATGCAGCGCGCGTCTGCATGGTACGCCGCGCTGGCCGAAGCGCGCGGCGTGGCCGTCGTCGTCGCGAACGCTGTCGGACCCTGCGACGACTTCGTCGCAGCCGGCGGGTCGGCGGCGTGGTCGGCCGGCGGCGTGTCCCTGGGGGTGCTTGGCGCCCGCGATCCGGGCGCGCTCATCGTCGATGTGTGAGCCCCGGACCCGAGCTCAGCCTGCACAGCAGACGGTGACCGGGTCCGTTCCCACGGCCTCGCCGCTGGGGGCGGGGTCGCTCGGGGTGCAGAACGACGTGGCCTGTCCCGCGTTGAGGCTCGCGGCGCGGGCGACGTTGGCGGTGCCGGTGTCGTTGCACTCCGCGTTCGCATCGAGGACCCCAGCGCCGGGCAGCAGGCACGTCGCGCCGCTCCACAGCGAGACCACCGCGTCGTCACACAGCCCGTTGGGGGCACTGCAGCTGCACGTCTCGCAGCTGCGTCCGTCTTCGACGTCCGAGAACACCATGCGGGCTTCGTCGAAGGCCGGCGGGCACTCGTGTTCGCCCTCCTGCCAGATGCACAGCGGGGCGTCGGTCGACTCGGGCAGGGGGGTGCAGCTGCGGCCCTCGGCACACCCGGCGTCCTCGATGACCGTGCCGCCGCTGCACGCGGTCACGTTGGACGTCCATTGCGCGGGCTCGACGACGGTCTCGGTCGTCGGGGGGCATGCGCCGCCAACGGCGAGGATGGGTTCGACCGTATAGCTGCCGTTGCCCGGCAGCTCGCTCGGAAGCTGATTGCAGGACGCGGCGAAGATGTTGATGGCTTGGGGAACGCCCTCCGAGCAGCCTCCGTCGGTGCCCCAGAAGCGCAGCGTCGTGGAGGTGTCGCAGGCGGCACCGTTCGCGTTGCCGCAGCTGCAGCTACATGCGGCAGGCTCGGCGAGCAGGCCCTCGAACCCGCTCGCGTCCGCGTCGGGGTATTGCGTCCCGCACTCGGGCGGCTCGGCCTCCGGGGTCTTCGCATCGAATGGTGCGGACTGAAGCGCAACGGGCCCGCTCCAGCCTTTGGGCGGGTCATCGAGGCAGACGTGGGTCGCCGGGCAGAGCCCGCTCGCGCCCGTGGAGGAGCTGTCGGCACCGTCGGTATCCGTGTCGGAGGTGCTCGAGGAGCTGTCCCCCGAGGAATCGTCCGTCGTCCCGGTGTCGTTCCCCGTGAGAGAGGTGGCCGGCGGCGCGGTCGTGGAGAACGTGGCGAAGGTCGTCGGTCCGCCGCCGGAGGTGGTGTTGGCTCCGCTTCCGCCCCCAGGCGCCGCGTCGTCTCCACACGCGCCGAGCAGCAGTCCCACGGTCCCGGTCAGTGCGACCCAGCGCAAGCGAAGCATAGACCTCAAGGATAGCAGCAACGCGCTGGGTCAATCGGCGGCTGCCGAAGGGCCAACCAACGAAAAACGGAGCGGCGCGAACGCGCAGCCCCGTCTGTCGCGGAGGTATGCCGTCGTTGGGCGGACCAGACTCAGTCCAGGCGCTCGACCTGGAACAACTTCTGGCCGATCAGGACCAGGCTGCCGAACGGAAGCGTGACGCCCGAGCGAACGCGCATGTACGTGCCGTTGCTGCTGCCCAAGTCCTCCATGTACACGCCGGTGTCGTCGCCGACGACGCGGCAGTGCTTGCCCGACACGTAGCCGTCCTGCGGGAACGTGATGTCGCCGTGTTCGCGGCCGATCATGATGCCTTCGCCCTCGATGGGGTAGGCGGTCGAGGGGGCGCCGGGGTCGACGAGAATGGAGAGGCGACCCCAGTAACCCGGGTTCGGGCTGCCCATACGCTCGGTTCCGTCTCCGGTGGGCGTGGGCTCGGGCAGGTCCTCGTAAAGCACGAGCTCCTGCCCCACGCGGAAGAGGTCACCGTCTTGCACCTCGACGCGCTCGGTCAGCTTCACGAACACGCCATTGAGCGAGTCGTGGTCCTCGATGAGCAAGCCAGCGGCGGTGATCGTCAGCCGAGCGTGTGCGGGGTCGAGGTATGCATCGTCGTCCCACGGAGGTCCTGCCTCGCGACCGACGTTGAGCTGCTCCCCAGGGGTGAGCGCGCGCTCTCCGACCGGCTGGCCATCGGGCCCGAGCATGACGAGCTTGGCCGGCGGTGGTGCCTGGCCGTCCTGCGCGGGCGGGGCTTCGAGCGACGAGGGCACCGCAGCGGCCGGCTCGGGCTCGGGCGCAACCGCCTCGGGCATGGGCTCGGGCATGGGCTCGGGCACAGGCTCGGCCATGGGCGCCACGGCCTGCGGCGGCGCGTCCTCGAGCTGTGCTTGATGGGCAGCAGCGGCGGCCTGGACCTCCGAAGCGTCGGCCACGAAGATCGTGTTCGCGTTGCCGACGTCGGCCGCCGGGGCTTCTTCTTCGAGCGTGGTGCCGCAGCGTCCGCAAAACTTGAAGCCGGGCGGGTTTTGAAAGCCGCAGCCCGGGCACGGCCGCGTCCCCGGGGCGGTGCCGCTGGAGGGCGCATGGGCAGCGGCGGGCGCTGGGGCCTGTGGTGCGGGGGCCGGGACGGGTGGCGCAGCCGCGGGGGGGGCACGGACGCCGACGGCGGAGGCGCAGACGGCGGCGGGACGGAGG
>JBCCQM010000303.1:0-8203 GCA_039024335.1 Myxococcota bacterium
CTGCGCGTCCAGCCGCACGGAGGGGCTCCGGGCGAGCGCGGCTCGATGTCATGCGAGACCTCGACTGTCCACCACGCCATTCCTGCTGCCGCCTTCGAGACCGCGCTGCGCGACCCCGCAATCGCCCGTCACGGCCTGCGCCTGCAGGTCTGGCTCGAACACGAGCAGATCGGTTGCTCCATGCCTTGGGCCATCGGTGCGTGTATCGAGTCACCCGACGGCTCGAGTCTGAGCCCTCTGGGCCCAAGCCGATATGCGCTATCCGGACCGGCCTGTCTCGCTGGGGGCACGCCGATCCGCACGCCGGAGGGCGACGTGGCGATCGAGGCCCTGCGGCCCGGCCATGCGATCGTGGCGTACGACCACCATCGCGGCCAGCTCGTCGTTGCCCGTGTCCAACGAGTTCGCACCCGCGAAGAGTCCGTCGCGCGAATCGAACTCGTCGATGGCACCGTGCTCGAGGCCACCGCCGAACATCTCTTCTACCGAAGCCGTCTGGATGACTATCGGCCCGCTCGTGAGCTGGTCCCCGGTGCCGGCGTGTGGACCGCCAACGGAGAGGTCCTCGTGAAGGCCATGGGGGGATTCGAGCACGCAGCCACCGTTTACGACCTGTCCGTGGACGGGCCAAGCAACTACTTTGCCGCGGGCGTTCTCGTGCACAACTATTGAACCCAACGCCAGGGACACCGCACCCATCGTCAACGACGGAAACCTCTCCTTCGCGTGCCTGGTGCTGGTTCTGTCCGCCCTCCGCGGCCCGCGCTATGTTGCCATCGACGAAGCCGGCCGCTTCGTGGTCGAGGAGCAGTACGACTCGATCACCGACGCGTCCCAGGAGCGCATGTTCATCAAGCTCGGCGCGAAATGGGCCCTCCACGGGCAAGGTCGGCTTCATCGATCGAGAGGGTGCTCCGGTCATCCCGCCAGGTACGACACCGTGCACGACTTCGGTGACGTGACCGCGAATAACCCTCCAGCGCCCCCAAGCTGGACCCGGTAGACCCTCAGAACGACCGGCTCTCCTCTCGCAAATCTGCGTAGCAGGCTCTGACCGTGGGGTAGGGTGCGGCCCATGCTGCGTGAAGTTGCCCTCGCCGCGGTCTGTGTTGCGCTGAGCGCCTGCGCCACGGGCCCGTCTGCGCCGAGCACGAAGAGCCCTGCTGCACAGGTGCAAGCGTCGGCACGCTCGTGGAGCTACCGCGTATTCACGCCCCAAGCCGAGGTCGACCTCAACGCCGCGATCGCTGCAGCGGCACAGGCCGACTACGTCCTGTTTGGCGAGACGCACCTCGACGATCAAACGCACCGCCTCGAGAACGCGGTGCTCGAGGGTCTCATCGCAGCCCGGGGCGCCGAGCGGACCGTCCTGACGATGGAGATGTTCAAACGCGACCAGCAGGCTGGCCTCGACGGTTACATCGCAGGCTCTCTAACCGAAGCGCAGTTCCTCGAGCAGGCGCCGCCGTGGCCGAACTACCGTACCGGCTACCGCCCCCTCGTCGAAACCGCCAAGCAGCACGGCGTCCCCGTCGTGGGTGCCAACCTCCCCACGTCGCTGCAGCGTCGCTTCGCCATGAAGAAGGGTGCTGCCGCCGAGTCCCTGACCGAGGCGGAGCGAGCGTGGTTTCCCGAGACGATCCACCCGCCCGCCGAGACCTACTGGGCACGCGTCGAACAGCGGCTTCGCGACGCCGGGCACGGGCACATGGGCGGGATGGATGAAGACGCCCGCCGCTGGGCGATTCAGAACCTCTGGGACAACACGATGGCGGACGCGATGGTGAGGGCACGCGCCAACGCGCCCGAGTCCACGGTCCTGCACGTCGTCGGCGCGTTCCATGCCGAGTACGGCGACGGCATTGCGGCCCAGCTTCGACACCGCGATCCCGACGCCTCCATCGTCATCATCAGCGTCGCGCCCGTGGACGACCTGCGCGGCCTCGGACCCGAAGACGCCACCGACCGCGCAGACTTCATGATTTACGCCCTCGCCGACGCGAGCGGGCTCAACAGCGGCACCCTTGGCGTTTCCGTTCCCGGCGAGCTTCGGTACCGACTCGCAGCGCCCGCGGTCGGCCAACCCAGCGGCCTGCTCGTGTGGCTGGGCGACGACGAGACCGCGCCGCGTGATGCCCTCACGCGGTGGAACGTCGCGCTGGGCGATGACGTCATGGTTGCCGTGCTCGAGCATCCACACCGCGTACGCACCGGCGACCTACGCACCGCGGGGCGATGGACGTGGCCGGACTCCTTTGCCAACGATGCCTTCCGCGCAAGCCAGGCGATCGATCGCATGGTCGCCTACCTCTCCGACCGGTGGTCAGTCCCCACCGACCGCATCGTCGTGGCGGGCGAAGGCGCCGGTGCCGACGTCGCCCTGTGGCACGGCTTGTATGGCAACGCCGGCGCGCACGTCGTTGCGCTGGAGCCCAACACGCCCGACCGCATCGCCGAAGCCGGCATTCCGCGCGACCCCAGCACGCGCGAGGTGTTCGTCCGTGGCGCCGGCCTCGACGACGCCAAGACCACCTTCGACGTCGCCGGGGTCCCCTTCTCGCTCGAGACCGAACCCGACGGCGAGGCGCTCGTTCGACGCGCCCTCGGACTCGAGACACGCACCCTCAGCGGCGCGACCGACGTTCACGTCGGCGTCGACAGCCCCATCGCCCGGCAGTGGACCGCCCTGCACGCCCGCCTCGACGAACGCGACGGCACCCGCCGGGTGCAGAAAACGGGCAAGGACGCGACCTACGTCCCCGACCCCGCCTTCTTCAGCGAGGGCGAGGGACTCCCCCTCGCCCCGGGCGCCTTCGGTGGCACCACCATTCTCGTCCTGCCGCGCACCATGGCGACAAGCACGAAGGCCGCTTGGCGTGCACTCGGCGAGCAAGACGTGCTGAAGAAGCGGAGCCGATTTCACACCCTCGTCGTCACCGATGACGACGGCCTCGGCCCGCTCCTGGACGAACTCAAGGCCAAGGGCAAGCGCAGCATGTTGATCCTTCCCGCCGCCTTCGTCGTCGACGAAGAACGCATGGAGCAGATCCAGGCCCGCACGCAAGGCCATGACGAAGGCCTGCGCCTTCACTACGCCCCCGGCCTGGGCGGCAGCTGGGCCAAGGCCCGCGCGGCGCAGTAGCGCCGGCCCAAGCAGTCGCGGACGAGGGAGTCGCTGGATCTGCGCTCAAGCTCCGCCGCCACCGTATCCCGGCGCGTGCGGACTGCCGGCCTCGGCAATGTCGAAGCCCACGTGGGGCAGCGAGTCGTGAACGTTCAGGCGCTCCTTCGTGAAACCGATCGCGTCTCGCGGCACGTCGAGAGACTGCAGCCCCACGGTCGGCAAGACGAACTTGGTGGCACCGAAGCGGTCGACGAACACGACGCCGTCTGCGTTCATCCGCCCTTCGAGCGCTTCGAGCGTAAAGAGCCAGCACAGCAAGTCGTGGTAGGGGTCGTATGCGTGGTGAACATGCGGCTGATCGTACGCACCATGGCGGCGCGCCCGAGGCAGCGCCGAATAGACGACCGGCCGAACGTGATCACCGAAGCCCAGGTGCCGGCATCGGCCGAGCTGGTCTGGACCCGGAACCACGATCTGCGTCTTCAACGGTGAAATCTGGATCGACGTCTCTTCGACGAAACGGTCCAGTGAAGTCGCCAGCTCGTTGACCAGGCGCGCGCACAGGGCCCGGGCATCGTCCATGCCGTCGCCGGCCAGCCACGCAAGAACCCGCGCCCGGTAGGCACCCGGCAGCTCGTCCGGCTGCACGCGCAGGTCCGTCAGTCGAGCGCACCATGAGAGCACCAGGGCATGCTCATCGGGCTCGTGCTCGCCCAGGATGCGGGCCTCGACGAGGATGTGCAACCCAGCGTGCTCGCGTGAGACCAGCAGGCGCAGTGGCTTCCTCGAAGCCTGAATGGGCGCCGCCACTTGGGCCGCATCGAACGCGTCGGACACGTCATCCGACACGTCGGCGTCATCGGCGAACGCCGCCTTCCCGTCGACGAACAGATTGACCGCGTCTGCGTACCCTTCCGCCTCGAGCCCATCGATGAGCTGCCGCAGCAGACCCGTCCCGTGGACGAGCGTCTTCTCCCGTGAAGTTCCGGGGCCTCCGAGCAAGAAACGGAGCACGGTCTTTACGACGCCGGGGCGGCGGCGGTGCTCGAGCGGTACGGCGATGGAGATCGTGGAGGAGAACATGGCTCAGACGTCTATGAATCCGGGTCGACGCACAGGTCCGAGGCGCAAATCAGGCCCTCGTCGCAGCCGCCTTGGGGGGTGCACTGGCACGTCTCGGTGCCCGCGTCTTCGGGCGGACAGACCATGTCGACCACGCAGAGATCCGAGGCGCACATCAACCCCCGGTTGCACGCATCACCGGGCATGCACGAGCAGCCCAGTTCCCCGGCGGGGCACGTGTCGTCACCGGTCGAGTCCGCAGCCGAGGTCGACCCCCCGGTCGATCCGGTGCTGGAGGCACCCGTCGAGCCACCCGTGGACGAGCCGGTCGAGTCGAGTTCATCCGTGGTGCCACCGTCGGTGCCCGGATCGCAGCCGAGGCTGCACGTGCTCCCGCTGCTGAATGATTCGCCCGAGCTCTCCGGCGGACCGATGGGCTCGACCTCACCGCACGCCGCGGTGCAGCACAGCGCGATCGCAAGGCATGCCCGTCGCATGCCGCAACCTTAGCAGGGCCTCGCGCGTGCGCTGCTCAGGGTAGCCTTGGGCGTGGCCGAACGCATCGAGTTCTACCGAGTGGGCGACGCCTACGGCGAGTTCTCCAACTTCTCCCCGCACCCGATCGACATCGACGGCGAGCGGTATGCCACGAGCGAGCACTACTTCCAGGCGATGAAGTTCGAGGACCCCTCGTCGCGAGAGCGCGTGCGCGCTGCAGGGGGGCCCAGCGACGCCGCTCGCCTCGGCCGCGGACTTCCTGGGCTGCGCAGCGACTGGGACACCGCGCGCGACGAGGTCATGCGCGTTGCCCTGCACGCCAAGTTCACGCAGCACGATCGGCTCCGCCGGCTCCTCGTGGGGACGGGCGACGCCGAGCTGATCGAGCACACCAAGAACGACCACTACTGGGCCGACGGCGGCGACGGGCAGGGGCGCAACCGACTGGGCGAGCTGCTCATGGAGCTGCGCGCGACCCTGCAGGCCGAAGACGGCTGAGCCGGGCCTCTCAGTCCCCAGATTGGGCGTACGCTCGCAGCGTGGTGACGGTGTTGGCCTCGAGCCGGTACAGGCTCAGCACGACCCCGCCCTCTCGCTGCTCGGAGACGGCGAGCTTGCCGAGCACCGCGATCGGCGTGTCTTTGAGGAACGGAGCGCGACGGCCCTCCCCCATTTGAACGAGCACCATCTCGTTCAGCGCCGGCTTGATGCCATAGCAGCAGTACGAGCGGTTCTGCGACAGGACGAAGGTCTTCACGCCGCCCCGGTCGACGTCGAGCGGCACCATGAAGCCGACCAGCGCCACCGTCTTTCCATCGAGCGCGAGGATCTCGTCGGGGACGGGCTCCTGCGGCGCGGGGATGCCCAACGCGGCGGCGCCCGGAGGGTGCGGCTTGGGGTCATAGGCAAACCCCGACAGGAGCGACATCGGCACGCGAAGGTAGGCGCCGTCTTCGGTGCGCTCGAGACTCAGCCGACCGTTGCGACGCTTGACGACCCCGTCGAACCGGGCCGCCATCGCAAACGACTCGTCGGAGATGGGGGCCCCCGCAGGCGGCGTCCCCCCCATGGCCTCGAGCGGTCGCCCTCGAACGGCGATGGGCGGAGCCGCCGCGGGTTCATGCGGGATGAAGTCGCGAAAGAACGCGCCGAGCAGCGCCAGCCCGAGACCGGCAAACCCAACCACGATCGCGATCGTCTCGAGCATTCGACCGCGACGCGGCGACCTGGGGAGCGGTGTCTTCTTCACGGGGCCTCGTCTCTGGCGCGCTCAAGCATGCGGGCGAAGGTGGTTTGCAACGTCGGTGGCGTACGCCCGTGCCGCGGGCGCGACGCCAGCCAAGGCGCCCAGGAACACCATGCCGACGGGCATCCAGACGTATGCGGAGTGGAATGCGAACACGTCGAGCACGACCCCGGTCCGCACCCGGATCACCTCGGCCGTGACCGAAAGAATCACGGCATGCACGCCGACGCCGAGGACAGCCCCGGCCAGCGCAATCACGCTGGACTCCGCGATGACCACGGAAAACACGAAGCGACGGCTTGCGCCGAGCGAGCGGAGGATCGCGATCTCCCGCCGACGCTCGTTGATGGTGTTGTAGAGCGCCGCGAGGATGGCTCCGGTGGAGATCAACACGACGAGATACGCGACGAGTTCGAGCACGCGACTGGCCCAGCCCAGCGCGTCGAACAGCTCGGCGATGACCCGGCCGACGGGGAACGCGAGCGTTGCTTCCGTGGCCTCGCGGTTGATCTCCTGCTCGAGGGAGAACCCCGCCATCGGGCTGTGGAACTGAAGCATCACCGCACTGACCTCTTTGTGCGCGTCCGGGATCGGCTCGTGCGGGTGTGCCTCGAAGTCCTCGCCCGCCCCGCGCAGGACGTGCCCCCCCATGCGAAACACGCCCTCGATCGGGATCCATACGACGCGGTCGATCGGGGTGTTGGTCGGCGCGAGCACGCCGGTCACGACGTACTCCTCGGCGTGGGACTCGGCGCCGTGCTCGACGACACCGTGCGCGGGGTGAAACGTGCTGCCGACCGTCAGCCCGGTTGCCGCGGCGGCGTAGCTGCCCACCACGGCCTCTCCGCGGTGTGGATCGAAAACGCGACCGCCCGGCTGAAGCTCGAGCCGCGCGCCGTCTCGGGGCTCGAACATCGCCGTCGTGGTGCCGACGATGCGCTGGCCTTGGACGCTGTCCCCCATACTGTAGGGGATCGCCAGCTTCACCCGGGGGTCGGCGGCAACCTCCTCGTACGCGGACCACGGGATGTTTCCCGCGGATGCCTCGAGATGGAACACAGCATTGAGAACCAGCTGCAGCTGGTTGCCCCTGGCGCCCAGCACCGCGTCGAAGCCCCCAGCCCCACCCGCGAACGCGGCGTAGGTCTGCGCGTGAATGCTGAAGACCGAGAGGACCAGCCCCGCAGCGAGCGCAGTCGTGAGAACCGTGATCGACGTGGAGACGAGGTGCTGCCGCAGGCTTCGGCGCACGATCAACGCGACGGCGCGCAACAGGCTCACGCCGCTGCCTCCACCGCGGCCCGGTTGATCGCGCTGAAGTCCAGCACCGACTCGAACCGGCTCAAGATCTCGCGCCCGTGGCTGACGACGAGCAGCGCGGCGTTCTGCTCCCGACACAGCCCGCGAATGAGCGCCAACGCCTCGGCCGCGCGCGCCGGATCAAGGTTGCCCGTGGGCTCATCGGCAAGCACGAGCTTGGGGCGACCCGCCAGCGCCCTCGCTACGGCGACCCGCTGCTGCTGCCCCACCGAGAGCTCGTGCGGCCGGTACTGCATCCGCCGCTCCAGCCCGACGCGCGTGAGCAGCTCTCGGGCAAACCGCTCGTCGGCACCGCGGCCGAACATCATGCCGAGCAGCACGTTCTCCAGCACCGTGTAGCCCTGCAGCAGATTGAACGTCTGCACGACGTAGCCGAGCGTCTGCGCGCGAACGCGATCTCGGCGGGCCGCGGGCGTCGTCGTGAGGCAGTGGCCCGCGACGGTGACGGTGCCCGCGTCCGGCTCGAGGATCCCGGCAAGCAGGTTCAAGAAGGTGGTCTTGCCCGAGCCGCTGGCCCCACGAACCGCGACCTGCTCCCCGGGCATGAGCGTGAACGCAGGCACGTCGACCACCGTCGTGATCCCGCCCTCGGGCGCTCGGTACCGCTTGACGAGGCCTCGAACGTCGAGCGCGTGCTCTGAAGACGCCATCGTGCCTCCCGTCGCCAAGGCCTGGCTCTTAGCAAGCGCGCCTCTCCATATGCAATACAATTGCATCAACAACCGCGCGGACTCGACGCCGCTCGTGGTCGGAAACCCGCGGAACGCGGTCTTCAAGCAGCGGCCGACTGGCCTCCTCTACAACGAGCGCTTCGACGCGATCTGCCGCGAACAGTACCCCACTGACCCGATCTGGGCGGTTTGCGGCGGCTGATAGTGCGGGCCGGGAACGGTCGGGCTACGTTGACGGTTGGATCCCATCATGAAGCTCGACTCCTGGCTCCGCGATCACAA
>JBCCQM010000304.1:0-8198 GCA_039024335.1 Myxococcota bacterium
CGCGGCGCCCACTCCGTCCCCGTCCCGATTCTCCCGGACGCCGCAGCCACAATCCGAGAACGCCACGCCCGTGTGAGAGGGGGCGTGGCGTTGTTTTTTGGTTGGCGAAGGCCCGAGAATCGGCTTGACGGGTCGAGAATCCCGACTACGTTCTTGCCGCCATGACCATGCGCGTCACTCGATGGAAGCTCGTCTCGGCCCTCGAGGCCCTGATGTGCTCGCGCATGCTCGAGGGCCCCGACATCTAGCCGCCCGTCGTACGACCCAGCCCGCGAGCGGGTTGCACGACGGGGCTGTGCGCGCTCGGCCACGGTGAAGCGTCCGCCCATGCACATCGCATGGCGGCGCACACCGGCCGAGCCTGTACGCCCGAAGCACCTCTGCGTGCGCCCCCGGACTCGATCCGCGTGGCGCATCCGAGTTCGCTCGTGCCGCAAGCACGTGCGGCTCCATCCCCCTGCTTCTTCGGTGAGATGCGATGGCCAAGCTCCATGTCTCGATCGTCGTGGACTGGGAAGGGGAGCACTTTCGCAACGTCGGCGATCTTCGTGCGACGCGAGAGGCAATCCAGACCAGTCTCGGCGCTCACGTTCCCTTCACACACTTCATCTGTCCGACCTATTGGCTCGAGGCTGAACCTGCGATCGATCCGTCCTCGGCAATCCGAGCGGTGCTGGTCAAAGGCGACGAGACCGCGCTGCACGTTCACTGCTGGTCGGCGCTCGTGCGGGCTGCCGAGGTTCCGTTTCGCGCGACCCCGGACTGGAACCAGGACGGAACCGGTCACGGCGTCCCGCTCGGCGCCTACGGGGACGACGCACGCGCCATCGTGCGAACGGCCCGGGAACTCCTCCAGCGCAAGTTGGGCGTGACGGTGCATGGCTTTCGCTGTGGCGGCGCCATGACCAGCGACGCCGTGTTCGCGGCGTTGATGGCGCTGGGCTTTCACTACGACTGCTCCGCGTTCCCGCCAGCGATCGTCTCGCGAGGGTTCGGGCCCGGCGCCCGCGGCAGCCTGCGCGACACGTATGGCACCAAGACCGCGCTCGCGGGGTTCCTCGTGGATTTGTGGGGCGGCAAGCCAGCCGCGTCGCCGCAGTGCTCGAACCGCCTCACGCTCCGCGCCAACGCAGGACCGATCACCGCGACGACCCAGCCGTACTGGGTTCGGTCGAACGAACGACGAATCCTCGAAATGCCCGGCAACGGCGGCATCTCGGACTACGCGAGCGCCGACTCCATGCGGGCCGCGTTCGACACCCTGTTGGCGCAAGCCCGCACCAGTCCGCATCCGCTGTTCTTCAACATCGGCTGCCACCAAGAAGGTGCGGGCCGGTGGAAACGACCCCTGATCGACTTCTGTCATGAACGACGCGCCGCGCTCGGGAGCGATGCCGTCGTGATGACGACGGTCGCAAGAGCATCCAAGACGGCGCGCCGCTTCATGGCGGAATGCCGGACCCGTGAGGAGACGAATCGATGATCACCGGAAGCAGAAAAAAGCGTCGCGGCGGCGTGCACCCGCGAAAGCGCCCGCTGCGAAGAGGAAAGAGCAAGCGCTGGCGCGCTGCCGTGCGAGCGCGCGCGGAGGCCAAGGCCGCAGCGAGAAAGCGAGCGCGAGAGGCCGCCCGTCTCCCGCAACGCGTCACCGGAGACGACGCCGCGAGCCGGTTCTCCGAGCGCCGCCACGCGTTGCGAGCGTGCTACGGATGGTTCGGCGACATGGTCCACGTCGCGTCGTGGCTGGTCCACAACTGCATCGCCCATCCTCTGCTCGGCGTGGCGCCGTGCGCGTGGACCGTGTGGCTCCACGATGCAACGGCAGACTGGCTCAACCTCAGCCCCGAGGTCACCGAGTCGGACCTCCCGGTCATCGAAGACCGATGGGCGTGGCTCGTCCACAACTGCATCGCGCATCCGTGGATGGGCATCGCGCCGGGAGGCCGCGCGTTCTCCCGTCACGACAAAACCGCCGACGCGATGGGCGTCGACGGCTGGGTCTGACCGGCGTTTGGTCGATCGAAGTGCGGCGGACGAGCGCGTGCCCGTCCGTCGCGCGCGACGCTAGAGCTCGGCCTTGAGCGCCTCGACCTTGGGCAGCTTCTCCCAGGTGAACGAGTCGCCGTCGCGGCCGAAGTGACCGTAGGCCGCCGTGGGGCTGAAGATCGGGCGGAGCAGCTGAAGCTCTTCGATCAGGCGCGCCGGGCGGGCGTCGAAGTGCTTGGCGACGATGTCCGAGAGCTTGGTGTCGGCGTGCTTGCCGGTGCCGAAGCTGTCGACGCGAATCGAAACGGGCTCGGCGACGCCAATGGCGTACGCGAGCTGAACTTCGCAGCGATCGGCCAGGCCGGCGGCCACGAGGTGCTTGGCCATGAAGCGCGCGTAGTAGGCGGCCGAACGGTCGACCTTCGAGGGGTCCTTGCCCGAGAAGGCGCCGCCGCCGTGCCGGCCCATGCCGCCGTAGGTGTCGACGATGATCTTGCGGCCGGTGAGGCCCGAGTCACCCATGGGTCCGCCGATGACGAAGCGGCCGGTCGGGTTCACGTAGTAGCGGGTCTCGCCGTCGAGCAGCGCCGCGGGCACCATCGGCTTGACGACCTCTTCGATCACGAACTCTTTGATCTGCTCGTGCGTGACGTCGGGGTTGTGCTGCGTCGACACGACGATGGTGTCGACGCGGGTGGGCATGCCGTCGTCGCCGTACTCGACCGTGACCTGCGCCTTACCATCGGGGCGCAGGAAGGTCTTGTCGCCGTCGCGGCGGCGCACTTCGGCGAGCTGGTGGGTGAGCTTGTGCGCGAGCGAGATCGGCATCGGCATCAGCTCGTCGGTCTCGCGGCAGGCGTAGCCGAACATCATGCCCTGGTCGCCGGCGCCCTGCTCCTCGGTGTAGACGCCCTTGCCGTCGACGCCCTGTGCGATATCGGGGCTCTGGGCCTCGAGCGCCACGAGCACGCCGCAGCTGTCGGCGTCGAAGCCCATGTCCGAGCTCGTGTAGCCGATCTCGCGCAGCGTCCGGCGGACGACGGTGGGGATGTCGACGTACGTGGAGGTGGTGACCTCACCCGCGACGTTGACGTAACCGGTTTTCACCAGCGTCTCGCAGGCGACCCGGCAGCGCGGATCATCCGCGATGAGAGCATCGAGGATCGCGTCACTGATCTTGTCGCAGACCTTGTCGGGATGGCCTTCGGTGACGGACTCGCTGGTGAACAGGCTGCGGGACATGGTCGCGCACCCTAACCAGATCCGCTCGACGACCGCAACCGAGCCCGCAGCCGCGAATTTCCCCAGATGACGCCGGGTCGGGCTACGGCGTGAAGTCGAGCCGGAGAAGCGCCGGAGCAACCTCACCCTCGGGCCGATCACCCGACTCGGGCGGCTCGGGCGGCTCGGGAAGCTCGGCGAACAGGTACAGCGTCCTCGCGGGCGGGGGCTCCAAGCGCACGGAGGGCTCCGCTGCGTCCGTGCAGGCGCGCTCCTCCTCCGGCAGACAGGTGGGTCCTCGCGCAGCCAGCGCGACGACGCCCTCGGCTTCGATGTGCAGCTGCGTCGTCTCGGAGATCTCCGGGAGCTGCAGCCGGTAGACGCGTTCCGGCAGACGCGCGCCGCCGCAGGCATGCGCATGCTGGTCGCTGTGCTCGGTCGTCGCGGGATCGAGAGTCAGTTCGGTACGGCCCGCGTCGACCTGGACGTCGATCGCCGTCGAGCAGCGGTCGCCAGGCACGACGACGCATCGGCGGGGTGCCGTGAGATCCAGCGGATCCCCGGCGCAGGTCGTCCCGCCCTCGCAGCGCCCCGGCAGGGGGTCGCCACAGCGCTCGCCAGCTTCGAGCACCGGACGCGTGCTGATCTCGAGCTCGAACGCGCCGCCCTCGCTCGCCTCGATGGCGTCGGCCGAACCGCCCACCGCGATGAACAGATCCACCGCCGGGTCGACGTCCAGCACCCAGCCGAGCGTGCCGGCCGTACAGAGCAGGCCGGCCTCGGAGAAGCGTGCCGCGCAGTCGTTGCCCCACACGCCCACGCGCGGCTCGAAGCCCACGCCGGTCGCCCGCACCGAAACGTCGACGCGCTGCTCCAGGCCGAGCCGAAAGAACACATCCGGCCCGCCCGCACCACAGGCCCCGCCGCCGTTGGATCCCTTGCCCTCGAGGTCGCCGCGGAACACACCTGGCGACGTCACGCGAGCGTTGAGGCAGACGTCGGAGCCGTCTTCCTCGATGGGGTCACCGGTGCTGCTCGAGCTGCCCCCGTCGTCGTCGCCGTCGTCCACGGGCTCGACGTCCGAACCGGCCGCCTCGCCGGCGGAATCGCCCCCGTCACGGCACGCGCCGAGCGAGACGGCGAGCAGAAGGACGTGCAGGCGCATCACTGGAGTATGCCGCGGACCACCACGCAGGGGCGAGGCCCGTGGTGCGATTCGGTTTCGGCGTGGCGAGCGGCGCGAGGCCGTGTAAACAGGAGGCGACGTGAGCAGAACCGGACGACAACTCTTCACCACCCTCGACGCGAGCGGCTCGCTCACCCTCACCCTCGAGGAGGTCACGGTCCCCGACCCCACCGACAGCCAGGTCCTCGTGCAGATGGAGGCGGCGCCGATCAACCCCTCCGACCTCGCCATCCTCACCAGCGCGGCCGACTTCGAGGCTGCGACGTACAGCCCGGGAAAAGTCGTCGCCCCGCTGGCCGAGCCGTACCTCACCGGCTCGAAGACCCGGCACGGCCGCAAGCTCCCCGTCGGCAATGAAGGCGCCGGGACGGTCATCGCCGCCGGCGAGCACCCCATGGCCCAAGCCCTCCTCGGTCAGCGTGTCGCGTGCGTGCCGGGCAACGCATTCAGCGAGTTCGCGCTCAGCCCCGCCCATCTGTGCCTGCCGCTGGGAGACCACACCGCCGAGCAAGGCGCGAGCTCCTTCGTGAACCCGATGACCGCGCTCGGCTTCGTCGAGACGGCCAAGGCCGAGGGCCGCTCCGCGCTCATCCACCTCGCGGCCGCGTCCAACCTCGGCCAGATGCTGGGCCGCGTCTGCGCCGAAGACGACATCGCGCTGGTCAACATCGTGCGCAAGCCGGAGCACGTGGAGCTGCTCCGCGGCCAGGGTGCGAAGCACGTCCTCAACTCCAGCGACGAGGACTTCCCCGAGCAGCTGCGCGCCGCCGTCGAGGCGACGGGGGCCTACCTCGGTTTCGACCCGATCGGTGGTGGACGCATGACCGACGCGTGCCTTCGCGCCATGGAGCAGGTCGCGGCCTCGAAGATGACCGAGTATTCACGGTACGGATCCGCGGAACCGAAGAAGATGTACGTGTACGGGCGACTCGACTTCGCGCCCACGATTCTCACGGCCAGCTACGGGCTGGAGTGGACCGTGTCGGGCTGGCTGCTGACCACCTTCTTGCGGCGGGCCGGCATGGAGACCGTCGGGCGCATGCGCAAGCGCGTCCTCGCGGGCCTGGGCACGACGTTCAGCAGCAACTACAAGGCCACCATCGGCCTGGAGGAGATGCTCACGCGCGACGCCATCCTCGACTACCGCCAGATGAAGACCGGCGAGAAATACCTCGTCGCGCCGCAGCGCTGAGCGACAAACGCGAGCATCGCAGGGCCGGGTGCAGTACCTTCGCGGCATGCCTCAGCCCTTCAACGGTTTGCCCCGGATCGACCTCCGACTCGGCGACGAGGGCGCCCATTCGGCGTGGCGAACGAAGTGCCAGCGCAGCGCGGGGCTGGACGGCGATGCGGACGAAGCGGCCCGAGCGATCCTCGCGGACGTCCGCGCGCGCGGGGACGCGGCGATCTTCGACTGCGTCGCCAAGTTCGAAGGACGCACGATCACCGCCGCCGACCTCGAGGTCTCCGACGCCCGGCGCAACGCCGCCAGCGAAGCCGTCTCCGACGACGTCAAGGCCGCGCTCGACCTGGCGGCGCGTCGCGTCCACGCGTTTCACCGCACCCAAAAGTTCGAGACCACCGGCGTTCACAAAGAAGGCTGGTCCCTGCGCTCGCGTGCAGCACCGCTTCAACGGGTTGCCGTGTACGCCCCCGGCGGCACCGCGGCCTATCCGTCCTCGGTGCTCATGGCCGGCATCCCGGCCAAGGTCGCCGGCGTTCGCGACGTCCTGCTGTTGACGCCCCGGGCCAGCGACGTGGTCCTGCACGCCGCGAACCTGGCCGGCATCGACCGCGTGTTCGAGGTTGGGGGCGCCCAAGCGATCGCCGCCGCTGCGTACGGAACTGCGACGATTCCACCCGTGGACAAGATCGTCGGCCCGGGCAACGCATACGTCACGGCCGCCAAGCGCCAGGTGTTCGGCGTCTGCGACATCGACGGCATCGCCGGGCCGAGCGAGATTTTGGTGATGGCGGACGCCCATGCCGACCCCGCCCTCGTCGCGGCCGACCTCATCAGCCAAGCCGAACATGACAAGCTCGCCTGCGCGGTGCTGGTCACGAACGACCCCGCCCTGCCCGACGCCGTCGACGCGGCGTTGACCGAGCAGCTCTCGGACCTGCCTCGCGCGGACATCGCCAGCACGGCGCTTGCCAACCACGGGGCAGCGGTGGTGGTCAAAGACATCTCGGGCATGATTCAGGCCGCCAACGCGTACGCGCCCGAGCACCTCGAGGTGCTCATGGAGAACGCCGAGCCCATCGCCGAAGCGCTCACCACCGCGGGTGCCATCTTCGTCGGGGGGTGGACGCCCGAGGCCGCAGGGGACTACACCGCAGGCCCATCCCACGTGCTGCCCACCGCCGGTGCCGCGCGATTCGGATCCCCGGTCGGCGTCTGGGACTTCATCAAGTACACCAGCGTACTTCGCCTCGACGAAGCAGCGCTGCGCGAGCAGGCCGAGGCGATCACCACCCTGGCCCGCGCCGAGGGCCTCGAAGGCCACGCCCGCGCCGTCGAGCGCCGGATGAAGGGGGACGCGTGACCGACTGGCGTCGCCACGTCCGCCCCGCCCTCGCCTCACTGCGCCCGTACGACGTCCCGCCGGCGGATCCTGCGTTCGCGAGGATGCACGCGAACGAGTGCGCAGAACCGTGGCCTGCCGAGGTCATGGACGCGGTGGCGGAGGCCGTCCGCGGCGTGGAGCTAGGCCGCTACCCGGACACCTCGGGACGACGGCTTCGCGCGGTGCTCGGCGAGCGCTACGGGTGCGACCCCGGGCGCATCGTGCTCGGCAACGGCAGCGACGAGATCATCTCGACGCTGCTCACCACCCTCAGCGGCAGCGACGGTCACCTGGTCATCCCCACGCCGACGTTCGTCATGTACAGCCACTCGGCAACGGTGGTGGGCATGCCCGTGCGCGAGGTGCCGCTGCGCGCCGACTTCTCGCTCGACCTCGACGCACTACGCGAGGCGCTGCCCGGTGCCGCGCTTTGCTTCTTCGCGCGGCCGAACAACCCCACCGGCACGCTCTGGGACGCGGCGTCGGTCGAAGCGCTGGCGGCCGAGTTTCCCGCGACCGTCTTCGTCCTCGACGAGGCGTACACCGCCTACGCGCCGGGGGCCTCGATGTGGCGCCCCGACCTGCCCGAGAACGTCGTGTTCATGTGCACGCTCTCGAAGGTTGGCGGGGCGGCACTGCGGCTGGGGTACTGCATCGCCGCGCCGGCGCTGGCCGGTGAGCTCGACAAGGTCCGGCACCCCTACAACATCTCCGCGACGTCCCTCGCGATCGCAGAGCTGCTGCTCACCCGCTTCGCGGACGTGCAGGCCGACATGCTGGCTCGCGGACGTGCCGCCCGAGAGCGCTTGGCCGCGCTGTTCGGCGCGCTCGAGGGCGCCACGGTGTTTCCGTCGGCCTCCAACCTGGTGCTCGTGCGCTTCGACCCACCCGGCCGGGCCGCGGCGCTGCGCGCCCACCTGCTCGAGCATCGCGTCCTCGTCAAAGACGTCTCGAAGCACCCCGCGCTGAAGGGCTGCCTGCGCGCCAGCGTCGGCACGACCGCCGAACTCGACCGCGTCGAAGCAGCGCTGGCGAGCTGGACTTGAACCGGCGCTAGCCGATCGACATCACGTAGAAGGCGCCGGCGAGGAAGCCGGCGACGACGAGGAACAGCAGCGCCTTCGCGCCGAAGCCCCAGTCACCCGCGCCCGCGTCGTCGTCGAGAACCGACACGGGCGAGCCGAAGTCGGACGAGGGCGCAGGCGCGCCGAACGGGGTCTCGTCGGTGCTGCCGAACG
>JBCCQM010000305.1:0-8180 GCA_039024335.1 Myxococcota bacterium
AGCACGATGCCGACGCCGGCGTTGGTGTTGGCCGTCGCGACGTCGAGGAACGTGTCCTCGTTGATGTCGGCCAGCGACAGCGCTCGAGGCCCGCTGCCGCTGATCGCGTATCCGGCGTGCTCGCCATACGTGGCCACGCCGGTGCTCAACAGGACGCCGACCGTGTTGTCGCCCTCGTTGGTGACGATGATGTCGGGCTCACCCGCGCCGTCGATGTTCGCGAGCGCGAGCGCGGAGGGGTTGGTGCCGACGGCGTAGGTCGCGTCGCCGATGAGAATGCCCGAGCCGTTGCCCAGCCGGACCTCGATCTCGTTCGAGACGCCGCCCGCGACGATGAGGTCGGCGTCGCCGTCTCCGTTGATGTCGCCCGCGAGGACCGCTCGGGGCCCGGCAGGGGCGTCGAAGGCGAGGCCCTCGATGAAGCAGACTTCGCCCGTGTTGACCGCGCCATCACCACATTCGCCGACCCCCGTGGTGTCCGATGTGTCGTCGCTCGACGAGCTGCTGTCGGTACCGCCGGTGGTCGTGCTCTCGCCGTCGGTCTCCCCCGCAGTGGTGCCCATGGTTCCAGTCGGCGTGTCCGTCGTGGTGGTCGGCGTTCCCGTGGTGGGGGCGTCCGTGTCGGTATCGGTGTCGCCGTCGGTCTCGCTGCCGGCGTCGGTGTCGGTGTCGGTCGCGCCCGGGATCGAGTTGGATACGATCAGCCCGTAGTTCAGGGAGATCTGGGCGTCGAGGCACGTGACGAGCTGCGTGTCGAAGTTGATGTCGGTCCGACGCAGTGGCTCATACTGGCCACCGACGTCGCGCCCGACGACGAGCGTGTTCGGGTCGCGGCTGCCGACCTCGGCAACGGTGAAGTTGTACTCGACCGTCGCATCCGCGTTTAGCGGTGTCGCCGGGCTCACACGGTACGCGATCCCCAAGGCGATGGGGGCGTCGGTGGTGGGGCCGATGCTGAACTCCGTCGGCGTCGCTAGGGCGCCCGGCGGAATGGTGATCCGCAGTGGCCCAGACGCAAGGACGCCTCCCTCAGCGCCAATCGTCTGGAGGTCCCCGCCCTCCTCGGGTTCGTCGGACTCGTTGCAGGCGGGCAGGAGCGCGCACGAGAGCGCTGCGACGGCATAAGGAAGTCGGCTCCGCATCGATACCGAAATTAGCACGGCCGGGCTCCGGCTCGCACTTTGGCGCACCTCCTGCGCCCGACCCGTTCATTTGCTCCCTGTGCAGGAGGTCAGCGCGCGCGAAAACGCGGGCGAGCGTCTGGTGACGCAGCGCCCGCGCAGAGTGCGGAGCCCTCGGTCAGGTCGCGTCGGGCTTGGGCGTGTCCGCGCTGCTCTCGGGGAGCGCGGGCTTCTTGATGTAGTCCTTGTCGATTTCACCCGTGAGCGCACCGAGGAAGGTGACGATGGCCTTCGTCTCGTCGTCGGTCAGGCTGCCTTTGGCCAGCTGGTACTCGCCCATCATCTTGACCATGGTGGACAGGTCTTCGATCGACCCATCGTGAAGATAGGGGCCGGTCACGGTGACGTTGCGCAGCGCTGGCACCTTGAAGACGAACTTGTCCGGCGCCGACTTGGTCAGCGCGTAGCGGCCCTCGTCCTCGACGTTGGGCCACGGCTTCACCGAACCGAGCTTTTGGAACTGGATGCCGCCGAGCAGAGAGCCGGAGTGGCACTGTGTACAGCCCACGTCCATGAAGGTCTTCAGGCCGTGGACTTCGGCAGCGCTCAGCGCGGAGCTGTCGCCCGCGACGAATTTGTCGAACTTGCTCGGCGTGACCAGCTTCCGCTCGAACGCGCCGATGGCCTTGGCCATGTTGTCGTAGGTGACCGCGTCGGCGTCGCCGGGGAACGCGGCTTTGAACGCGTCCACGTAGCCTGGCATCGACTTGAGCGTGGCGACGGCGCTGGCCTCGTCGGCGATGGCCATCTCGACGGGGTTGAGGATCGGGCCCTTGGCCTGCTCCTCGACGTTCTCCGCCCGCCCGTCCCAGAACTGCGCGAGGTGAAACGCGGCGTTGTAGACGGTCGGGGAGTTGCGGTCACCGACCTGCTGCTTGTGGCCCAGCGACGTCTTGCTGCGCTTGCCATCCTGCTCGCGGACGTCGACCCCGTAGTTGTCGAGGTCGTGACAGGTATTGCACGAGATGTCGTGGTTCTTCGAGAGGCGCGTCTCGTAGTAGAGCATCCGGCCCAGGTCGGCCTTTTCCTTGGTCCACGGGTTCTTCTCGTCCTTGGCCTCGGCGTCGAGCGGGCTGAACATCGGCTTGGCCATCGCCAGGACTGCTTCGGGGTCGACCTGCGGACCAGCCGGAGCGCCGGCGGCCGGCTGCTCGCCGTAGCTGCGCTGGGCGGTGGGCTTGGGCGGAGCCTTGGCGGGCGCGCCACCCTTCTCGTCGTCACAGGCGGTCGCGAGGACGGCGGTGAGCGAGATCAGCGCAAGGCTGCGGTAACTGGCCGAGTTGAGACGGAATTTCGTCATGTGTGCGTGTTCCTGTGCGTTCGGCGGTACGAGTACCGTGCGGCGTGACCCCCTGCAACGGTTTGGGTTTTACCGTCTTGCGTTCGTCGCTTGCTGGCGGTGTCCGCACCTGTCACCGTTGAGTCATGACGTCGTCGGCGGTTCCCTCTTTGGCTCGCATCACGGCTCTGTTGGGCTTGGTCACGCTCGCCGGCGCATGCGGCGGCAAGGGCGAGGCCGCCGCAACGGAGCGGCTGTGGGTCTCGACGGTCCCCACCAGCCCCAAGCAGCCCATCACGGCCTTCTTGGCGACGCGCACCGGCGACGGCAAGTACATCGGCGCGTTCTTCCGCGGCTCGCTGTACCGCGGGGGACATGACGTCTTCACCTGGACCGACCGTAAAGGCGGCGCCGAGCTGAAGTTCATGCAGGACGGAAGCAGCGCGCGGCTGCGGTTCGAGGCCTGTACGCCGAGCAAGGGTTTCGACCACTGCCTGCTCGTCGAGGGAGACCCCACTGGAACCCGGCGGTACCAGTCGCGAAAGCGCTGGACCGTGCGGCGCGGGACCAACACGGTGCCCTCGCAGATGATCCCGCAGGCCCTCGCGGACCTCGCCGAAGACGACGACGACCTTCGTCAGTACCTCGTCGGCGCGCCCTGACGCCGCCTTGACCGACGACGCGCAGACGCTGCTCGACCGCCTGGTTGGGCAGTTCTCCTCGCCGTATGACTTCCTTCGGGAGCTCGTGCAAAACGCGATGGACGCCGGCAGTGACCTCGTCGAGGTTGCGCTGCACGTTCACGCTGGGGACGTCGCGGGCGAGGTCATCTACGAGCTCGAGGTGATCGATGCCGGGGTCGGTATGGACGAGGAGATCATCGACGGGCAGCTCACCCGATTGTTCGGAACCTCCAAGACCGACGATCGCACGATGGCGGGCGGTTTCGGCATCGGGTTCGTCAGCGTGTTCGCGTGGTCGCCGGAGCGTGTGCTCGTGCAAACGGGGCGGCAGGGCGATGCCTGGGAGCTGGTGTTCTTCGAGGACCGGCGGTTCGAGAAGCACCGCGTCGACATGCCGCTCGAAGGCACGACCATTCGACTGTTTCGACGAGGTACGCCCGCCGAGCGCGAGGGCATCGCCGAGGCGATCGAAGACTCGTTGCAGCGATGGTGTCGGTTCTGTCCGATCGAGATCACCTTCGAGGACGTCGAGTCGGGCGAGGGGCCCCAGGCGGTTTCCGAGCCGTTCACCCTCGAGGACGTCGCGGCGTCGGTGACGGTGCAGCGGGGGCCGACGCGCTGCACGATGGGCTTCTCCGCAAACCCGTCCGCCGTGCTGATGCGGCGCGGCCTCGTGCTGGCCGAAGGCGCGTGCGCCGAGCTCCTTCCCACCCTCTGCAAGGACGCGGGCACCACCGTGGAGCATCTCGACGTGCGCGTCGACTCCCCGCGCTTGCGGACCGGGCTGGCGCGCGACGCCGTCGTGGACGACGCCGACCGTCACGCACTCGAACGCGAGCTCGAAGACGTGCTGGCCGACCTTCGCGGGACGCTGGCTGGGCGCGTGGAAGCGCTGGCGGCGAAGTCGGCGTGGGGTCCGGATGACGCCCGCACGTACTCTCATCTGCACGCCCACCTTCGACTCGAACACCACGTTCGCTCGCTCCGGCTGACGGAGCGTCCGGTGCTTCGTCTCGCGACCGGTGGCGCGGTCAGTCTTTTGGGGCTGCACCGCCGGGCACGGTTGGGCGTGGTCGCGGTGGCCGATGCCGACGAACTCGGTGATGCGCTGGAGCTGCGGCTCATCGCGCTACGGTCGAGCATTCCGGTGGTGCACGGTCGTTGGGCGCTCGACGCCCGGTGGCTGCCGTCACTGCTCGAGCAGGTCGGGTTGCGCGTGCAGCCGCTGGCGTCTCTGGTCAGTCGACTCGAACCGGCGCCTTCCGATGCTCAGGCCGTCGGCGCACTCGCGGTGTCGATGCTCGAGGGCAGCGCGTAGCCCTCGGAGATCCACCTCGGCCGGTTCCCCGATGCGCGTGACGGGGTGTTCGGTGGGGTCGCCGTCGGCTCGGGCGGCGTCGTCACGGGCGCACCGTGGACCGAAGCGCTGCTGCGCCGGCGGGCCGTGTGGCTCAACGCCGAGCATCCCGTGGTCTCGCGCGCCCTGGCGGCGTACGTCGGTCGACCCAAGATCGCGGCCTACGGCCTCGCGGTGGCGGTGCTCGGGCGGATGGAGCCTCGGCCCGAACTCGAAGCCCTCGTCGAGCGGTGGAGGTCGTTCACGTGACGGCGCTCGACGACGTGCTCGCGCAGGCGCGGGTCAGTGACGAAGCCTCCCGGCCCCGCCGGTCGTTCACCGCGGCGGCGGATCGAGGCGTCCTCGCGACGCGTCGGGCCAGTGCGCCGTGGTCGTTTGCGACGATGATGCTGCGCGCTGGGCTCTGCGTGGCGGACCGCGTCGTCGCGCGGGTCCACACCGAACACGCGGACGCACGCCGCCGCGTTCAAGTCGACGTGCGGGCACAGAGCGATCGATGGGACGCGCTGGAACTCGGCAGCGTTCTCGAAGCCTCGCTCGGACTCTCGGAGCAGGAGCAAGGCGTCGCGCGCTGGCGCTCGCGCATCGGTGCGGCCGTCAACCAAGCGCTGGCGACGGGGCCGTCGGCGCTCGAGCTGCACACGCCGGCGGAGGCGCGCCGGTGGACGCTGCACGAGGGCGCGCGCGCGGGGACGGATCCGTATCGTGTACAGCGGATTGCGACCGACGTGTCCGAGGGCGGGTTCTCGCTGCGTCTCGTGCACGCCGAGGATGCGTTCTCCGCTACGTGGAAGCGCTGGCTCGGCCGTGACGACGCGGGCTCTGCGATCGCCCGTGCATGGTCCTGGGCCCTGGGCCGATCGGTCGCGCCGAAGGAGGCGGCCGACGGCGTGCTCGCGCAGCGTCGCGCGCTGGAGGACGCGACCCCGCTGGGGCCGGTCGGGCACTGGTGGCGTGCAGAGGACGGTGGGCTGCATCTGATCCGCGACGGCGTGCGCGTGGCCGAACTCGGCGAGAGCGTCGCGGCGCACTCCAGCCTTCCGCTGGCAGGCGAGGTGGCGTGTGCCGGGCTGCGGCTCGACGTAGACGGGCGCCGGCCGGTGCAGAACGACGCGCTGCACGTCCTCATCGCGTGGCTGGAGGCGCTATATCCCGAGCAGAGCACGCCGCCGCCGGACACGCTCATCGACCTTCAGGGGAGAGCCCACCCGGTCCAGGGTCTGCGCGCCGTCGATGAGATCGCGTACGCGTGGCCGCATCAGACGGCGCTGCTGCAGGCTGCGGGGCTCCCGATCGTGCCGCTCACGCCGCTGCAGCTTCAGTGGCTGCGCGAGCGGACGCCCGCGTCCTACGTGCCCGCGTCCTTGTTTTCCACCGCGCTGGCGCAGCGCGTCGACCTGACGCCCTTGCGGTCCGGGGCGGTGGGTCCGATCCGCGTCGCGTTCGAGCAGGCCGAGGTCGACGCGTACGTGCACCGTCACGCGGTCGCGCAGGCCGGTGCCATCGAGCTGCATGCGTTCGGGCGGCGCGTGCATCGAGCCGAGGCGCCGTCGCTGCCGGGGGTGACCGTGGTGGTGACGATCCAGGACCAGGCGGTCTCGGAGGAGGCGGAGCACGATACGCTCGTGGTGGCCGTACGCGAAGCCGTGCTCGCCGAGGCGGATGCGCTGACGCGGATGGCATTGAAGGCCGTCCCAGACGTGACCACCCGTGCTCGCATGCCTTGGGTGGCGCACCGGCTCGCGCAGCTCGACGCGCATGGCCTCGAGCTCGAGTACATCCCCGACGCTCCAGGTCTACGCCTGAGGTGGCGTGATGACCCGCTGCTCGACCTGGTGGTGGCGCACGAGCGCGATGGCGCCCCCCGGACGCTTCGTGAAGCGCTAGCTCGGCTTCGAGACGCCGGCGGCGTTGTGGTGGGCGAGGCGTCGCGCCGCTGGGAAACCCTGGAGTCGGAGGTGCCGGTGTGGACGACGTGGGTGCTCACAGAGAGGGGTCGCACCTTGCTCGATCGCATCGTGCACCACGACGCCCTGTGGACGATGCCGACGGTCCCCGAAGCGCAGCTGCGGCCGGCGTCGCTCGCTGGACAGCCGCAGCTGGCACTCACGAAGGCGCGGGTCGCAGAGCTGCTCGCCGCGACGGATCGCAGCAGCGCCCAGCAGGCGCGTGCCCGCGATGCGTTGTTGGGACACCTCGCGTACGCGCGGGCGACGGGGGCGGACGAGTTTGGGCTGGGATCGGTTCGACTGCTTCGGGTCTATGACCCCGGCGCGCTTCGTCCTCGCCGATCGATCGCCGTCGACGCGCTCGAAGAGGCGGGCGTCGTCGGGGTGGTGCCGCCGAGGACGGGGCATCGCGATGCGCCTGGCGTCGTGATCGAGGCGTCGCCGGGCGTGGCCTGGGCGCTGGCCGAGCTGGGCCTGTCGTCACCACCGGCAGCGCGACCGCGCAGCGCCAGGCCAGCCCGCGTGCCCGCGAAGGCCGCACGGGGCGGGCGGGTCTGGCTCCGCATTCCCGTTGCGCACGCGCGGTGCTACGGCGCACTGGTGGTGGGGGAGGGTCCGCCGGGCGTGCAGGTCTGGTGGAATGGCCTGCGGGTGCGCCTGCTGCAGCTGCCGTCGCCGTGGCAAGACGTTTCCGGCCGGGTCTGGCTGCGCGAGGGGGTCGAGGACGACGAACGCGCGCTCGTCCATGCGCTTCACAAGGCGGCGCGTGGACTCGAGCCGGCCGCGGCCAAGGCAGCCCTGCTCGCCGTACCGAACTCGGCGCGGGAGATCGCGTTGCGCCGATTCATCGAGTCCCTTCCGGCCGATACGGCGCCTCCGCCGGGGCGCCGCCGTGCTCGCGTGGCTCCAGCGCTGGGATCGGACCGGCTCGGCGCCACGCTTCGGTTTGCGCTCGGGCGCGCGGTGACGGTGGACGTCTCTCGCCTCTCTTGGACGCTCGTTCGGGTCGACGAGGACGACGACCGACTCAAGCTCGGCGCGCTTCACCCGCTGATGCGGGCGGCACGGGACGACGACGCGACCGGCTCGGACATCGCTGCCGCCGCCCTGGGCATCTTGTATGCGCTGCGGCGCCAAGACGCGCTCGACCCCGAGGCGTTCGACGAGGCAGCCGCGAGGGTCTTGGCGGTCTTGGAGTGACCCCGTCGCGGTGGTAGACCGCTGCGATGATGCGCGCTGCTTGGCTCGAGGACGGCCCCTACACGCTCATGCTCAGCGCCGGGTTCTTCGGGTTCTTTGCCCACACCGGACTGCTGCGTGCGCTCGAGGAGCGAGGCCTGAAGCCGCAGCGCATCGTCGGGTGTTCTGCAGGCTCCCTCGCCGGAGGGCTCTGGGCGTCGGGCATGGACGCGGGCGCGCTCGCGGCCGAGCTGGTGTCGCTTCGTCGCGCCGACTTCTGGGATCCGGGGCTTCCGCTCGGCGGCCTGCTGCGGGGCAAGAAGTTCCGCGAGCGGCTGCGGCTGTTGCTCACGCGTCTGGGCGTCGAGCGTATCGAACAGACGCCGACGACGTTCGTGCCCATCGTGCACGACGTGCTTCGTCGCGTTCCGCTGGCGCTGCAGGAGGGACCGATCGTGGAGTCGATCGTCGCGTCGTGTACCGTGCCGGCGATGTTCCGGCCGGTGTGGTCGCAGGGGCGTCTGCTCGTGGATGGCGGAGTCTCCGACCGAT
>JBCCQM010000306.1:0-8131 GCA_039024335.1 Myxococcota bacterium
CGCCCCTGCACTTCGCCGAGGTTGCGGGGGGCTGTCGACGTGCCCTATGCTCGCGCCGGACCCGCCGGAAACATGCTGGTGAGCTGCGTTGTACCGTCACCTCTGTGACACAAGTCCGACACGCTATTGTCGGCAGGCTTCACCGGGCCGGTTGGTACACAAAGTTACTTTTCGCGGCGCAAGAGCTTTGTGCCTTTCTGGAGGAGCACATGAACAACATCAAGTACGCGGGCGTTGCTGCCCTGTTCGTCATCGGCTGTGCCGGCGACGACCCGAAGGACGAGTCGGGCACCGAGACCACCGGTACCCCCGTTCCGGTCATCTGCTTCCAGGAGCAGGCGGTCGAAGACGGCCAGGTGTCCTTCATCGAAGACAACGGCCTGACCATCGAAGCCACCTACGCCATCACCCCGGCTGCGGCCGAGGCGACCGGCCCGACCACGGCCCTCCCGGCTGACTTCGACACCGCGGACTACTACGGCGCGGTTGACCCGGCTGCGGCCGAAGGCTGGTTCGCCGGCTGGACCGCAGGCGGCGGCTTCGACGGTGCCCTCAACAGCACCCCCTTCCACCCCCTTCAGGCCGAAATCGAAGGTGGCCAGATCAAGCCTTCGGGCGAGAACCTCTGCGACCAGCTCGACGCCAATTACGTGAACGGCGGCACCGTGACCATCTTCGGTCAGGACTTCCCCGTCTGCGTCGTGTCGCAGCCCATCACGGCCGACGTGACCTGGCCTAACAACCACGTCTTCTACCTCACCGACAGCATCACGATCGGTACGGGTGACGTGCAGCTCGAAGGCGGCCAGCCCGCCATGAACGCGACCCTCACCATCTCGGCGGGTACGCAGGTTTACGGCCGCGCCGGTGAGCCGACCTCGCTCGTCGTTTCGCGTGGCTCGGAAATCGCGGCGAACGGTACCGCCGACCAGCCCATCCTCTTCGCGTCGGCTATCGGCAACGAAGACGGCATCACGGACGCGGCGTCGGCCCAGGACGTGGCCGGCCGTGGCGAGTGGGGCGGCATCATCCTCTCCGGCTTCGGCCAGACGAACTCGGGCGACGCCAACGGTGAGCTCCTCACCGAAGCCGCGCCGACCGACGCCGAGCGTTGGTTCGGTGGCAACGACAACGGCGACAGCAGCGGCACCATCCGCTACGCGATCATCGCCGAGTCGGGCTTCGAGTTCCGTAAGGACGAAGAAGTTCAGGGCCTGACGATCGAAGCGGCAGGCTCCGGCACCACGATCGAGTACCTCCAGGTCATCGGTTCCGAAGATGACGGCATCGAGTGGTTCGGCGGCGCGGCCGGCGGCAAGTACATCCTGGTCGAAGGCCAGGACGACGACGCCCTCGACCAGGACCTCGGCTGGACCGGCGACGTTCAGTTCGCCATCGTCAGCATGGGCTCCGAGAACGGCGACCGTGGCATCGAGTCGGACAACAACGGCGACAACTTCGACGCGGCGCCCCAGACCGCCCCGAACTTCGCCAACATCACCATCTTCGGCGACATCGGTAAGGATTCCGACACGTTCGCAGCCCTTCACCGCGAAGGCTGGCGCGGCAAGATCTACCGCTCGGTGTACACCGACAAGGCCGACGCGGCGTTCGAAGACGGCTGCCTCGACATCGACGACTCGCTTCCCAGCGAGCTCGAGTACTTCGACGCGATCTTCAACTGCTCGCCCGGTCCCCTCATGGCGTGTGGCGACGACGAGTAAGTCGTTTTGCTGACGGCCAGGCGGGCGGGCGCTGACAAGCTCCTGCGCGTCTGACGTCAACCGAGCGTTGCCCGATGTTTTCCACGGGTAGCGCTCTTTTTCTATCTGCACCCCACACCCCGGGCTTTGCCCACGTTTTCAGGATGCGATCGATGCGTTTGACGGACCACGTACGACCCGACGCTCCCGCCCCGCGCAAGCGAGGCCGGACCTTGGTGGGAGCGGGACTGGCGGCCCTCGCCACCTGTTTCCTCGTCCCGGCGCTCGCCGTAGGTGCCGACGACGACCTTTCCAATCTCGCTGAACGGCTGATTCAGCTGCGTGGCGACGTGGAAGGGTTGAACGACGACATCGAGTCGCAACAGCAGGAACATCGGAACCGCATGTCGTCGCTCACCCAGCGGCGTGCGGAACTCGATGCCCAAATCCAGCGCCAGGAACTGGAAATCAAGAAGCTCGAGCGTGAAATCACCGAAATTCAGGCCGAAGCCACGGGCGTGTCGGCCGAGATCGCCACGCTGGAGCCACTCGTCAAGGACGCCACCAAGCGTCTCGAGCAACGCATCGAAGCGTCGTTGCCCTACCAGACCTTCGAGCGCACGGCAGATCTCCAAGAGGTGCTGCGCAAGCTTGACGCCGATGAGATTTCGGCCGCCCGCGCCCTCAACAACATCTGGACGTTCTTCGAGGACGAACTTCGGTTGTCGCGCGAAAGCGAGATGTTCCGTCAGACCATCGAGGTGGAAGGCGAAGAACAACTCGCAGACGTCGTTCGACTCGGCATGGTCATGTTGTTCTTCAAGACCGGTGATGAGCGGTACGGCTTCGCCACGCGACAGGGTTCGCAGTGGAACTACCAAGTGGCCTCGGGCTCGGATCGTTCGCGCATCGAGGAGCTGTTTGCTGCCTTCGAGAAGCAGGTTCGAACTGGATTTTTCGTGATTCCGAACGCCCTGCAGGGAGCGCAGTGATGTCCACCGTCTTCGCCCTCGTCGCGGCGCTCTTCAGCGCCCCCGCTCTTGCCCAGGACGAACCGGCCCCCAAGGCCGCGAACGCAGACCTGGCCGCGCCCGATACCTCTCTGCAAGAGGCCTATCAGCGTGAATTTGCCTTTCTCGCTGGTCTGAAGAAGCAGCTCGAGCAACGCCTCGGTCGCGTGCAGCGGACCAACAGCTCCGAACAGGCGAACCTCTCGGCCGAAATCGATGCCTTCGAGACCACACTGCTCAATCGAGAAGATCGAGTCGAGTCGCTGCGTGAACAGCTCACGCTGGCACGCGAGCAGTCACCCGCCGATGACCGTGAACTCGTCGAAGCGACGCTCGCGCAGGCCACGGCGACCCTCACCGACTACGGGGTGGAGCTTCCCGAACTCAAAGAGACCGATGATCGCGGTGAAGCGGTCAAGAAGATGGTCGATGAGTCACTGGCCGTTCTGGGCAAACTCTCGTCGATCTACGAGACGGACGGCTCCTTCTTCTCGAAGGAAGGCACGAAGGCCGACGGCAAAATCGTGTACGTCGGTCGCGTTGGCGCGTACGGCGTGAGCGCGGATGGCTCGGTTGCGGGTGCCCTCGCGCCGGCCGGCGGTGGCAAGCTCAAGGTCTGGAAAGATGCTGA
Source organism: Myxococcota bacterium (assembly GCA_039024335.1). Taxonomy (GTDB): domain Bacteria; phylum Myxococcota_A; class Polyangia; order Nannocystales; family Nannocystaceae; genus CAJXVA01. Next base: position 3,345 of record JBCCQM010000306.1, read on the forward strand.
CGGCGAGACGGCCCGCGCCCTCGGCGGCGGCCAGCGTCCAACGCAGCTTTCGCTCTTCGTCATCGAAAACATGAACACCCAGGTCGATGACGGTGAAGGCCAGACGATCTTTGAGCACATCGACAGTGGTGGCGCCATCGCCTGGATCATCATGGCCCTGGGTGCGGTGGGCCTTGTGCTCTCTGGCATTCGCGCCTTCATGCTGTTCCGCTCGAGCGGCAACACCGACAAGCTCGAAACCGAAGTCGGCGACCTGATGAGAAAGGGGCAGTACGCGCAGGCGGCGACGCGCGCGGCCGACGACAACAGCTCGGCGGGCCGGGTGTTGGGGGCGGTCATTCCGAGCCTCGACCAAGGCGTCGACGATGTCGAAGACCTCGTCTCCGAAAACCTGCTCTCCGAGAACCGTCGCATCGAGACCTTTGCTGCGGCCATCCTCGTTATCGCCGCGGTGGCGCCGCTCCTCGGCCTGCTCGGTACCGTCACGGGGATGATTTCGACCTTTGATGTCATCACCAAGTACGGCACCGGCGACCCCAAGATGCTCTCGGGCGGTATCTCGACGGCACTCGTGACCACCGAGCTTGGGCTCGTGGTGGCCATCCCAACCTTGCTCATCGGCAACATGCTGAAGGGCTGGGGCGACGGCATCGAGGCGGCCATCGAGCACGCGGTCCTGCGTGTGATCAACATCCACAAGGACTCCGCGCGGGCCAAGTAGTCCTCGGGCTCGCACGGGAGCAGCCATGTTGCAGGCATTCCTTAAATACGTCGAGCTTGGTGGCTACGTCATGCCACCCCTCATCCTATTGACCATGCTGCTGTGGTACGGCCTGGGCTATCGGGTGTCGATCCTGCGGGTTGGTCGAGGATTATCACCTCGAAAGCTCGTGAAGATGGCTGAGTCTGGTGAACTCGGTGAACCCCGCAGCGCAGTCGAACGGGCTGCCGCCATCGGGGTAGCGTTGCGCAACGAGAGCCGAGAGAACCTTCGGGACCGGCTCGAAGACACCTTGGGCCGCGAAGCGCAGCATCTCGACTCCTTCCAGATTGCGACCGCGGCAGTGGTGGCCGTAGCCCCGCTGCTCGGACTGCTGGGCACCGTCTCGGGCATGATCGAGACCTTCGCCTCGCTTGGCGACATGACGCTCACGTCGCAGTCGGGCGGCATTGCCGGCGGGATTTCCCAGGCACTTCTCACCACCCAGTTCGGCCTCGCGGTGGCCATTCCGGGCCTCGTGGTACGCGGGCTGCTCCAACGGCGGCAGCGCGTCTTCGAGAGCCAGATCGACGAAATCAAAGACATTTTGACGGCCCAGCGGCTCGGGGAGGCGGGGTGAAACTCCGACGCAAGAAGGAAGACGCGAGCGGCATCGACATCTCGCCGCTGATCGACATGGTCTTCATCCTGCTCATCTTCTTCATGGTCTCGACGACCTTCCAGAAGGACATGGACATCGAGATCAACCGTCCTAAGGCGTCGAGCGCTACGCGGTCGTCGACGAAGGACATCCGCATCTTCATCGCGCGTGACGGCACGACGTACATGGACGGTCAGCCGATTCGTCCCTGGATGATCCAGCCGCGCGTCCGCGATTTGCTGAAGGCGGGGAGTTCAGAATCGGTGTTGGTCGTGACCGACGACACCGTGCCCACGTCACGCCTCATCGACGTCGTCGACCAGGCTCGACTCGCCGGGGCTGAAGAGGTCGGTGTGGCGACCGAACTTGAGGTCGGACGATGAGCGAGGGCAACTCCCGCTCGTGGCAGAATCACGCGCTCGCGGCGACCTTCATGGTCATCGGATCGGCAGTGGTGCTGGGTTCTGTCGTTGTCATGAACGAGCTGTCGCAGGCTCCTGACCAAGAAGAGATCGTAGGGAGCACGGCGATCGAGGTCGCGGCCCCAGCGCCAAAGCCGAAGCCCAAGGTCACGAAGCCGAAGCCGCCTCCGCCTCCGAAACCCTCGGCTCCGCCGCCTCCGTCGGTGGCCGCGTTGTTGTCAGGAAACGCCTCGATCAACGTCGAGATTCCGGGCATCGACTTCGAGAACCTCGGCGGGGCAGAAGGGCTGCTTGCGGGCAGTGACGACGTTGTCCACACCAGCGACACCGTCGACACGCCTCCTCAGCCCGTGCAGGTGGAGCCTCCGCAGTATCCACGTCGTGCGCAAGACAAAGCCATCGAAGGCTTCGTCACGTTGTCCCTGCTCATCAATGTGACGGGCGGCATCGAGCGCATGAAGGTCATCGAGTCCAAGCCGCCCGGCGTGTTCGAGGACGCCGCAAAACAAGCGGTTCGCCAGTGGAAGTTTTCTCCGGGCGCCTACCAAGGCAAGCCCGTCAAGACCTGGGCCAACCAGACGGTCCGCTTCAGCCTGAACAGGTGAGGTGAGTATGCGGTGGCTAACCATCGTGATCTTGGGAATCCTCACGGTTCCCGGCGGGCTTCTCGCGTCAGCGACTGCGTTGGCGCAAGACGAACTGTCCAGCGATGACGTCGACTTTCTCGAGCTTGCCGCGGTGCTCATCCAGGGCAAGAGCTACGAAAAAGCATCGGGCGTCCTCGCGAGCGTTGACCTCGAAGACAAGAATACCGACAAGGCGCGGTTCTATCGGCTGCGTGGCCTCGTGCGAATGAACCTGTCGCTGTACAGCCAGGCCGCCGAGGACTTCGAAAAGTCGATCACCGAGCGCAAGCTGCAGGTGGAAGAAGACGACAACGAGACGTTCGACAACATCGTCTACGTGAACCTGGGTCAAGCCTACTTCTTCTCTGAGCAGTTCGAGAAGGCCCTCAAGGCCTTTTCCGATGCGGGGGATCGGGCGAATGCGATTCCCTCGACGTTCAAGTTGCGCTCTGAGGCCTACACCAAACTTGAACGGTACGACGACGCCTGGCGGATTCTCGGCGAAGGCATGAAGCGCCACCCCGACTTCCACGAGCTGTTGCGTCGTCGGGCGTTCCTCGCGATTCGCCTACAGCTGTACCAGGCGGCTGCCGTCGCAGGACGTGCCTACCTCGATCGCGTCGATGCGAAGCCGCAGGATTACCAGACCATCGGGGCCGCCTTGAGCCGGTCCGGGAACAAAGACGAGGCCATTAAGTTCCTCGAACTTGCCCGCCTGCGATTTCCCGCTTCCCAGACGGTGGCCTCGGAACTTGCGCGTCTCTACAAGAGCCGTGGCCAGTACCGCACGGCCGCACTCATGCTCGAACGTGCATCGCTCATGGGAGCCGACGATCTTGCGGTGGAAGCGGGCGAGCTGTATCGCCAAGCCGGCGAACTGTTCCGTGCGCTCGCCCTGAACGGCCGCATCGCGGATAGCAAGGCGCGCCTTCGTCAGCGGCTTGGCTTGCTGCTCGAATTGCGTCGCTACGAGATGGTTGCCATCATGGACAACGATCTCAAGCGAGTCGGCCTGCTCCGCGACGAGCCGCTTCGCTACGCGATTGCCTACGCCCACTTCAAGACGGGCAACTACGACCGAGCTGACCAGTTGCTCTCGGGGATCAAGGACCCGAGCATCTTCCGTCAGGCCACAGACCTCCGCAAAGCCATGGCGGACTGCCGCAAGGAGCGGTGGCGCTGCTGATCCTAGCCAGGGTAAGACCTCATGATCGCCGTTTTGTTGCTTTTGGGTACCGCGGGGGCCGCTCCGCCCGACGACGGTGCGGAGTCATCGACTTCGACTGCGTCGGCGGGTCGGTCTGACCTCTCCGTCATCATCTTCGAGGATGGGCTTCCGGTCTCTGACGTAAGCGTTGTGGTCGAGGGGGAACTCCTCGGCGAGACCGATGAAACGGGCTCGGTCCAGAGTGAAATCCCGTCCGGGCGCCGGTTCCTGCAGCTCTTCCAGGGCGACGAGCCTTTGGTCGAGTTGGACCTCCTCACCCTCGAGGGCGAGGTGGTGCAGGTCATCGCGACCTTGGTGCCGGGTCAGGAACCTCGACTCGACATCGAAACCTCGCAAGATTCGTTGCCGTTGGCTTCGGAGCGCAGCGAGGATGAGGTGATTCAAGCGGCGACCCCCGCTGAAGCGTTGCCTCCCGGCGCGCTCGTGGGGCGGATCATCAGCGCCGAAGACAACCGGCCGGTCGCCCGGGCCCGCGTGTTCTTTACGGGCACCGATGTCGAGACGCGCACCGACAACGACGGCGAATTCATGGTCGAGCTGCCCGCGGGCAACTACTCCATGTCGGTCGTGCACCCCAACTTCTCGACGCAGACCCTCGACAACATTCGGGTCATCGCCGAACAGGAAGTCACGGCCAACATTGAACTCACGCCGGCCGGTATTCAGCTGCAGGACTACGTCGTGACCGCGCCCTACGTCGAGGGCTCGATCGGCGAGATGCTCGCCCAGCAGCGGGAAAACTCCAGTGTCGTCGAGGTCCTAGGCGCCGAGCAGATCGCCGCTGCGGGCGACAGTGACGCGGCCGAGGCGCTGCAGCGGGTGTCGGGTCTGACCGTTGAGCAGGGCAAGTTTGTCCTCGTTCGAGGCCAGCCCTTCCGCTACACCTTCACCTTGTGGAACGGCTCGCCGTTGCCCAGTCCTGAACCACTGGTTCGGGTTGTCCCCCTCGACCTCTTCCCGACCGGCGTGCTTTCGGGCATTGAGGTCCAGAAGAGCTATTCAGCCGACCTTCCTGCAGGATTCGGCGCCGGGCTCATCAACCTCCAGACTCGTGGGGTTCCGGAAGAGTCGTTCCGAGACATTAACGTCAAGACCAACTTCAACTCGGTTTAAAAGTTCGGAGACGGGCGCACCAATAAAGGGGGTAGCC
>JBCCQM010000307.1:0-8070 GCA_039024335.1 Myxococcota bacterium
CAGCCCAGCCCGTGGCGTGATCCGATAGCCCGTTGGCAGCGGTCGATGGCGGACTGTCGCGGCGTAGACTCCATGCTGGGGCTGCGAGGACATCGCCATGCCGGAACTGAACATCGACCGAAATCTCCCTGTCTGCGTAACCGGGGCCACGGGGTACGTGGCGGGCTGGGTGGTCAAGCGGCTGCTCGAGGAGGGGCTGACCGTGCACGCGACGGTTCGCGACCCCAACAACGAGGGCAAGCTGGCGCACCTGCGGGCGGCGGAGGCTCAGGCCCCGGGCACGCTGAAGTTCTTCCACGCGGACCTGCTCGAAGAGGGCTCGTTCCACGCGGCGGTCGAAGGATGCGGGACCGTGTTTCACACGGCGTCGCCGTTCAAGATCGACGTCGACGACCCAATGCAGGACCTGGTCAAGCCGGCGGAGCAGGGCACGCGAAACCTGCTCGCGGCGGTGGAGGCCGCCGACACGGTCACGCGCGTGGTGCTGACCAGCAGCTGCGCGGCGATCTACGGGGACAACATCGACCTTCAGTCGACGCCGCGCGGGGTGTTCGACGAAGAGGTGTGGAACACGAGCAGCTCGCTCGAGCACCAGGCCTACTCGTACTCGAAGACGCGCGCGGAGAAGGCCGCGTGGGAGATCGCGGACGCGCAGTCACGCTGGCGGCTGGTGGTGGTGAACCCCTCGCTGGTGCTGGGCCCCGGCCTGAAGATCCACGGCGGCTCGGAGAGCTTCAACATCATCAAGCAGATGGGGGACGGCACGCTCAAGGCGGGCGTACCCGACCTGGGCTTTGGCGTGGTCGACGTCCGCGACCTGGCCGAGGCGCACCTCCGGGCGGGGTTCGTGGCCGAGGCGCAGGGCCGCCACGTGATCTCGGGCCACAACACGTCGTACCCGAAGATGGCCGAGGCGCTGCAGCCCAAGTACGGCGCGACATATCCCATCCCGCGGCGCGTGCTGCCGAAGTGGCTCATCTGGCTGTTCGGCCCGATGATGAACGAGGCGCTCACCCGCCCGGTGGTGTCGCGCAACATCAACCATCCCTGGAAGGGCGACAACACGAAGAGTCGCGAGGCGCTGGGCGTGACCTACCGGCCGCTGAGCGAGACGATGAACGACTTCTTCGCGCAGCTCGTCGAGGCCGGCGAGGTGAAGGCAGCATGAGCGGCGCGAAGGACTACGGACTCGCGCCCGCGTGGCGGGCGATGATGGGCGACATGGGCATCAACCCCGCGGACATGCTGCGGGTGGCGGGACTGCCCGACGATATGCTCGTCCAGAGTGACCCTCGGGTCACCGCGTCCGAGTTCTTCGCACTGTGGCGCGCGGTCGAGTCGCTCTCGCCCGTACCCAACCCGGCGCTGGAGATGGCGGCCCGCACCTCGCCCGAGACGTTCACGCCGCCGATCTTCGCCGCGCTGTGCAGCCCGAACCTGGCGGTCGCGCTGGACCGCTTGGCCACGTACAAGCAGCTGTGCGCGCCGGTCCGCATCGAGCTCGACACCCGTGACGACGGCGGGCTGCAGGCCACGCTTCGCTGGCTCGACGCCGCCGATCCGCCGCCCGCCACGCTGTCGGCGATGGAGCTGGCGTTCATTCACCGCATCGCGTGCATGGGCACCCGTGAGCCGCTGAAGCCCCTCGAGGTGGGGCTGCCCGAGCTTCCCGTCGACATCGCCGCGTACGAAGCGTACTTCGGCGTGCGCCTGAAGGCCTCGCCCACCGGGACGATTTCGTTCTCGCGCGAGGCCATCTCGAAACCGTTCCTCACGAGCAACGAGTCGATGTGGTCGATGTTCGAGCCCGAGCTGCGCCGGCGCCTGGCGTCCCTCGAGGCCGAGTCCAGCACCCGGCAGCGCGTGCGTGCGGTGCTGCTGGAGTCGCTGCCCAGCGGGCGGTCGAACATCGGTGACGTGTCGTCGCGCTTGGGCATGAGCCCACGGACGCTGCAGCGACGGCTCCGCAGCGAAGAGGTGAACTTCAACGCCGTGCTCGCAGAGGTTCGCAAAGACCTGGCCGAGCACTACCTCATCAAGACTGCGCTGCCCTGCAACGAGATCGCGTTCCTGCTCGGCTACGAGGAGCCCAACTCCTTCTTCCGCGCCTTCCACAGCTGGACGGGCGAGTCTCCCGAGCGCCACCGCATGGCGTCGACGGTCCACTGAACCGGGGCTGTAGAACGTTCGACTGACGAGTTTGCGCGTTGGCGCGCGTCTGGACCGCGTTGCGTCGCGACCTCCGCGCACCCCATACTGATCCGACGCACGTGGGGAGGCTGATCCACATTTGGATCGGTGCGGTCGTGCTCGTGCTCTTCGGAGGGTGTGCGGGGGCCGACGCCGGCAGCACGGAGATGATCCGCGTCGAACGGTGGACGTTCACGTCGGAGCTCGCGACCGAGTCGGTCACGCTGCCCGTTCACGTCGACGCCGACCTTCCGTCGCGGCCGTCGACCTATTCACTATCGGCCAACGTCGAACTTCCCGCGTCCATGCGCGGCACGGTCCTGACGTTCGCGGTCCCGCATCTGCTGGCCCATACGGACCTGTGGGTCGACGGCCAGCGCCTGCAGCCGCTCGACGCCCCGCCGGCTGACCAGTATCGGGCGCTCGGCCCTCACCGATGGCAGCTCTCACCGGATATGTCCGAAACGGACAGACTCTCGCTTCGCCTCGAGGTCCGCTCCACGTGGACGCAGGCGGGCTGGCTGGACTCGGTGCCTCGGCTCAGCACGACGACCCGGGGCGACGCCGCCTTCCTTCGCGCGATGCGACTCAACGCCGGCTTCGGTGTGTTCGGATTCGTGGCGCTGTGCCTGACCGGCTTTGCCCACGTGGTCGTCTTCGTCTCGTCGCGCCGACGAGTGTCGGCCGCTGGGTACTTCACGCTCGAGGCGATCTTCGGCGTCACCTATCCGGCCTTCGTCTGCGGCCTGCTGCAGCCCGTGTTTGGGGTCTACGACGCTGCAGTGATGGGCGTGGGTCTCATCCTGACGACCACGGCCAACGTGTACTTCGTCCATGCGTACTGCGGCCTTGGAAGACTTCCGCGGTGGTGGTGGATGTGGACGGCGATCCCGCTCGTGGCCTACCTCGTCTGGCCGGGTCCATTCTCCATGTCGACCCACGGCGCGCCCGTCACCATCGCGGTGATGTTCGCCAACTGCGTCTACCAGACGTTCGTGGGCGTTCGGCTGTACCGCACCCACAAGGCGCCGGTTCATCGATGGATCGTGCCGCTGGCGTGGCCCATGGCCCACGTGCTTTCGCTGACCGACTTTGCCGCCTGGATCGGCCATGGTGACCTGTTCGGCGACGTTCGCAGCGGCGCGTTCGGCATTGGGTTCGTGGCGCTGGTGCAGACGCTCGCGCTTTCGCGTCAGCACGTGTTCGCGCTGCGCCGAGCCGACGGACTCAACGCGGAGCTCACCGAGCGCCTGGCGCTGCTGCAGGCTAAGAACGCAGAGGTGGAGCGCCTCAACACCGACCTGCGCCGGCAGATCGAGGGGCGCTCGAGTGACCTCGTCGCGACGCTGGCGTCGCTCGAGACCAGCGGCATGGCGCTCGCCCCGTGGACTTCGGGCACGGTGGTCGACCAGCGCTACGAGGTCATCTCGGCGCTGGGCCACGGAGGCATGGGCGACGTGTACCTGGCCCGTCGCCTGGCCGATGACCGCGAGCTCGCGATCAAGCGGCTACGGGCGCAGGGCGTGGCAGACATGGCTCGCTTCGCCCGCGAGGCGCAGATCATCTCGAAGGTCCAGCACCCCAACGTCATCTCGATCGAGGACGTCGAGATGTCCGACAGCGCGGGCATGTACCTGGTCATGGAGTTGGTCGAAGGCCGGAGCCTGCAGCTTCACCAGGACCGCTACGGTGACCTGGACTGGTGCTCGGCGGTCCTGCGTGGCGTCGCCGAGGGCCTCGTTGCCCTGCACGCCTTGGGCATCGTGCATCGCGACCTCAAGCCGTCGAACATCCTCGTCGAGACCGACGGCAAGCATCCGCGGCCCAAGCTCGCGGACTTCGGCATCTCGGGCTTCACCGGGCGGATGGACACGCCGCGCCCGGCCTCGCTCGATGGGGTCGAGGAGGTTGCCTCCGCCGAAACGGCGCCGGTGCGTCAGGTGCCGCGTCTGCTCGCCGAGGGCCCCGCTCTGACCGAGTCGGGGGTGGTGTTCGGGACGCCACGCTACATGGCACCGGAATGCTCGGAGCTCGGGGCGCGCGCGGTGGGAACGGCCGCGGATGTTTATGCCTTCGGGCTCATCGCCCTGGAGCTGTTGTTCGACCTCGCGCCCACCACCCGCGCGCCACCGCTGCGCGACCTGGACCTCGAAGGCCTGCGCACGCGATGCCCCGCGTGCGACCCGGACGCGCTGGCCGTGCTGATCCAATGCGTCGATCCGGAACCCGACGCTCGCCCAACTGCGCAAGCGCTCGTGGACGCACTGCTACCGTCCGAGTAGGCCGGTGGCGTCGAGGAAGCGGTGTGGATGCTCTGGAAACACGGGGTCGGCGTCGCACAGGTAATCGACCCCGTCGACGCGCTCGACGAATGTCCCCTCGGGGCGGGTGTCGAGATCGGCGAGCTTGGCTCGGGCCCGCGCGCGGCGGTCGGCTTCGTGCTCCGTCGTCGCGAAGAACCGGCAGGCTCGGTTGCCGACGCGCTCTTCCATCGGCTCGCCCAGCTCGGCGCGCATGGCCTCGGGCATGAGGCGGCTGGCGGTTTCGCGGTCCCCTTTGGCGGCATGCGCCGAGGCTCGTAGAAAGGCGATCGTGGGATCACCGACCGCCAGGCCCAGCGCGGTCTCGTAGGCGCTCGCGGCTTCGTCGTACTTGTGCTGCGCGGCGAGGGAGTTCCCCAGGTTGCGCCAAGCGTGGACGTGCTGCGGATCCGAGAGCAGCGCGCTTCTGTACGCCTGCAGCGCAGCGGTGGGATCGCCCCGCCCGTCCATGAGCACGCCCTGCGCGACCCAGGCATCGGTGAACATCGGATCGGTGTTCGTCGCCCGCGCATACGAGGTGAGCGCACCGTCGATATCGCCGCCTTGCTCGCGGTATTGCCCGATCTGATGGTGCACGCGGGCGTCGTCGCCGATCGCCGCCATGACGTCGTCGAGCACTTGCGCTGCATCCAGGGGCCGCCCGCGCTCCAGCTGCACCTGGGCGTATGCCGCTGCACGGGTGAGCGGATCGGCCCCTTCGAGATCGCTCTCGATGGCCTGCAGCGCCGCGTCCACGCCGGCCCGGTCCTTGTTCGCCACGGCTTTGCGCAGCGCTTCAAATCGTTGCCGCAGGTCGGAAGTGCCCATCGCTGGCGGCGGATGGTGGCCCGTGTCGATGCGCTTGTCGACGGGTGTCACATGGCCGTCACCTTGGGGCGCGAATTCGGCCTAGAGCAGAGACTTTGCGCTCGGTCGTGGCGGGTTGCGCGTCCTGGCGCGGGGGGGTTCTGCGTGTACGATGTGGGCCTTCACCGGAGACGCACACGCTCATGCGCGCCGCTACGATCAGCTTCTTGCTTGGAACTTCAGTTGCTTACGCCGGCTGCGTCGTGGACGTGCGGGACAACAATCCCGCGCAGAGCGGCAGCGCGGGCATGACGCAGGGCAGCAGCGCGACCACGGGGAGCGACTCGTCGGACACGCTCGAAACCACGACGGGCGTGAGTGAAGCGACGAGCTCCAGCGGCGGCGAGTCCACTGACGGCGCCGACACCAGCGGCGGCCTGATTCTCGACGTCGCACCGGACGAGACCGGCGGCGTGGAGCTCGCCGAGGTCTTCGGCCACAGCGGCGACGTTCTCTACCGCCTCGATCCGGAGACGCTCGACGTCGTGCCGGTCGGTGACTTCAGCGGCTGCGGCGGCTCGGTCATCGACATCGCGCTCGACGAAGACTCGAACATGTTCGGTGTCACCTTCGACGCGCTGTACGAGATCGACCGCGTCACGGCGCAGTGCACCCTGATCGCCGACGGGCAGTATCCCACGTCGCTGTCGTTCGTCCCCGCCGGCACCGTCGACGCCAACGAAGAGGCGCTGGTCGGCTTCGTCGACGACGCGTACGTCCGTATCGACAAGGACAGTGGCAACGTCACCAACCTGGGCACGCTCTCCGACGGCCTGCGCTCCAGCGGCGACGTGGTCTCGGTCAAAGACGGCGGCACCTACCTCACCGTCTTCGGACCCGCGTGCGAGGACCAGGACTGCATCATCGAGTTCAACCCGGCCAACGGGCAGATCCTCGAGAACTTCGGTCCCATCCCGTACGACCAGGTGTTCGGCCTGGCGTTCTGGGCCGGCAAAGCCTACGGATTCGCCCGCAGCGGTGAGGTGTTCGAGGTCGAGTTCTTCGGTGACTCGGTCAGCACTACGCTCATTCCGGTGCCCAACGCACCCGCGGGCCTCGAGTTCTTCGGCGCAGGTTCGACCACGTCGGCCCCGCCTGTGGCCGGCTGACGCTCGCGTTGCTCCGACGTTTGCCGCATGTAGGTCTCGTTCGTGAGACCACGTATTTCTCCTCGGCGCGCCACCCGTGGTTCAATCCACGTGGGGGATGGGGAGAAAACACGATGCGTAATTACGTCTTGAAAATTTCCTGGTTGGTCACGCTGCCGCTGCTGGCGTGTGACGGCGACGCTCCTTCGGACACCGCGGACGGTTCGGGCTCGGGGGGGCTGGAGTCGGTCACCGCGGGCGCGACCGACAGCGCAAGCGGTGAGACCGAGTCCGCCTCGGGCAGCTCGCAGACGGCCTCCGGCGGCGGCACCACCACTGGGCCCTCGACGGCCGGCGAGGGCGGCGAAGAGGGTGAAGAGGGCGGAGAGAACGACTCGGGCCCCATCATCTTCGACGTCGGCGTCATCCCCGACGCAGGCGACAACGTGGGCGCATGCCAGCCCGGCGACACCAGCGGTCGCGGCAAGGACGGCGAGCCAGACTTCTCGTTCCTGTGGGCAGCCAACAGCCCCGAGGGCACCATCTCCAAGATCGACACGCAGACCGTCACCGAGGTCGGCCGCTACCAAACGCGCCCCGACACGGGCGGCAGCCCCTCGCGCACGTCGGTGAGCCTGTCGGGCCACGTCGCGGTGGCCAACCGCAACGGCGGCATCACGAAGATCTACGCCACCGAAGAGGACTGCGCCGACACCAACGGCACGCCGGGCATCCAGACCTCCAACAGCAACGTCGCGCTGCCGTGGGACCAAGAGGAGTGCCGCGCTTGGTACATCCCGTTCGACTACGGCAGCCAGCGACCCGTGGCCTGGGCGCCGGGTGACTGGAACAGCTCGACCTGCTCGTGGGAGAACGAGCTGCTGTGGACGGCGGGGCGAATCGGCAACGGCACGACAGACCACGTCATCCTCATCGATGGTGACGCCGGGGTCGTGCTGGACACGGTCGACATTCCCGGACTCAAGCAGGACGCGTTCGGGCTCTACGGGGCAGCGGTCGACGCCGAAGGCAACTTCTGGGCGACTGGCTGGGCCACGGGCAACCATATCGTTCGCGTCACCCGCGACACGATGGAGGTCAGCGTGTGGGACGGACCCTCCAGCACGGGGACCACGTCGCACTGGTACGGCATGACCGCCGACGTCGACGGCTTCATCTGGAACTGCGGAAGCCGTGCCGCACGCTTCGATCCCACGAGCGAGACGTGGACGGTGAGTCCCGACCTCGGGGTGTCCTCAGGGTGCATGGCGGACGGCGACCCCGGCGGCCTGCTTTGGATGTCGTACTTCGGCGGGGTCAAGGGCATCGATCGCGAGAACTTCACGATTGTCCACGACTTCAGCACGCCCTCCTCGTACGGCGTCAGCATCGACTTCTTTGGCAACGTCTGGGCGGTCAACGGCAACGGGGCGCACCGCGTCGACCCTGCGGACGGAACGGTCACCTCGTACACGGGGCTCAACGGCGCCTACACGTACTCGGACATGACCGGCCACTCGCTCAGCGTCGTCGGCGGCGGTACGCCCAGCGGCTGATTCAGGCCGCTACGGTTTCCAGCTGATGTGGTAGACGGCGCCGTCGTTGGTGTCGTCGTAGGTCACGCG
>JBCCQM010000308.1:0-8053 GCA_039024335.1 Myxococcota bacterium
ACTCGAGTTCGGCCCCAGTCTCGGGGTCGAAGCGTCGCGTTCGAAAGCCAGCGCCTCCACCGACACCGTATGCCGCCAGGTGGACGAACCATCCGCCCACGTCGTTGAAGCGCAGCTCGGTGCTGAAGTACCAGTCCGCGTAGTCCACGTGCAGCCAGGTCTGCTCCCCGGTCAGCGGATCGAGTCCCATGGTCACGTGATAGTCATTCCATCCCGTTCCCCGCATCACCACCGCGAGCTGTCCGTCGGCCGAGGCGGCGACGTGCTTGGGCTGCTGCGCGATGAAGTATGTGTTCGGGCCCAGGTCGGGGAACACGACGAAGTCCTCGTCGAGTCGCTGCTCCCACAGGACGGTCTGCGTTTCGATTTCCAGCAGGAACACGAAGCCAGGCGTCCCCGAGACCACCCCAAACAGGCGGTCGTCGCCAACCGGAACGGCCTCGATCACGTTGGTCGCGTGCTCGAACGACCACTGCGACGCGCCCTGGGTATCGAACGCCTCGACGTAGCCAACCCCATCGAGTGTCCCAGAGACCACGTACAGGTCACCAGGAAACGGAATGATCGCATTCGTCTGAAAGCCGCTGGGCAGCTCCACGCGCCACGGCGTGCAGCCCTCTATGGGACCGGCGGGGGCTGGACCGCACGCATCCTCGCCGCCGGTCTCCTCGCCCGTCTCGGCATCGCCCGTAGAAGTCGACGCCCCGACGCTGCTCGTGCTGCCGGCATCCGTGCCGCTCGAGCTGCTCTGTGCAGCCCCGGTCGTGGCGTCCGGTTCCGGGACGTCCGTGGTGGATTCGTCACAGCCCCCCGACGCGCATCCGCCCGTGCTCGCACCCGATGAGGACCCTTTCTCCGGCGCCTCGTCCTCGGCCCCCGCATCACATCCAGCCACCGCCAGGCATCCCGCCAGCGCAAACCATCGACCATCCATACCCACATATCCCGCGGGCGAGCGAAATCCGTCTGACTTTTTTCAGGCCTTGCGGCGACGGAGCTTCGCGGTGATGAACGCCCAGTCCTCAGCGACCATCGTTTTCGTGGCCGTGGCCAGCCCAGCGAAGCATCCGAGCACGATCACCGCGATGAGCAGCAGCTCCACGATGGCCGGGACGTCGACCGCGTCGGCCACGATCCAGGCGATTGCGGCCCCGACCGACGCGACGGCCACGACCCGCAGGTAGCGGCCGAGCGGAAAGATGTCTCGGTAGGGGATGCCCGTCGCCTTGGCGATCTTCGAGATGTAGAAGGCGACGATCGGGATGAATGCCAGCGTCGTGCCCATCGCGGGTCCGATGAAGCCCAGGCCGAGCATCAGCGGGACGCTCAGCAGCACGTTGAACCCGAACGAAACCACGGCCGCGTGCAGCACGTACTTGGGGTGCCCGGCGGCGACGATGACGGTGCCGAACGCGGCTACCCGCATCATCGACAGCAGCGTGTACCAGCGGAACACGGGCACCGCTTCGAGGTACGCATCGGTCGCGACGATCCGCACCATCGGCTCGGCCCCCACGAAAAACACCAGCGTGCTCGGCACGACGATCAGCGAGACCTTGCCGATCGCGTGGCGCCAGTCGTTGAGCGCGTCCCGGGCTCGCCCCTCGCGGAACGCTTCGACCATCGACGGCGCCAGCGCAGTGGTGACCAGGTACGGCACCCGCGTGATGACCGGGATCTGATACGAGCCGGCGCGATATGCCGCGAAGATCGCATCGGGAAAGTTGGTGAGGATGAGCAGCTGGTCGAACCGGTTGTTGAGCGACGCGACCATGTCGGTCGCACCGAGCGGCACGCCGAACTTGACCATTTCCTTGGTGCTCACGGGCGAGGCGATGCGCTCGGCCGCCGCGTAGCAACGCCCCAGCACGACGTTGACGAACCCAAGCTGCGCAAACGCGACTACGCTCAAACACATGGCGACCGCCGACGGCTCGAACCCCAGCGCCAGCGGCAGCACGGTGGCGACCGAGATGCACAGGCTGCGAAAGACCCCGTAGCCAGCGGCCACTTTGGGGCGCCCTTCGACCACCGCCAGGTTCGGCAGAATGCGCGCAGGCAGGTCGCCGACGGGAAACAGGACCAGGAACATCAGCGGGCTCAGGTCGGTGGCGTCGCCCTCGAAGGTCCCGACGGCCTCGATGACCGACGTGCCGAACTTGCCGACCACGAACAACAGCCCGCCACACACCGCGCCGAGCACCATCAGCAGTCGCACCACTTTGCGTGCGACGGCGGCCCGCTCTGCGAGCGACCGCCCCGGCAGGAAATAGGTGATCGACTGGTGAAAGCCCGCCAGCAGCAGGAGCGCCAGCGTGTTGTAGGTCAGCAGCAGCGCACTGAGGCTGGCGACCTCGTCCTTGCCCGTGAGCCGAAAGATCAGCAGCGGCGCCAGGATGTCGGCGATCGTCGCCAAGACGTTGCCTACCACCAGCACGCTCGCGTCTTTGGAGACGCTGCGCTTCTTCGTCGGGGGGTTCTCGGGCTCGTCGGACTCGCTCATGCGGCGGCGCGTTCACTGATGATGTCTCGAAAAAGCTTCATCAGGTGAAGAGCGTGTGCATCCCACGTGTGATGGGCGAGAACCCGCGCTCGGCCCGCGAGCGCTTGCGTGGCAGCGCGGGTCGGCGAGCGCTGCAGGCCCAAAATCGCCGCCGCGAGGTCATCGTGCCGCCCCGGCCGCACGAGCGTGATCTCTTCTCCGTCGGCGAACAGCGCCTCGATGTTGTCGGCCCGAATCGTGATGGTGGGCTTGCCCATCGCGAGGTACTCGAACACCTTCAGCGGGTCGAGCGTGAAGCCCCGCTTGCGGCTGGGACCGTGCAAATGCGGCTCGAACGGCGCAACGCAGACGTCGGCCGCCGCCAGCACGCCGGGCACCGCTTCGTAGTCGACCGCTCCGGTGAAGCGGATCCGATCGCGAACCCCGAGGCTGCGCGCGAGCGACTCGGCTTCGCTGCGCTGCGGCCCGTCACCGACGAGCAAGAACACGATGTCCTCGTTCTGAAGCTGGGCGGCCGCGCGCACCAGCCCCAAAACCCCGTGCCAGGGCTTGAACGAACCGCTGTAACCGACCACGAAGGCGTTCCCCAGGGCGTGCTCGGCCCGAGCGCGACGCGCCGCGTCTTCGAGACCCGGGCGAAACAGCGACTCGTTGGCGCCCCAGCTCACCTGTACGGCCTTGTGGCGAACCGCGCGAGGGACGAGCTCCGTGTTGGTCGCGATCAGTCGACGGGCGCGGAGCAACGACAACCACGAGTAGCGCTGATCGAGCACCATCGTGATGAGCGGCACGTCCAGTGCCTGCCCCAGCATGGCCCCCAGCCCATACGACGTGCAGCGCTCGTAGATGCCGTCGGGCTGGAAGCGCCGCGCAACCTCGAGTGCGGCCGGCATGCTCAGCCCCGCGTCGACGGTCCGAAGCGGACCGGGCAGTCGTCGCATCGGCCGCCCGATCGCCGCAACGCGCTCCCCCTGCGAGCCCGTACGGGCCAACAGCAGCACGTCGGTGCGCTTGTCCAGGTGGCGCACCAGCTCGCGGACATGCGTGGCGCCCCCGTGAACATCGGGGAGGAGGATTTCTGTGGCGACGACGAGAAGGCGCATGACGAACCCCTGCGCGCGGCGGTCGTGCATCGGTTCGCCGATCACCGCCTCGGCATTACATCCGTGGCCAGATCAGCGGCTGGTCGTGGTGGTCTTCCGCACAGACCAGATGAAACCGTCGAACCAGAAGTGCATCAGGCTCACGACGATCGTGATGGTCCAAAAACGATACGCGGTTCCAGCCCACGCCTCGACCGCGAGGCCGTAGAGGACCGCGCCGACCACGAAGGTCAGCCACGTCAGCACCCGCCCGCCCGGTGCGTCGTCCAGCCGCAGCGTCCGCTGCATGTTGCGCCCCTCGGTCGCCCACACGATCCCGAAGTACTGCAGGGCGTGGAACAGGTTCATCACCAAGAACGCCTCGCCCCACGGGTTGAACCCCCATGAGTAGATCGAGACGGCCCCGGTGCTGACCAGCAGGTAGACTTTTTGCCACGGCACGCGCACCCCGGCGCGGTGGTCTCGCCACGCAGCCCACAGGTAGTCGAGCAGCACGACCACGCCGACGCCGATCACCCCCCATGCGATCAACCCGTGGTTGTTCTCCATGTGGGTGGGGATCGCGGTGAAGAACGCCGACTTCACCGCGCCGAACTCTCGAAAGTCCTCGACGTGGTCCATCATCGTGGCGCCTGCGAGGATCGGTCCGGCGTAGAGGATCTGGTTGAGCATCCAGTCGCGCCGGCGCCCATGCGTGGGGTCGTTGCCGGCCCGCGCTTCGTAGATCCGGGCAAAGCCGAAGGTCTGCGCGCCCGAGTGATAGACGTCCCAGAAGGTCGCCAGCACCGATGCGCACACGGCCACCCAAAGCGAGACGTTCATCCCGACCAGCAGCAGCAGCGGCACCCAAAGCATCCGCTTCTTGAAGCGACGACGAACCTCGCCGTTGCCGTGACTGCGCCACAGCACGATGACCAGGTTTGCGTGGATGAACACGCCGAGCATCACGCTCGCGGTGGTCACATCTTGACCCCACCACCGAAACACCTCGCGACCGATGTCGCCAAGGTCGACGATCCACCCCGCGACGAACGCGACCAGCGGCGGCGCCAGGAAAAACGCCCAGTCGTAGGCCGACGAGACGATGTACGGCGAACGCCGCGGAGCGGGGGTGGAGGTCCCCATGACGCTGGAGCATAGTGGGCTTCGAGCCGTCCTCCAAAAGCGACGGGGAAGTGCTCCTGGAGCGAACCGCGGTCCACGACGCGGTTTGGAGAAACGGCGGGGGAGCCGTACTCTGCGCCGCGGTGATCCACCTGTACGTCCACGGCCGCGGACGGGGGCATGCGACCCGCTGCTTGGCAATCGCGCGGGCGCTCGACGCTGCCGGGCGTCCGTTTCGCGCGTTCGTGGGTCCCGACGGCGTCGCGCTGTTCTCGTCGGCGTACCCGTGCACGCCGATCGCCTCGCTCCCTCCCACGCCTGGGCCCGCGACGCTGCGACTCGCCGCCCGCGTGCGTGACGCAGTCCAAGCCGCCCGCGCCGACGATGCGGCGCTGATCGTCTCCGACGGTGATCTGCCCGGCCTGAGCGCGGCAACCGTGCTGCGTCGCCCCGGCATCGCGGTCGGGCACGGCTTGGTCTTCAGCGGCTGTGAACGCCCCGACGCACTCCCGGCCGCGCCGTGGCTGCGCGAGCGCGCCAAAGCTGCCGTGTCGTCCGCAGGCGCCCAGCGATGCATCGCGGTCAACTTCGTACCGCTGCAGCCTCGGACCTCGCGCACCATCGTCGCGCGCCCGGCTCTGGACCCGCGGCTGCATCGCGTCGCGGGCCCCGACCGCGTGCTCTGCTACTTCCGCGACGGCGCACCCGACGTGCTGCGCGCTCTGGTCGCCCTCGGCACCACGCCCCTGGTGTTCGGGCCGACGCGACCCGACGTCGAGGGCATCGAGTACGAGCCACAAGATCGCGCCCGCTTCATCGAAGGACTCGCGCGCGCCCGGGTGGTCGTCTCCAGCGCGGGCAGCCAGCTGATCTCCGAGTGCGTCGGGCTGGGCATCCCCATCCTCGCGCTGCATCACCACGACGACGACGAGCAGCGACTCAACGCCGCGATGGTGCGGGAGCATCGACTCGGCGACGGGTGCTCGTTCACTGCGCTCACGCCCGCCCGGCTGCAGCGATTCATCGACGCGCCCCCCGCGGGTACCGCCTCGGCCGGCGACCTGCCCGACGTCGCGACCGCGGTCATGGACGCCATCGACACCGCGCTGCTATCACGGGGCCGATGAGCGACGAACCCACCGCGCTCGAGCGCTTCATGCTCGGCGAGG
The DNA here is from genome assembly GCA_039024335.1 of Myxococcota bacterium. GTDB lineage: Bacteria > Myxococcota_A > Polyangia > Nannocystales > Nannocystaceae > CAJXVA01. The sequence goes on from JBCCQM010000308.1 coordinate 5,880, forward strand.
CCCGCGGCGGCAACCGAGCCAACGTGCTGCTGATCGTCGGCGGCCTCGGATTCGGCATGTTCCTCTACGTGCTCAGCGGAGTCATCGCGGCGCCAGGCGGGCTCGATGCGTCCAGCCCGACGGTCGCCTCGGACACGGCAACGTGCAGCTTTCGCAACGGCGCGCTGTACGAGATCGAGGTCGACGGAAAAACCTACGGCGGCTGTGCGGGCGCGACGAATCGCTGCGCCGAGTCCGAGCCGGTCGACGTCGCCTACGACGCCTCGGACCCGAGCCAGTGCAGAGTCGCCAGCGCCGTGGGCGGCCTCGGCCGCTTCGAGATGACGCTGCTGCTGCTGAACCTCGGCATGGCGTTCGCAGGCGTGGCGAGCGTGCTTTTCCTGATGAGTCAGCGCATCCGCATGGCCGCGATCGCGAACGATGGCGACCTGTCGGGGGCGCAGGACCGCGTGGCTCGGCTCCAGCGGCTTTGCTGGGTTGCCCTGGCGGCCTCGGCGATCACCGCGAACGCGACCGCCGTATACGCCCTGTTGTGAGCCGGCGCGCGCCCGCGCCTGCGTGTCGCCAGCGGTGCGGGCTGCTAGAGTCGCGGCGCCCATGAGCACCTCCGAAACGCCTCGAGTCGAAGCCCAGGTCGATGGACGCGCCGGCGAGCGCAGCCGCGAGCTCATGGCCGCCGCTGCCAACGTGATCCCCGGCGGCGTCAACAGCCCCGTCCGCGCGTTCGGCCCCGTCGGCGGCGACCCACCGTTCGTGCGCAAGGCCAAGGGCGCGCACGTGATCACCGAAGACGGCGTCGCGCTCATCGACTACATCGGCACGTGGGGACCGGCCATTCTCGGCCACGCCCACGAAGAAGTGCTCGACGCGGTGCAGAAGGCCATTCGCGACGGGCTCAGCTTCGGTGCCGCCACCGCCGCCGAGGTCGAGTTCGCCGAGCTGGTGTGCTCGATGGTCCCCAGCCTGCACGGCGGCATGGTCCGCATGGTCAACTCGGGCACCGAGGCGACCATGAGCGCGCTTCGCCTCGCACGCGGCTACACCGGTCGCGACAAGATCATCAAGATGGACGGCGGCTACCACGGCCACGCCGACTTCCTGCTCGTGGCCGCCGGCTCGGGCGCCGCGACGCTCGGCCTGCCCGGCACCGCCGGCGTGCCCGCCGACGTGGTGAAGCAGACCCTGCTGGCGCCCCACAACGACCTCGACGCGATCAAGAAGATCATCGCCGAGAACCCCGACGACATCGCCGCGATCATCGTCGAGCCGGTCTGCGGCAACATGGGCTGCGTCCCGCCGCGCGAGGGCTACCTCGAAGGCCTGCGCGAGCTCGCCTCGGCCCACGGCATCGTCCTGATCTTCGACGAGGTCATGACCGGCTTCCGCCTCGCGAAGGGCGGCGCCCAAGACCTGTTCGGCGTCACGCCCGACCTCACCTGCCTGGGCAAGATCGTCGGCGGCGGCCTCCCCTGCGCGGCGTACGGCGGCAAGCGGGAGATCATGGAGAAGCTCGCGCCGGTGGGTCCCGTCTATCAGGCGGGCACGCTCAGCGGAAACCCGATCGCGGTTGCGGCCGGCAGCGCCACGCTCAAGATCATCGAGCGCGACAGCCCCTATGCGCAGCTCGACGCAGCGACCGAGCGCCTTGCCAAAGGCATCGTCGAAGCGGCCGATGCCGCCGGCCTGCCCTTCACCAGCAACCGCGTGGGCTCGATGTTCACCGGATTCTTTCGCAGCGGCGAGGTCCGCAACTACGCCGACGCGAAGGGTAGCGACCTCGAGCGCTTCACCCGCTGGCACAGCGAGATGCTCTCGCGCGGCGTCTACCTCGCGCCCTCGCAGTTCGAGGCGGGCTTCGTCTCAATCGCCCACGACGACGCGATCATCGACCAGACCGTCGAAGCCGCGAAGGCCTCGATGCAAGCCGTCGCCGACGCGAGCTAGCAGCGTGTGATGCAACCCGGCGCGGCGGATCGCGAAGGACTGTTCGCTCCTGGGTAGGAGCCGAAACGCCGCTGTACCGGGCGTACTGCAAGTTTTGGCGACACCACCAGGCGCGAAAAAGACGAGCGAGGCGTTATGACGGGTTGCATCACAGGCTGCTAGGGCTCGGCGGGTCCGCGTACTCCGTCGAGCACCTGCACGGCGAAGTGCGTCTGCGGATGCTCTTCGCC
>JBCCQM010000309.1:0-7962 GCA_039024335.1 Myxococcota bacterium
AAGCGCCGACGCTGGCGGGCGCTCACGCTGGGGGTTGGGGTCGGCGCGGCGGCTCTGAGTCTCGCGGTGCCGATGGCGTGGCCGGACTCGTGTGAGGAACGGCTGGGGTCCCTGGTCGACGTTTGGCCGGGTCAACGAAGCGAGGCCGGAGACGTCGAGGGCCGCGAGCGCTTGGTCGAGTTCCTCGACGGCTACGCGGCGCGATGGAATGAGCAGGCGAGATGGCAGTGTGATGCGTCTCGAGAGCGCGCGTCGGGGCGAACGGAGGACCGGCGCTGGGCCTGCTTGCTCGCTCGACGAGAGGAACTCAGCGACTTGGTCGTCGAGGTCGAACAAGGACGCGATGACGCGCCGGGCGTGTCCTTCGATCGCGCAACCCTGCAAGATCCGCTCACCTGCCGACAACCTGGCCCCGCCGCGCTCGATCTCCCGCTGCCGGAGGACGACCGGCGTGGGCCGGTCCTCATGCTTCGGAGACGATTGGCACGGACGCGCATCGCGTGCGGGCTGGGTCGTTGGGACGAGTGCTCGTCCCGTTTGGCGGTCCTGTTCGATGAGTCTGCCAAGTTACCTTGGCCTGCACTGCAAGCTGAGATTCGTCTGCTGCAGGCCGATGCGATCCAAGCCGAGTCTCAGCAGGCGACGCATGCAGAGTCCTTGCTGCGGGCTGCGATCCACGATGCAGAGCGCGGTGGGCACGATGCCGCAAGAGCACGGGCGCACACAAAGCTGGCGTCTCTCGTCGGCTCTCGAAGTGTGGGACCGCAACGTGCTCGGGAGGCTTTGTTCGCAGCCCGGGCGATCGTTGAGTCGCTTGGGCAGCCGACTCCGCTGGTCCAGGACCTGCGCCGTGCAGAAGCACTCGTTGCGGTCGATTCGGACGACTTCGTCGCTGCACGGAGGTTGCTGGAGGAGGCGTTGGCCGCCGAGGAGAGCCCGGTTGCCCAAGCCGACCTTCACCTTGCGCTGGCCCGAGCGCTCGACGCGGGCGCCTTGGACCATCGAGATGCAGTGGAGGCGGCTTTTTCAGCGGTCGAACGGAGAGTCGAACTGTACGGTTCGGAGCACCTTCTGTCTTTCGACGCCCGGATCGAGCTGGCGAAGATCCTGATTCATGGCCGGTCTTACGCGCTTGCGCGGGACGAAATCATCGAACTTGACGCTACGGTCGAGCGACTCGAACTACGCGAGACGCGACGTGGAGCCGAGGTCTCGAGTTTGTGGGGGCAGCTCTACTTGGCTTCGGGTGAGCTCGGGGCGTCCTACAGCGCGTTCCTGGACGCAGTCGGTCAACTATGGCGTATTGACCCCGACGGGATCGACAGCGCCCGCATGCTCGGCAATCTCGCCGTCGTCGAAAGTCGACTTGGTCGCTTCTCCACGGCTGCGGCGAGGCAGCGAAACGTCCTCGACATGCTCGAGCGGAGTTTGGGCAAAGGACATCCGCGAACGGCGGTGCCGATGATGAACCTGGTGGCCCACGCCCGAAGGGTCGGTGACTACGCAGAGGCATTGTCGTGGCAGACCTTGGTCGTCGAGATCGTGCGCAGCGACTCGCCGTCTCGCTGCGTCGTCGTTGCGGACTTGGCCGAGCTCCTCTATCTCACGTCGGGTCGCGATGCGGCTGCACCGTTGGCGGTACGTGCGTGGAGGTGCCAGCACGAAGACCGCCGCCGGCTGCTTGCCCGTTGGCTCGACGATTGGATGGACGACGTCGGCATCGCTCCCCCCGCTCTCGCTCAGGCGCCCCCGACCGACTGAGAGAGTTCGCGCAGGAAGTTTTCGATGTTGGTGTATCCATTGTCGGCGAGCGCGAACGGATCCACTGGAATGCGTTCGACGATGCTGACCTCCGCGTCGATCCTTGGTGGTACGCCGAAATGCGTGTTGAAGTCGAGGTCGCCCCCGTCGAAATCGCGGTGGACGACCGCGGTGGTGCGGCGTTGTTCGTAGTCCTCGCGGACCCGGTCCAGGGTCGAGGACGGCTCGCTGGGGCGGGGCCCGGTCGCCGTCAGCAGTCGCTCCTCGAGCTGCTCAGGGAGGTCTGGCACCAACGTCGAGGGGTCGACGCACGGGATCTCCGCGAGTTGCGACCGCTCCAGATACACATCCCAATCTTCGGTATAGACGTCGTCGCCTGGACGATTCTCGACGAGGTCTACAGACGCCTGGTCCTCGAACCCCTCGATGAGAAAGTACTCCGAGCTGTTGACGAAGAGCGCGTCCCCAGCGGACATGTCGCCACGCGTGTAGATCCGCCTGTTGTCGGCAGCACCCGGATAGAAGGGGGCGATCGGGCCCTCGCGATACACGCCGTTGAGTACCGCAAACGCGACGTCGTGAGCCGGACCCGGAGACGTGTCTTCGCCTCGCTTCTCGGCTTCTCCAAGGTCCAGAAGCTTCAGCCCCGTGTTGAACCAGCCGACGTTGAGGAAGATATTCTGAGCAGCCTGGGTCTTCGGGTTGCGCTCGACGCTCGACGTGAAGAGTACGTCGGTGAACGCCACGTAGTTGTTGCCTCCGGTGATCGAGCCCTTGCTTTGTCGGTCGAGACCACCGGCTAGCTCATTGATACCGGCGACGCCGTAGCCGACGATGGAGCGGTGCAGCGTGACGTCGGCTGGGTCGGTCAAGATCCCGGTATGTCGACGTTGCTCGTCGAATGATTCCGGTTCGTACTCGAGCACGTCGAAGATCTCGTCGTTCCCGAGGTAGAGGCCCATGTTGCTCAACACGAGGTTGTCGTTTCCACGGTTCACCGTGATCGCGTCGGTTCCGTCCGTGTTCGTCGTGACCGGTCCCGAGGGCATCGGCACGATGTCGATGTGTTCGACGACGATGTCGTGACTGTTCACGAAGTTCAGCTGATCGCCCACGACCCGCACCACGCCAGGCGCGGACTGACCGGCGATGTGGATGTGCGACTTGCCGCTGAAGTTGAGCTGTCCGTCGAGTTCGATTTCCCCCGCAACGTCGAACAGAACGAAGCGAGGCTCGTTGGCAGTCTCGACTGCGTGACGAAGCGACCCGGGACCGTCGTCGTCGCGGTTGGTCACGATGTAGACGTTGCTCTCGCTCTCGCTGCCGATGCGTGCCGGCGGTGCTTCGCGGTCGCGGTAGCTCGCACCCGAGGTGCACATGCCGAACGTGCAGGGCGCACTCGCAATGACCGGTAGCTGTCCACCTGCGCAGATGTTTGCCATCGGGGGCTGCCCGTCATCGCCGGAGGTGCTCGCGCCGCTCGTGCTCGAGTCGTCGGTTGCGCCGTGCTCCCCGCTCGTACTTGCGTCGGACGCCGGAGCGCTCGAGCTCGTACCGTCTGCTGCGCCGCTGCCCGTTCCCGTTGACGGACTGTCCGATGTGGAGCCCAACATGGCATCGGCGGGGACGTTCTCGTCGCCGACCGCGCATGCCGTGCCGAGGATCGAGGCGAGAAGACAGGTCGAGAGGGGTCGGGCGGTCATACGGCCTCGCAGCCTAGCCACGCGTCCTCAACGCGTCTCCTCAGGTCCAACCTTTGCGCAAACTGTGCATCGGAGTCGGCAGTGACGCCCATCGACGAGGCCATCGCCTCGGTCGCCCGGCCATGGTTGCGACCGCCGCAAGGAATCTCGCACGAGGTCGCGACCGTGCGCGTTCGCGAGGGGCCCGGGTGAGCCCGGAGGAGAGCGGTCGGCGGGGGCGTGATCGCGCGCAGAGGTCGGGACCCTCGCTACCGCCTGCCCTTGACGGGGACCCCCACGCGGGCAGCCCAGGCCCGCAGCTCCGTCCGAAGCTCCGGGGCCAGCCCGGCACCAACGCCCAGGGTTTCGCCCTGCCACCGGATGGCCCGCATCCACCAGGTGTACTTGATGAACTCCGTATCCGCGGCGCGGAGCATGATCTTGTGCGCCGAGGCAGAGGCGGCCGCCGCCACGGCTTGCTCCGGTGCCGGTTCCATGGCCTCAGATTGGTGCAAGGCGCGCTCCCCGATCGTCTTGATCACGCCACCAATCGCCCCCATCGGCTGCGCGATGGCGCCCCACAACGGGCTCGCGTCGCCCGACGATAGGAAATAGACGATCTCCGCGCCGACGAAGAAGTGCCCCGCGTGCTTCCGTCGCCGGAACTGGAGCTGGGCAGGGTGGGGGAAAGCAGTGGGACGCCCTCGACCATCCTCGCAGACGCTAGCAGCGCGTTCAGGCCGTCGGCAAATGCGCTACGATGCGCGCTTTCGACCCGTCGGCGGGGCCGAAGATCGAGGTTGATGTTCCCCGGGAACTGTCTATACTCGCGGCCCCTGCACCGATGTAGGCGTGGGATCCACCCCCGAGACGACCTCTTGCGCTAACGCTTCTTCAAGCAGTCTTGCCGACGCCCTGCACGGGGCGGCTCCAACCGGGGGCTTCCATTCGCCGTGCAGACAGCCGACGCCGCGACGAGTCCCGCTCGTCCACCAGGGCCCTTCGACGCCACACCCCCTCCGCCACCCGGTAGGAGACGGATGGCGCCAGAACGCGGCCCACTCGGTGCATCCGTCTCCCACGCTTTTCCTCCCGTCATGGTCGACAACAAAACCATCGCCGCGACCCGCGACATCGGCATCATGGCCCATGTCGACGCCGGCAAGACGACCACGACGGAGCGCATCCTCTTCTACACCGGACGTTCGCACCGCATCGGTGAAGTCGACGACGGCGCCGCGACCATGGACTACATGGTCCAGGAGCAGGAGCGCGGCATTACGATCCAATCGGCAGCCACCACCTGCCACTGGAACGACCACCGGATCAACATCATCGATACGCCCGGCCACGTCGACTTCACCGTCGAAGTGGAGCGGGCGCTTCGCGTTCTGGACGGCGCGGTCGCGGTGTTCGATGCGGCCGCCGGGGTCGAGTCGCAGTCCGAGACGGTGTGGCGCCAGGCGACGCGATACGGCGTCCCCCGCATCGTCTTCATCAACAAGTTCGACAAGGTCGGTGCGAAGCTCTCGATCACGATCGACAGCCTCAAGGAGCGCCTCGATGCGCACCCGCTGATCATTCAGCTTCCGATTGGCACCGAGAACGACTTCTCCGGCGTGGTCGACCTGCTCGAGATGCAGGTGCTCCACAACGTCGGCGATGCGGGCGAGACCGTCGAGCGCACCCCGCTCACGGAGGAGATCGACGCAGCCCTCTTCGCCGAGGCTGCAGAAGCTCGTACCGCGCTCATCGAGGCTCTCGGCGAGGTCGACGAAGAGATCATGGAGATGTACCTCGAGGATGAAGGCGCCAGCATTGGCACCGACGCCCTCAAGGCCGCGCTCCGCCGAGCCACGCTCGAGCTCAAGGGCTTTCCCGTCCTGTGTGGCTCGTCCCTGCGCAACAAGGGCGTGCAGCCGCTGCTCGACGCGATCATCGAGTACCTGCCGTCCCCGCTCGACCTCAAACCGGTGGAGGCCGAGACGGAGACGGGCGACGCCGTCGTCCGCCGTCCCAGCCCCACGGATCCGTTCCTCGCCCTGGCGTTCAAGGTCATCCACGACCCGCACCGCGGGGCGTTGGTGTTTTTCCGGGTCTACTCCGGCACGCTGAAGGCTCGCGAAGCCCTCCAAAACGCCACCCGCAAGCGCAAGGAAAAGGTCCAGCGCCTGCTGCAGATTCACGCGAACAAGACCACCGAGTGCGAAGAGGTGTCCGTTGGGGACATCGTCGCAGCGGTGGGCTTCAAGTTCACCGGAACGGGCGACACGCTGCTCGCAGCCTCTGACAAGGAGCGGGTCGTGCTGGCGGGGATGGAGATCCCCGAGCCGGTCATCTTCCGCTCCATCGAGCCGAACACCGCGGGCGACCAAAAAGACCTGGACGAGGCGCTCGCGCGGTTCATGCGCGAGGACCCGAGCTTCAAGGTTCGTGAGGATAAGGACTCCGGCCAGACGCTCGTGTGCGGCCAGGGCGAGCTTCACCTTGAGGTGCTCATCGACCGTCTGCTGCGCGAGTACAAGCTCGACGTCCGCGTCGGAAAGCCTCAGGTCGCGTACCGCGAGACCATCGGCGCCCCGCTTCGCAAGGAGCTCGAGTACGACCGGGAGATCGGCGGCAAGCGTCAGTACGCCAAGGTCACGCTCGACCTCGCGCCGCTTGACCGCGGCGCTGGCAACTCGTTCAGCGCGATGCTGCCCGAGACGCCTGACGGCAAACCCTACCTGCCGCAGAACTTCGTGGCCGCAGTCGAGGAGGCGATTGGCGACAGCTTCACCCGCGGCCCGCTGCTCGGCTTCCCCATCGAGGACATGAGCGTCACGCTCATCGACGCGGCGTTCGACGACTCCGACAGCTCCGAGGGGTCCTTCAAGGCCGCCGCTGCCATGGCGTTCAGCGAGGGCATGGAGGCCGCCACCCCGCGGCTGCTCGAGCCCGTCATGGCGGTCGACGTCGCCACGCCGAACGACTTCACGGGCAACGTGAACTCCGACCTCAGCGGACGCCGAGGTCGGGTGATCGGCATGGAGCCCATCCCCGGCAGCGCGAACGCACAGACGGTGCGCGCCGAAGTGCCCTTGGCACAGCTGGTTGGATATGCTACTGCGCTGCGCTCGGCCACCCAGGGCCGGGCCAGTTACACGATGCGGTTCAGCCACAACGCTGAAGTTTCCGCCTCCCTTCAAGAAGAGGTCGTCACCCGCATCCGAGGCTACTGAACGCCTCTCGAGTTCCTCCCCGCCTCGCTCTTTCGAGGCACCCCGATTTTCAAACTCCATCCCCGCACGCAGCAAGGGTCAAGAAGATGTCCAAAGAGAAGTTCGTTCGCGAAAAGCCGCACGTCAACATCGGAACCATCGGTCACGTCGACCACGGCAAGACGACGCTGACGGCCGCCATCACCAAGGTCCTCGGCCTTCGTGGCTGGGCCGAGAAGGTCGACTTCGAGAACATCGACAAGGCCCCCGAAGAGCGTGAGCGCGGCATCACCATTTCCACCGCGCACGTCGAGTACAACTCGGACAAGCGTCACTACGCCCACGTCGACTGCCCGGGACACGCCGACTACATCAAGAACATGATCACCGGTGCCGCGCAGATGGACGGCGCCATCCTGGTCGTGTCGGCGCCCGACGGCCCGATGCCGCAGACGCGCGAGCACATCCTGCTCGGTCGCCAGGTCGGCATCCCCGCCATCGTCGTCTTCCTCAACAAGGTCGACCAGCTCGACGCCGAGGACGAAGAGATGATCGAGCTCGTCGAAGAGGAGCTGCGCGAGCTTCTGAGCAAGTACGACTTCGACGGCGAGAACACGCCGATCGTGCGCGGCTCGGCGCTGAAGGCTCTGGAGTCCGACACGTGGGAAGCCGACGAGTGCAAGCCCATCTTCGAGCTGATGGAAGCGTGCGACAGCTTCGTTCCGGAGCCGCAGCGTGACCTCGACAAGCCGTTCCTGATGCCGATCGAGGACGTGTTCACGATCTCGGGTCGTGGCACGGTCATCACGGGCCGCGTCGAGCGTGGCGTGGTGAAGGTTGGCGACGAAGTCGAGATCGTCGGAATCCGCGACACGCAGAAGACCACGGTCACGGGCGTGGAGATGTTCCGCAAGCTTCTGGACCAGGGCCAGGCGGGCGACAACTGCGGTGTCCTGATTCGCGGCATCAAGCGCGAAGAGGTCGAGCGTGGCCAGGTTCTCTGCGTGCCGGGTTCGATCAACCCGCACACGCACTTCACGGCGCAGGTGTACGTGCTGAAGAAGGAAGAGGGCGGTCGCCACACGCCGTTCTTCAAGGGCTACCGCCCGCAGTTTTACTTCCGCACGACGGACGTAACGGGCGATATCATCCTGCCCGAGGGCGTCGAGATGGTGATGCCTGGCGACAACGTCGAGATCAACGTGAAGCTCATCTCGACCATCGCATGCGAAGACGGACTGAAGTTCGCGATTCGCGAAGGCGGCCGCACCGTCGGCGCCGGCATCGTCACCAAGATCCACGAATAGGACCACGAGTAG
>JBCCQM010000310.1:0-7960 GCA_039024335.1 Myxococcota bacterium
CGTCGACCTCGACCGGCGGCGTGACGACGGTCGAGGATACCACCCAGGGGTCGTCGTCGTCGTCGTCGACGGGGACCGTCGACCCGACGCTGGGAACGAGCACGACGACGAGCGCGGACACCAGCAGCTCGACGACGGTCGCCGACAGCAGCAGCAGCACGGGGTCCCCGGAGGCCGTTTGTGGAAACGGCGAGCTGGAGGACGGCGAGGCGTGCGACGACGGCGACGCCAACGGCGACGAGCCCGACGCCTGCCGAGCCGACTGCGTGCTGCCCACGTGTGGTGACGGCATCGTCGACACCGACGAGGAGTGTGATTCGGAGGCGACCGACTGCCTGCGCGACTGCACGCTCGACACGCTCGAGTTCGGAGACTTTCCGGCCGCGATCGCGGTGCTGGGGCAGCCGGACATGGCCAGCGGCGAGATGAACGGACTCGGCTTCGCGTTCCGGTTCCCGTCCGGCGTGTACGAGAACGATGGCCGTATCTACATGAGCAACGGGCAAGGGGCCGGCGTGTTCATCTGGAACAGCCTGCCCACCGAGGGCGGCGTGCTGCCCGACGACGTGCTCGGGCGCGCTTCGGTTCAAGGCGCCGCAATCGGGTTCGGCCCGTCCTCGGTCGGCGGCTTCGTGCGCGGGTTGTCCAGCGATGACGACACGCTGGCGATCGTGGACGGAGAAGGGCCGCGGGTGCTGCTGTTCGACGGCATTCCCACCACGGCCACCCCTGCCGACGTCGTGCTCGGCCAGCCGAACTTCACCACGCAGGAGAGCGGGACGTCTCAGGATCGCTTTGCGGACCCGCGCGACGTGTCCATCGCGAACGATCGCATCGTGGTCGCGGACTCGCTGGGCCACCGGGTCTTGGTCTGGAACCTCATTCCCGACGTGAATGGAGCGCTGCCCGTCGTGGTGCTGGGCCAGGAGAACTTCAACGAGGGGGAGCCGAACCGCGGCGAGGATGGACCCGATGCGGACACGCTGTCGCTCCCATCGGGGGTGTGGACAGATGGCTCGCGGATCGCCGTGGCCGACACCGGCAACAACCGGCTGCTGCTGTGGGACGCGTTCCCGACCGAGAACGGTCAGCCTGCCGACCATGTGATCGGGCAGGCCGACATGACCTCGGGAGCCGTTGGGGCGGGGTCTACGGGGTTCAACACCCCGCTGGACATCGTGTTCGAAGGCAACCGGTTTTACGTGGCGGACGTGTTCAACCACCGCATCATGCTGTTCACGGGATGGCCGACGGGGAACGGCCTCGAGGCTGACGCGGTCATCGGACAATCCAACTTCGACAACCTCACCTCGAACGACACCGACCAGAACGGGATCGCGGACGACATGCCCTCTGCGCGGACCTTCGCGCGTCCGGGCGCCATCCACGTGGCAGGCAACCGCCTGCTCGTTGCGGACGCGTTCAACCACCGCGGTCTGGTGTTCGAGGCGCTCGAGTAGGTCGCGTATACCGGCGTCTGCGCGGGCGCCGGTGACATCGCGCCGACAGGGGCGGTGGGAGCGCTCGCGGTAGACTTCAGGGGTGTGGGACGTCAAGAACCGGTCGCCGTACGCGGTGGCGCGGAACTGGACCCGAGACAAGGACGGCGTCCACCACTGGTTGGTCGCGCTGAAGGCGACGTTCGACATCGGTCCGCAGGGGACGCTCGGTCTCGCCGACGAGCAGCCGCCACCATCGCTGGAGGCGATCTACCGGGGCGAGCCGGGGCGCAGCAGTCTCGTGCAAGACTGCGAGCTGCTGGGGCTCAAGCCCACGACTGAGCTGCTGGTCTTCGGCCACGCCCACGCGCCGAAGGGGCGGCCGGCAACGTCTGTCCCGGTCACGGTGCGGTGTGGTCCGATTCAGAAGTCCATCGTGGCGTACGGCAACCGCGTGTACTTCGAGGGCCCCACGGGCTTGGCGATGACGGACCCAGCGCCCTTCGTCACCACCCCGATCGTGTACGAGCACGCGTTCGGCGGCTGGAACGACGACGACCCCGATCCGGCGAAGCAGCGGCTGGACGAGCGCAACCCCGTCGGCCGCGGGTTCGGCAAGACGGCCAAGGCGCTCGCCAACACCCCCGCACACACGCTCGAGCTGGCCTCGGGTGGTCGCAACGACGGTCCGGCGGGGTTGGGGCCCATCGATGCTGGCTGGCTGCCCCGGCGGCCTTTTGCGGGCACCTACGACGCAGCTTGGGTGGCCTCGAAGAAGCCGCTGCTGCCCGACGACTACGACGACCGCTTCCACCTCAGCGCGCCCGCCGACCAGCAGGCGCCCGCGTATCTGCGCGGCGGTGAGCCGGTTGGGGTGCTGAACATGACGCCGGAGGGACGGCTGGCGTTTCCGCTGCCGACGCTGCAGGTGCGCATGAAAACCGTCTTGGGGCGCCGACGCATCGAGCACGCGCCGTCGCTCACCACCGTGGCGCTCGACCTCGACGCGCGCACCGTGTCGCTGCTGTTCCAGAGCAGCACGCGGCTCGCCGCACCCGACGTCGACCGCTTGGACTTCACCGAGGTGGCCGCATGAAGGTCAGCGTCAACGCCCCCAAGACCCCCGTCACCGCCGGCAGCATGGGCATCGCCATGGCGACGATCCCGAACGTGTGCAAGATGCCCGGCCCGCCGGCGCCGTTCGTGCCCACGCCGCTGCCCAACATCGGCAAGAGCGACAGCTCGCCGAAGGACTACAGCAAGAAGGTCAAGCTCGAGGGCAAGGCGTGCGCGATTCAGGGGGCGACGTTCGGCTCCATGGGCGACGTCGCGTCCAAGGCCACCGGCGGTGGCCTGATCTCCGCGAACACGCACGGGCCGACCAAGTTCGTCGGCCCCGGGTCCTTCGACGTGAAGTTCGAGGGCAAGAACGTGCAGCTGCTCGGGGACCCGATGCTCAACAACTGCGCCGGCGGTGGTGCGCCCGCCAACGCGGCGACGCTTGCCGGCGTGCTGCAGGCGCCGGGGTTGATCGCGGTGCTCGGCGACGAGCCGTGCCCGGCTTGCGGCAAGACCCACGGCGACGACGCCAAGCTCGAGGAGACCGAGGACACGCAGGGGCTTTGCGACGACCTCTTCAAGGCCGCGGACAAGGGGGTCGAGGACGCGCAGGAAACCGCCGACGAGCAGCACGAAGAGCGATGGAAGGCGATGCAGGCGGCCGCCGATGAGGAGCGCGCCGAGATCGAGCAGAGGCTCGAGGGGGAGCTGCCGAAGAAGGTCCGCAGGGCCCTGGAGAAGCGTCAGCGCAAGCTCGACAATCTCAAGGAGCCGTCCAAACGGACCGTGGGCTACACCGCCATGGCCGGCGTCGTGAAGTGCAAGCACGGCGAGGTGTTCGCCGGGTTCTCGGGGACGCAGCGGTGGGAGGTGTATCAGGCGCTGCCCGCCGGATGGCATAGCCCCAAGGCCTACGCAACCGATCGACTCGTCGACAAGGTCGAGACGAAGAGTGCTGCGAAGTCACGGTTCAAGGAGCACGTCGGTGACCGCCTCGACGTGCTGTGGGACGCGTGCGAGGCCGGCAACGCGGCGTTCCGTGCAGCGGGAGGCGCCGGCTTTGCCTGGTACCCGCCGGGCATGTGTGCGGCCCAGCAGATGGTCGTGCTGGCGATGGACCACCAGTGCCGACCCAAAGGCTTGACCGAGCGTTGGTACAAAAACGGCGATCCAAACGCGGTCCCGGCTGGCGACCTCTGGGTGCGAGACCTGGGCGAAGACGGTAAACCCGGACCCAAGCGAAAGATCGAAGCCTCGGAGATGGGCAAGGGCAAGGCGGTGCCGCCGTGCGAGACCTGCCAGATCATCTTGGCGGCGCTGATGTGCACCGAGGACGCGTTCATGGAGTGTGACTACAAGGCGCCCAAGCCCGGAGTCTGCAAATGCACGTAGTCGGGAGCGCCACCGGCATGATTGAGAGCTTCGTGGCGCTTGCGGAGTCGCTTGCGCCGGGCTGCGCCGACACCTGGGTGGGCGCCGATGAGGACGCCGTCGAGGAGGTCGAGTACTTTGCGGGCCGGCCGCTCCCGGCGTTTTACCGCTGGTTTTTGGAGACCATGGGCAACGACATGGGCGCGCTCGGCCACGCCTACCTCGACCTTCGGCCCGCAACGATCGCGGCGGCGTACGACGCGTACGAGTACCCTCGCGGCGCGTCTGCGCTGTACATCGGGCGGCATCCCGAGCCCCGGTTCCCCTTCCGGCAGTTTCTCGACCTCGATGCGCCGTGCCGAGAGGATGCCGCGGTGCTGGAGGAGCCCGAGGACGGAGGCCCGCGGACGCGGCCGTTCGAGACGCTGCGTGAGCAGCTCGCGTGGGGGCTGGTCGTCCGCTTCCGTCTGGCCGTGGCGCCACAGCAGTTCCTCGGCGGATTGGCGGACCCCGGCGGTGACGTGGCGGAGGCGCTGTGGCCCGCGCTGGCTTCGCTGGGCTGGACGCGCATGCTGGAGGACACCGGGCGCTACTGTGGCTTGTACCAGCGGGGGGACGAGGTCCTGCTCGCAAGTGCGAAGGTCGACGCCACTGCCCATGACCGCATGGTCGTCCAGGCGGGCTCCCGCGACGCCACGTCGATGCGGAAGCTGCTGGGCCAGCTTTCCATGGACGCGGACCTTCAGGTCGCGGCGGTCCGCTGGGAGCCTCCGCTTCCCGAACCCGAATAGCGCTGTCTTCGGCCTCAAGCCTCGATGCGGCGGGCGACCTCATCGAGCAGCGGCTCGAGGCCGTTCACCTTGATCTCCAGCATCATCGCCATCTGCTGGCCGAGCTTGCCGTGGGGGAACCCGCGCTCTTGAAACCACAGGTAGTAGCTCTCTGGGATCCGCACGAGCGGCCAGCCGGCGTATTTGCCGAAGGGCATCGTCGCCTGCACCAGCTCGATGAGGAGCGCGGGGTCGGGCTGCAGCGGGTCCTGCATCGGCAGGTTCAGCTGGCCGCGAGCGCGGCCTTGATCTCGGCGTCGGCCGCAGAGTCATGCGGCATGATGATCCCGTTGCGCCGCCAACGAACGGCGCCATCGCGACCGAGCACGAACGACGTGGGGTAGCCGGTGATGTTGAAGATGCCGACGGAGACCCCATCGGCGTCGAAGAGCACCGGGTAATCGATCTCGAACTCCCGCATCAGCCCCTGGACGGTGCGAAGCGCTGCCGGCTTGTCCACGCTGACGCCCAGCACCACGAAGTCGTCGCCGTACGCGTGATGCAGCGTGCGGAGCTCGGGGAGCTCTTGGCGGCATGGCTTGCACCACGAGGCCCAGACGTTGAGCAGCACGACCTTGCCGCGATAGTCGGCCAAGGCGATCGGCTTGCCGTCGGTGGTCTTGCCCGACAGCTCGGGAACCGCCTGCGAGACGGACGCCGCCGCGTCGGCTTTGCCCGCGCCACCCTTGCCCTGACAGGCGCCGAGCAGCACCAAACCCAGACTCATGGCCAGACGCGTCATCGCCCGACCATCTCCGACGGGCGCACGCCCGTCAACAACCGGCGGCGCGCAATCGTGACCGCGGCGTGACCTACGGCCATGACGCCGGTGGTACGCACCGTGAGCGTGGAACGCTCCGCCTCTCAGCGCGCGGCGGCCGAGCTGGTCGGCACCGCCTTCTTGCTGCTCGCGGTGGTCGGCAGTGGAATCATGGCCCAGCGGCTCTCCGACGATGCGGGCCTGCAGCTGCTGGAGAACGCGTTTGCGACGGCCGCGACGCTGTACGTGTTGATCGCGCTGCTCGGACCGGTCTCCGGCGCGCACTTCAACCCCGCGGTCACCCTGTGGGCGCGCATTCGCGGCGATGTGGGCACCTCGGTCGCCGCGGTCTACGTGGTCGCCCAGGTGGTCGGCGGCGTCGCCGGGACCGTCGGTGCCAACGTGATGTTCGAGCTCCCCACGGCGTGGTCCACCACGCAGCGGGTGGGGACGGGCACCGTCGTGGCGGAGGTGGTCGCAACCTTTGGGCTCGTGCTCGTCATCGCGGGCCTGGTCCGCGCCGGGCAGGAGCGCCGCATTCCCGGCGGGGTCGCGGCCTACATCGCCGGCGCGTACTGGTTCACGTCCTCCACGAGCTTCGCGAACCCGGCGGTGACCCTCGCCCGGACCCTGACGGACTCGTTCGCCGGCATTCACATCGGCTCGGTGCTGCCCTACGTCGCGGCGCAGGTCGTCGGCGCGCTTCTGGCCATTCCGGTCGCGCGCCTGCTGTTCCCCAACCCGCAGGCCTGAGTCAGGCAAGCAGGTCGTCGAGTTCGGACCACAGCGCGTCGCACAGGCCCGGACGGTGCGCCGCCGGGCGGAAGGCTTGGTGCTCGCGTCGGTACATCGCCAGGCGCGGGTCATCGTCGGCGACGCACCGCCGCACGTTGGCGAGGCGGTCGGCGACCTTCACGTGCAGGGCGAGGCGCACGGCGTCTTCGCGGGCGTCGGCTTCGGCGAGCCGGTCATGCAGCGCGTCCTTGCGGATCCTGCGGCTGTCGCCGGGCGGGTCGGTGACCATCGCCACCGCCGCCCCGATCGTGGGCCCGAACGTCCGCACCACGTCGTCGGTCGTGACCGGCGTGTCTTCGACGACGTCGTGCAGGTACGCGACGGCGCGAAGGTCGGCGTCCTCGCCCACGAGGTTCGCGACGGCGTCGAGGTGCGCCACGTAGGGCTGCCCGCCGTACGTCTGGTCGGCGTGGGCGTGCACCGCAAAGTCGCGGGGGTCGACGCGAGCCTGCATGCGCCAAGCCTAACGCGGCTCAGGACTTGAGCGCACGCGTCAGCTGGCCAGCACCCACGAGCCGCTCGTTCGGCGGCAGCATCGAAGGCTCCTCACCGGCCTCGAGGGCAGCAGGATTGTCGTGCGGGCACTCGCCGCGCTCTTTCTTCTCGCACAGGCAGTCCGCACCCGTGCCCCCGCAAGAGCCCGCCAGGCTGCGATTCGACACGATGACGCCGACCGCCATGCCGGTCATCAGCAAGGCGACAAGGCCCGTGGTGAGGCCGATGGTGATCAGAAGCGTGCTGGCGAGGAGCATAGGCTCGCCCGCATCATAGGGTGCGGGGCCGCCGTGGGCCAGCCTCACCCGGCCGTGGAGGCGATCGTGTCGTCCTGGCAGGTCGAGCGCTGGTCCAGCGCCGTGACGTTCAGCATGCACTCGAAGCGCTGTCCGGCGGTCTCGAGCGTCGCGCATCCCGCCGCGTCGAAGTCGTCGGGCAGCCCACCGACGACCGCGAGGCGCTGGGTCTCGGAGTCGTCTTCGATCGTGGCTTCCAGGGCCGTCTGGTCTCCGCCCAGATGCAGAATCCCGGTCGACTGGATCAGGCCGCCGGCCTCCGAAATCGCCCACGAGACGCTGCCCTGCGCGCTCTCGGCTCCAAGCGCCGTGAGCGCGCACATGACCGCGGCGTCGGAGGCGGGGTCGAGCGTGCAGTCGCCGGTGCCGAGCATGCCGGTCCCGCAGTCGGCCGAGATGCTGGGACACAGCGCTTCGGTGCTGCACACGTTCTCGCCGGGCTCGGGGAAGCAGCAGCAGGGCCCTGGGTCGTCGCCAGGCAGGCCGCAGCCGCTCCCGTCGGTATCCGCGGGCGCGGAGCCGCCGTCGTCGTTGCAGGCCCCGCAGAGAAGACCGGCGACCAGCAGGGCGAACGCGCGCGCGAGCATGCGGCCAGTGTCGCACGCTCGCGCCGGCGTCGCCGGGCTCTATCGCTTTTGCCGCAGGGGCTCGAACGCTTCGGTGGCGATCGCCTCGACGCCGTCTTGGGTCTTCACCAGGAACAGCGCCGCAATGCCGTGGGCTTCGGCAAGGGCAGGGCCCTGTTCGGGACCCAGCACGTTCAGCGCGGTCGCGAGCGCGTCCGCGCGGGCGCAGGTGTCCGCCACGACGGTGACCGAGGCCAGGTCGTGGGTGGTGGGCGCGCCCGTCACGGGGTCGATGGTGTGCGAATACCGGCGACCGTCGATGACCGTGAAGTTCCGGTAGTCGCCCGAG
>JBCCQM010000311.1:0-7799 GCA_039024335.1 Myxococcota bacterium
CCGCCCCCCCCGAACCCCAAACCCCCCCCCCCCCGGGCGCCCTTGGTGGGGTGAGCGGCGGTGGCCCCGCCCCCCCAGCGAGGGGAACCGAGAGGTTCCCCTTATCGATTAAATATCGAAGTACAGCTCAAGCTCGTGCGGGTGCGGCCGCGAGCGAACCTGGTCGACTTCGTTCTCACGCTTCCAGTCCACCCAAGCACCCAGCAGGTCCTTGCTGAACACGTCGCCCTTGAGCAGGAACTCGTAGTCCTGCTCGAGCGCGGAGAGGGCCTCGTCGAGGCTCGCGGGCGCCGAGGGGACGTCCTTGAGTTCTTCAGGCGCCATCGAGTAGATGTCCTTGTCCAGCGGCTCGCCCGGGTCGAGCTTGCGCTCGATACCGTCGAGGCCCGCCATCATCAGCGCCGCGAAGGCGAGGTACGGGTTCGCGGTGGGGTCCGGCGTGCGGAACTCGATGCGCGCCGCCTTGGGCTCGCTCGCTGCGGCCGGGATGCGAATCGAAGCCGAGCGGTTGCGGCCCGAGTACGCCAGGTTGACCGGGGCTTCGAAGCCGGGGACGAGGCGCTTGTAGCTGTTGGTGCTGCAGTTGGTGAAGGCACACAGCGCCGGCGCGTGCTTGAGCACGCCCGCGATGTAGTGCATCGCCATCTCGCTCATGCCCGCGTACGCATCCCCTGCGAACAGCGGCGTACCGTCTTTCCACAGGCTCATGTGCGTGTGCATGCCGTTGCCGTTGTCGCCGTACAGCGGCTTGGGCATGAACGTCACCGTCTTGCCGGCCCGGCGCGCGACGTTCTTGATGATGTACTTGAACCAGCACATCTTGTCGGCCTGGCTGAGCATCGAGTCGTAGCGGATGTCGATCTCGGCCTGGCCCGCGGTCGCGACCTCGTGGTGGTGGCGCTCGACGCTGATGCCGACCTCTTCGAGGGCCAGCGACATCTCCGAGCGCAGGTCGTGCGTCGCGTCGGTGGGGGGTACGGGCACGTAGCCGCCCTTGGGCTTGACCTTGTACTGGAGGTTCGGGAACTCCTCCCGGTCGGTGTTCCAGTGGCCGCTGACCGAGTCGACCCGGTACATGCCGTGGTTCGTCCCGGTGCTGAACTGCACGTCGTCGAAGATGAAGAACTCCGCCTCGGGGCCGAAGAAGGCCGTGTCGGCGATGCCGGTCGACTGCAGGTACGCCTCGGCCCGCTTCGCCAGCGTCCGCGGGTCACGCTCGTAGCCCTGCCCGGTCACCGGGTCCTGGATGTCGCCGAGCAGCACCAGCGTGGGGACCTCCATGAAAGGGTCGATCCGCGCGGTGGTTGCATCCGGCACGACGAGCATGTCGGAGTTGTGGATTGCCTTCCAGCCGCGAATCGACGAGCCGTCGAATCCGAAGCCAGCCTCGAACGAGCCCTCATCGAGTTCGTGCGTGGGGACCGTGAAGTGCTGCCAGCTCCCGAGCATGTCGCAGAAGCGCAGGTCGACCATGCGGACGTCCTGCTCACGGGCGTACTCGAGAATCTCGCGGGGGGTACGGGGGGGATGGGCGTTGCTCATCGGTTGCTCCTGCTCGTCACACTGCGGATTCCCCACGCTCGCCAGTCCGAATGCGGACCGCGTCGAGCACGGGCAGAATGAAAATCTTGCCGTCGCCGACGCGACCGCTTGCGGCCACGTCGCGCAGCGTCTGCACGACCTCGTCGACCAGCCGGGCTTCGATGACCACCTCGACTTTGATCTTCGGCACGAAGTCGATGACGTACGCGCTGCCGCGATGCACCTCTCGCTTGCCGCCGGTACGCCCGAAGCCGCGAACCTCGGTGATGGTCATGCCACCCACGCCCAGCTCGGTCAGACGCTCTTTCACGTCGTCGAGCGCGAACGGGCGGATCATCGCCTCGACCTTGAGCAGGCCGGCCTCGGTCACGTTCACGGCGCGTAGCCTCCGTCCAATCGCGACTCGACGTGCGTGGTAAGCACGGGCCCCCTTCTAGGCCAATGCGCCCGCGGGGACAACCGGGGAGATCCACCGCGGCCGCCGGCATCCACGCACGTTCATGCAGGCATGCTGCGCCACTCCATGACGACGGCGTCGTCGGGGGGCGCCTTGTAGTAGCCAGCCCGCCGACCGATCTCCGCAAACCCCGCTGCAGCGTACAGCCGCTGCGCCGGCGCATTGGAGGCCCCAACCTCGAGCAGCACCCGGGTGACCGGCTCCGCAGCGGCCCGTTCTAGAACCGCCGCCAAGAGATCTCGTCCCAGACCTCGCCGCTGCTGCGAGGGACCCACGGCGATCCGCAGCAGGTGCGCCTCGGTTTCGCCCGCGGCCACGACGTGCCAGGTGCAGGCATACGCGACCACGGCTCCGTCCGCGTCGCACACGACGTCGACGTGCGCGAACGGGCGCTCGATCTCCTGCCGCCACGCCTTCGGCTCCCACGGACGCCCGAACACGGCCCGCTCGATCGCCACGATCGCATCGAGGTCGTCGAGCGTCGCCGACCGACGGCGTCCGCTCAAGCGTCCTCGTCGGACGCTTCAGGCGGCGGCAGCACCAGGTCGGCGATGTCCGCCGCGAGCCCGTCGTTGCCGTGCACGCCGATGTTGTTGCTGCTGCTGGTCATCAGGACGTCTCGAGGCTTCACCCCGATGGACGCGGCAAGCTTGCGTCGCGCAACGCCGCGCGCCGAGACGCCAAGCTTGTCCGCCTTCGTCGCCACGAGCAGCGTCGGCAGCTGTCGCGCCGCGAGGAACTGCATCATGTCCAGATCGAGGTCTCCCACCCCGCGACGAATGTCGACGAGCATCACCAGGCCCCGCAGGCTCTCGCGCTCCTTGAGGTAGCCTTCGATCATCGGCGCGAAGCCTTCGCGGATCGCCTTGCCGGCCGCCGCAAAGCCGTACCCCGGCAGGTCGCAAAGCCGCATCGGTACCTTGTCGTGGCCGGGACCGCGAAGCGTCACCCCGAAAAAGTTGAGCAGCTGGGTCCGCCCAGGGGTGCGGCTGACGCGGGCCAGACCGCGGTGGCTGCACAGCGCATTGAGCAGGCTCGATTTACCGACGTTGGAGCGGCCGGCAATCGCGACCTCAGGCAGGTCGGGTGTGGGGCACTGGGACACCTTTGCCGCGCTCTGCTCGAAGGCGGCCGAGACGACGTGCCAGCCTTTGGGGGCGGAAGAAGCCACGGTCGGCGACTATACAGGAGCGTCGCGGGCCCCGTACCCTTGCCGCGGGTATGGACGTCTACGGACTCACCGGGGGCATCGGAAGCGGCAAGTCGACCGTCGCGTCGATGCTCGAGGATTTCGGCATTCCCGTCGTCTCGGCCGACGAACTCTCGCGCATCGTCGTCGCGGCTGGGAGCGAGGGCCTGGCCGAGGTCGCAGCCGCCTTTGGCGACGACGTCCTCGACGACGCCGGCGAGCTCGACCGCCGCAAGATGGCCTCGATCGTGTTCCGCGAGCCCGCCCGACGCCAGCAGCTCGAGGCGATTCTCCATCCACGCATTCGGGAGCGCTTCGAGCAGGTTCTCGACGCTCTCGAGAAGGCTGGCCACAACGTCACCGTCTACGAGGTTCCCCTGCTGTTCGAGAAGAACCTGCAGGCCGACATGAAAGCCACGATCTTGGTCACGGCCACGGAGTCGACCCGGATCCGGCGCGTGATGGAGCGAGACGACGTGACCGAGACCGAGGTCAAGGCACGCATCGCGACGCAGATGCCCGAGGCCCTCAAGCGCAAGCGCGCCGACTACATCGTCGAGAACAACGGGGATCCCGACGCGCTGCGACGCGAGGTCCGCTTCCTGCTCGAGCGATTCCTGCGGGTCGATGCGCGCACCACCCTCGACCAGGCCAGAGTTACGCCCACGCCTGAGCCCGCCGGCGCCGCGCTCAGCGGTGGCACCGTGGTGGCGCCGGCTCCGAGCCGCACACCGACCCAGGTTCCGAGTCATGCGCCGACGCTGCCACCTGCGCCCTCGAGCGTCGGCACCATGCCCGGCATTCCGACCCCGCCGGAGGAGCCGGCGTCCGCAGCTCCGCCGACGCCGCCACCGGGCGTGAAGGTGCCGACGCCGGTCCCAACCTCGGCCGCACCGCCGCCGCCCAAGCCTGCGGCCGGCACCCCGCCGATCCCCACCCCGAACGCGTCGGTACCCAAGCCCGCCGCCGCCGTGCCCAAGCCCGCTGCATCCGTGCCCGCACCTGCGGCCGCCGTGCCGAGGCCCGCTGCCTCCGTACCCCCGCCCGCCGCCGCCGTGCCCAAGCCCGCTGCATCCGTGCCCGCACCGCTCAAGCCAGCAGCTTCCATTCCCGCGCCGCCGCTCGACGCTCCGCCCCCGCCGGCGGCCTCCATTCCTGCACCGCCGCTCGACGCTCCGCCGCCACCGCGGAAGACCGAGCTGTCAATCCCCGTCGACGCCATCAAGCGCGCGAAGAAGTCCGCCAAGCCCGACGAAGACGCGGGCTGACTCTCACAAGCCCAACACGCCTTCGATCGCCTCCATCATGCGGACGCGACGCTTCGTGATCGGACTCGTGCCGTCGACGAGGCTGCGACTCTCCTGAAGCACGTGCTCGAGCCCGAAGCGCAGCACCGCGGAGTCGGGCGTGGGCGTCCCCCCCTCCACAATGGGCTGCCACGCGACCATCTCGTCCGTGTGCCCTCGCAGGACAGCATCGACGGCGATCAGGCCCAGTCGCCCAGCGACCATGCGGTCGCGGAACGACGGTGCCCCACCGCGGACCAGGTGCCCGAGGACGGTTGCGCGCACGTCGACGTCGGACATGTCGGACAGCCGCGCGGCGACCTGACGAACCAGCCGCGTACACGGCGTGTTGACGCCTTCCGCCTTGAGGATGAGCACTCGACGCTTGCCGCGGTCGGCGAACGCTCGCCGAATCGCCGACTCGACGGCGTCGACGATCTGGTCCTCGTCTCGCCCCTGCTCTCGAAACAGCACGGCCTCGGCACCCATCGCCACGGACGCCGCCATCGCGAGGTACCCGCAGTCTCGGCCCATCACCTCCACCACGAAGGCCCGGTGGTGGGCGCGGGCCGTGTCGCAGATTCGGTCACAGCTCGACACGATGGTGTTCAGCGCCGTATCGACGCCGATCGAGAGCCCCGTGCAGCCGACGTCATGGTCGATGGATGCCGGTACCCCGATGACCGGCGTCGGGCTCTCTTGGGCCAGCGCGTGCGCGCCCGCAAGCGACCCGTTGCCGCCCACCACCACCAACCCCCGCAGACCCTCGAGCACCTCCAGCGCCGGCGCCCGCCCGGCCGCATCGAGAAACCGGGGCTCGCGAGCCGAGCCGAGCACCGTGCCGCCGACCGATCCCAGCAGGTCGATCTGCGGATCGACGGTGAGCGCGTCGCCGACGGGGTCGGCGGTCAGCGAACGCATGCGCCCCTCGAGCAGGCCGGTGTATCCGTTCTCGATGCCGACCACCGGTACGCCACGGCTGGCGGCGACCTTGGTCATCGCGCGGATGGCCGCGTTCATGCCCGGGGCATCGCCTCCGGAGGTCAGGATTCCGATCGGTCGGTCCATGCCGTGCAGGATAGCGCTGGGCGGGGCCGTTGCCGGCTTCAACGCGCGACGACGGGCGCGGTCGAACGACGACTGCTAGCGAGGCGGACATGCATCGCGTACGCGTCGAGACCGGGTCGTCGGTTGTCGAGCTGGACGTCGAGCCGGGCCGACGCCTCCGGGATGTCCTCCTCAGCGCCGGCCTGTCGCCCTACGGCCGGGTGACCGCGCACGCCAACTGCGGGGGCCGGGGCTTGTGCGCGACGTGTGGCGTCCGACTGCTGGGCGATGAACCCGGCCCAACGCATTGGCACGACCGCGCTGCGCAGCGCTGGGGCTACCCACGGCTGAGCTGCCAGATCGTGGTCGATCGCGACCTCGACGTTCGTCTGCTGCCGAACAAGTGGGTGTGGGGACAGGTCTGGCCGCGACGCACCCGCTGAGCACAGCCCTCGCTGGTCACGGTGGCGAGGCACGCGTACCCTGAAGCCCCGCATGGTCCCGCCGTCCGACGACGACAAGGCGCGAACCGGACCCCGCGTTCCGCCGCCCCCGACGATGAGCTTCATGAAGGAGCTCAGCGAGGACGCGGCCCCTGCCGCTGCGCCGGCCAAGCCACCCCCCCCGCCCGAGAACGAGGACGACGACGCGTCCGTGGACGCACCCGACGCCGACACGCCGACGGATGCGTCCGAGACCGCGGCGCCGACAGACCTCATCGACATCCTGCATGCGGACCTGGGGCGTACGCCTGCCGCCGAGGCCGCGCCCGCGCCCAGCGCGTCTCCACGACGTGGCGCGCTGCCGCGACCCAGCCAAGGGGCCAAGCGGGTCTCGTCTCGCCGTGACGTCTCGGACACGACGCGCCCCCGGCCCCCGAGCGCGACCGGGCTGCCCACGGGGCTGCGGCCGCCCGGTGCTCCCGACGAGGCCGAGCCCGAAGACACCGACGTCTTGATTCTCTCCGCCGTCGAGGCGCTGACCGCCGGAGAGCCCGCGCCCGAAGCGGCGCCCGACGATCCGGACGAGCCCAAGACCGAACGGGCGCCGGTCCCCATCCCCGCGTCCGCACCCGTCCAGGACGCACCGGCGAGCGAGCGTCGTCGCCCCCTGTGGTTTTGGCTCGTGCCTGCCGCTGCACTGGTCGGACTTGGGATCTGGTGGGCGCAGTCGGGTACCGAAGACACAGAGCCGACCCGCACGGTTGCCGCGGCGTCCCCGATTCACGAGCCGTCGCCCGAGACCTCCGCGCCTGTGCCCGATGTCGGCGCCCTCACGCTCGATGTCGGCACCCCCGCGCTCGATGTCGTGGCACCCGCGCTCGATGTCGGCGCCCCCGCGCTCGAACAGGCGCTCGACGTGGGCGACTCGACCCTGAATCTGGACGTCGGCAGCCCCGAGCCCGTCGCCGAACCCGAACCCGCCCCGACGAAGCGGCGTCGCACGAAGACCGCGTCGAAGCCATCCTCCGCCCGCCCTGCCCCACCGGCACCCAAGCCTGCCGCCCCCTCGACCGCGCCCGATGCCGGAGCACTGTTGCGCGAGGCCAAAGCGGCGCTGAGCTCGGGCAAGCACGCGGAGGCCTATCGTCTCGCGTCGAAGAGTCGCCAGGCCAAGCGCAGCTCGTCGGCACTCGTCGTGATGGCGACCGCCGCCTGTCGCATGGGCAGCGCGCCAAAGGCCAAGTCCGCCTTCGCGCAGCTGAAGGTCAGCGAGCGCCGCGGCATCCGAGCGGAGTGCCGCAACAAGGGCATCCGGCTCGGGCTGTGAATCTCAGCCGTCGATGCGACGGCGCAGCAGCCACGCCAGGGCGAGGACGGGCAGCACCACCGTCGCGTGACCAAAGAGCAGGTGCGACGGATGTGTGATCGGGCAGTGGAAGTACAGCGCGATCAGACCGATCAAGCCCGATGCCCAGATCCCGAGTGAACCCGGCAGCCACCAGCGCGACCGGCTCAGTGCGCCCAAGCCGAACAACGCCAGCGCGGTGAAGGCCGTGCCAAACATGAAGCACGCCCGCGCGCGCGGAATGAAGTCTTCGCCGATGCCCTCGAGCGACGCGGGGTGATCGTGGTGTGCGGCAGGAAGCCCGGCCAGCAGCACAACGGCCACCACCCCACCGACCATCAGAAGAGCCCGCTTCCACGAAGCGAGCTCCGGCTGCGTAAGCGGACGCAGGAACGCGATGAGTGCGAAGCCCAGTGGAATCAGCAGCAGGCCGAGGTCGAGCACCATCCGGACGCCGGGATACACACCCAGGTCGAGCACCATCCGGACG
>JBCCQM010000312.1:0-7786 GCA_039024335.1 Myxococcota bacterium
CTCTTCGCGGAGCAGCCGTTCCCCGACCTTGCATGCGACGAAACGGACGAGTGCGAGAATCTCGTCGAAGGGCGGTTCGACGCCGTGGGCTGTGAGCCGCTCGAGCGCGAAGACGAGTGAGCTGTCCGTTCGTGCCGAGGCGTGACGACCACGCCCCAAGGTCTTGCGAGGTCCGAATGACTGAGCTTGTTTCCAGGCCCCGTCATCCCCTACCGTCCTTCTCATGATGCGTAGGGGGACGACGCTTGGCCTTTTGGTGTTCTGCTTGGCGTGTGGCGACGACGGCGGGGCCGACACGGACGCCGACGGCAGCAGCTCGACGGCGGCCGCGACCACG
Organism: Myxococcota bacterium; assembly: GCA_039024335.1. Lineage (GTDB taxonomy): Bacteria > Myxococcota_A > Polyangia > Nannocystales > Nannocystaceae > CAJXVA01. Next base: position 338 of record JBCCQM010000312.1, read on the forward strand.
TCCGACGACGCGGGCGTGACGACCGAACCGGGCAGCTCGACCACGACCGACGCCGCAGACGCCTCGTCGGACAGTGGCCCGATGACAACGGTCGGCCCAGGCTCGTGCTCCGGCGAGTGCGCGCCACCGATTCCCAGCGGGTGGACAGGCCCGGTACGCATGGGCGCCAACGCCGTGGACTGCAACGGTGCCTTCGCGGACCCAGCGGGCGCTTTCTTCACGGACTTCGATCCTGGTGAAGAGGAATGCAGCTGCGACTGCGGTCCGGTCGACGTCTCCTGTGCGCCCACGGCCGACCTGCTGATCTACGGCGAGGGCGGCTGCGCGGGCGAGGCGGACTTCACCGTTGCGATCGACACCGCTGCCTGCAACCCCATCGAAGGCCCGTTCCCCGCGGAGCTCGACGATGCCGGCGCTGCGACCACGCTCGAGCAGGACTTCTTCTCCATCGCTCCCGTGCTCGTCACCGGAGGTTCATGTGATGGCGCCGCGTCGTTCAACGAGGGAGGCTTTGGCGGCTCGGTCCAGCTGTGCGGACCGTCGGCCGAGCCGAGCACGTGTGACGAAGGCGGCCCGTGCATTCAAGACGGCAGCACCGTTTGCGTATGGCAGGAGGGAGAGCATGAGTGTCCCGAGGCCTACCCCGCGGAGACGCTGGGCTTTGGCGGCTCGATGGACGAGCGCGAGTGCGGCGCGTGCGACTGTGGCGAACCCACCGGCATCTGCGACAGCAGCATCGAGGTGCAGTTCGGGCCGGCGTGCGACTTCGGCTTCACCGTGACCAACGCCGACTGCACGAACTCCGGTGAGATCGCCGTCGATCAGGCGACGTACACCCCCGGCGACATCAGCGTCGAATGCGGCGGTTCGGGCACCGCGCCCATCTCCGGCGAAGTCTCGCCCACGAACCCCGTCACCATCTGCTGCGCGGTCGGGTAGCAATCGTTCGGACCTGGGTGCCAAAACGCCGCGCGCTGCAACCGAGGGCGCGCGCTCGCGTCTTGGGTGCGATGCGTACCCCCATCGCTACCGTTCTGTTCGCCGCGCTTTCTCTTTCCACCGTCGCGTGCGACGGCGCCGACAAGGCTGCCAGCGCCGACAAGGGCGCCAAGAAGGCCGACGCGAAGAAAGACGCAAAGGCCGACGCGAAGAAGGACGACGCGAAAGCTGAAGCGAAGCCTGAAGCCAAGGCAGAGCCCGCCGCCGAGAAGCCCGCGGACAAGCCCGCAGAGAAACCCGCCCCCACGCTCGAGGCGCTCGCGATCGCCGACTGGGGCGTGACCCTTCAGGTGCCCGCCGGAACCAAGCTCGGCGAAGTCACGCCCGGCGACGGCATGGCCGACGAAGCCACGATCGACGCCGAGTCGACCTGCGGCGCGGAGATCGAACTCTACCGCCACAAGAAGACCAAGAACGGCGTCGCCGAGATGTTCAAGAACGCGACCGGACCCTCGGGCAACAAGAACGATCAGTTCCCGGTCAAAGAGCAGACCGAGACCGGATACAAGGTCCAGCACTCGTGGGATCCCCCGCTGGGCACCGTGTACGCGTCCGAGGTCGGTATGGTTCTCGGCGACCACCTCATCCTCTGCGGTGCAGGCGGGATGATGGGCGTCGAGAAAGAGCAGGCCGAGTGCGTGTTCAAGGCCTGCGAGACGCTCGCGCTCGCGGCCGGCTGAGTCGGCGGAGCCCCACTTGAGGGCGCGCACGAGCCTTCGGCCCCGCCTCTCGGGATTGCAGCTATGCTGCCGCGCGAGGTGCCGCTAGGTCGGTCCGTTGGTCTCCATGGCGCTCCCTTCAGGTGTTTCTTCGCTGGTACTCCCTTTGGCGCTGCTCGTCGCAACCCTCGGGGGCTGCGATAAGACCTCCGAGGTCACAGGGGTCGCCGGCGCTGCGCGCAACGGCCCCGGCGACGGCGTGTACGTCGTCGCAACCGTCGAGCCCGCCGTCGAAGGCGCAGCGGTGTCATTTCGGCGTCAGGGTGAGGGAGCTCGAACGACCCTCGAGACCGACTGGGAAGGACGAGCGAAGTACACGCTCGACGGCGTCGATCTCAAGACCGATGTCGTCCTGATCGAAGTCGGAGCGCACACGGCACGGGTTGAGCTGAGCGACCTCATTCCGAAGGAGCCGCTCGCGCTGGCCTATTTCAAGGGCGAGAAATGGCGGAGTGAACGGCGAGTCACCTGGGTCGTGAAGAGTGAGCTCGGCGACTTCTTGTTGCCCCAGGGCGTCAGCGAGCCTGAGTTGTTGGTCGAGGGAGTGCAACGTGTGGCCATCGTGGGAAGGGAGCCGCTCGAAAAGCCGCTCTTGGATCTCGACGACCTCATGCTTGAACACGTCGCTTCGCTGTCGCCTGACGAGGCCCTGGACCGAGAGCTCAGCGACAACGAGGCCCACTTCGAGGTTGAGCTTGAACTGACGTCGAACGAGGGCGAGGTTCGAACGGTCAAGCTCGAGATCGAATCCAAGAGTTACGCACCGGTCTCTGTCGCCGCATCTCGCTTCATGCGCGAAGTCATGGACGGAAGACTCGTAGCGCAGCCTCCGGACGATGCGGAAGTGGCGATCTACACCCTCTACGACTCAATCGTGGGTAAGCCGAGGACATTCGCCGAGATCGACTACTTCACGCGTGCGACCGATGTGGGGGAGCCGCGCCCGACAAAGCGAACCTGCAGCTATCGGTCTGGTCCTGACGTAAAAATTGTTCTGCAGGACCAAAACGTTCAGCTCGTATCGACGAGAGACCAGGGTGTCGTCGCTGAAAAAATCTTCCCGGGCAAGGTCGGGAAGTGCCCGTTTCAAGTCGGCGTCGACCAAAGCGGGGTGTCCATGGGTCCCGACGGCAGAGACATCCTCCGGTGGACCCGAAGTCAGCGTAAGTCGCTGTCGAAGAAGTGACCGCTGTCGAATCTCGCGTCCATGATGGCTTCGGGCCCGTGGACTTCGAGGGCGTCAGCCGCCGGCTTTCTTCGCTTTGGCGAGGTCCCGCCGATAGCGCTCGCGCACCGCGCTCAGCGCTCCCTTGGGGAAGTCGCGGGCGTGGCGGTCGAGGGCGCGTTCGGCCTTCTCGAGTCGCGAGGAGTCGCTTGGAATCGGATCGTTACCGGCCTCCTTGATGAGTAGCTGATCGAGGGCGCCCTCGAGCCACGAGTATTCTGAGTCCAGCGTCTTTGCAATGGGAGGGTCACATGCGCAGCCGTCCTCGTAGCAGGCCTGCCTGAGACCGGACGCCGTGTCGGCGCCGAGTTTCTGCACGTCGTACAGCGCTCGCCCCCCGGACGCCTGTGCGAACCACATGTATTTCTTGTCGTCGCCCGCAAAGACGCCTTGGAGAGGGAAGCTGCCCGTTTCCTTGCACTTTCCGATCGCAGTCTTCGACATTTCGAGAAGCGTTGCTTCGATGTCCTCACGGTCTTCCAGCGCACACTGCAGTGCGTGACTCGAGGGCGTCGACGCTGGAATCGAGGGCTCAGGTTTCCCCGCGTCTGCCCACAGCTTGGCGAATCGCCGTCGGTAGGCTTCGCGCACCGACGCAAGCTCTCCGTTCGGGTGCTTCTTCGCATGGTCCTGGAGGAGCCGCTCGGGCCCGTTGGGAGCTCCACCAACAATCGACCCGGAATGGCCGTGCAGCGTCAGCATCGTGGAGGCCTCCTCGAGGGCCTCGTATTCGCCCGCGAGTGACTTCGACATGATGGGTCCACACGTACAGTCTGCTGCGTAGCAGGTCAGGCGCATCCCGTCCGCCTTCGTGCCGCTGTTGCTGACCATTTCATACGTGGTGCTCTGATCCGACGGCATCGCCGCCCAGCTGAACTTCGATCGATCGCCCTCGAAGACACCGTCGCTGGGCAGGCTCCCGGCGGTTTTGCACTGCTTCGCAGCCTTCTCCGCCACCGTTCGAAGCTCGGCCTCGACCTGGGCGTAGTCGCTGATGCCGCACTTCGTGTCTCCTTTGGCAGTGTCGGGAGCCGATGCGTTCTCGGTGGGTGTGGGGCTCTGCGGGCCCGGTTTCGCTTGCTCTTCCGTAGACCCGGAGTCGCACGCGACGCAGGCGATCGACGCCGCGAGAATCAAAGGGAGGCAGAGACTGCGCTCGCGGTTCTTCAACGTTCCAACCATTTCTTCTGTATCCCGTTTCCCGCCGGACATCACTCGCCGGTACGCAAGGGGGCAACGCCCATGTCGCTCCTGGCTTCGTGGAGCATGGCGCGGCCTGTTTGAACGGTAAACACTGTGTCCCACGAGACTTGCAGCGTTTTTCCAGATTTTTTCCCTAAATCGGTCGGGGGCTCGGAAAGCCTGTTCAGGCCGGGTTGGCCGCTTGAGTGTCAACACGAAGCCGAACGAGAGCCGTGGGGTGGTGAAGCTGGCCAAGTACCGGAGTTGCCAGGTGACCCAGGCGGGCAACATGACGTGGCGTCCGTCAACTACGAGGAACTCTGCACGATGCCGTACGGGATCCCGGTTGACCTCACTGAGCGGCGGACCGCAGGCGTGTTGCCGACCGCGCTGATCTCCATGTCCCCGATCGGCGTGCCGCTGTGGAGCGCCAGCACGCCTCGCATGTGGATCGCCAACGGCGCCTCCGGCGACGGCGGCGAGTTCCGCAAGCGGAAGCGCGCGCGGACCTAGCTTGTTCGTCGAGAATCAACCCGCGAGGAACGCAGCGTCGATGGGCAGCTCGACGCGGTAGTCCCCCGTCACGTCGAACTCGCAGGCGCGGCCCTCGTCGACCAAGGTCACGGCCCAGTCGTGATACGGGAACACGTTGGCGTAGTCGCCCCCGCCGCTCGCTTCGTCGTTGCGTGTGGGGTGGAAGTCGTAGCGGTCGATGAAGGTCATATGCAGCTCGACCGTGCCCTGCTCGACCGTGGCGTCCCACGCCACCAGCTCGGCTTCGACGTCGAGCGTGAATCGACCGATGGTCAGGCGGACGTTCTCCCATCCGTGGACCATGCCGAAGCCGCCGAGGTCGTGGCTTCCTTGTCCCTTCTCGAGCGGATCAGACGTCGTGAGCCAGGTGCGGACCTCGTCCTCGGACTCCTCCAGCACGGTGCCCAGCGACTTCCAGCCCTGCTGCTCGAACCACGCGTTGCCGGCGGTCACTGCAAAGAACTGTTCCTGGGGGATTTCCAGCACAGGCTTCTCGCAGGTGAGGAAGTTGTCCATCGCTGCCGCGGCTTCGGGGTACCAGTACACGTTCCGCCAGCCCCAGGCGGCCCATGCGAAGTTGTCGACCAGGCATTCGAGATCGTTCGCGGCGTGGCAGCGGCGGCCTCGCTCGATCCACTCGTCCTTGAGCCAGCTCGAGAGGCCGCTGACGTCGGCTTTTCCCGAGGCCAGCGCCTCGCAGTCTTCGAGCAAAGACTGCGCGTAGCTCAAGCAGGCCTCATCGTCGCCGCAGGTCCCCGCGAGCGCGGCAGCTTCTTATTCGCACATGCCGCCGGAGCCCGTGAGCTCCATGGGGCGCGCCGCGGCCTCGCCGTCGTCGCAGCCTGCGAGAAGGAGAACACCGAGCGAGAGAAGAGGGACGATCGTGCGGGTCATCGGGCGACCGGCAGGGACGTGCCTGAAGGCGTGCCGAAGGTTCCCAGTTGGCCGAACGCAGGCGCCAACCCAGCCGCGCGATCGCACGTCACCCGGAGGCGCGTGATCGTGCCGCCCGGCGACGGTGGTGTTCCTTGGTCGCGACGTAGATCGTCTTCGTACCCGAAGCGATCACGGTCTCGTCGGCGTCACGCAGCTCGACGGGCTTTTCCCAGTCGAGCGAGCCCTGGGCATGCGCCATGCGACGGAGGTGCTCGACCTCGTCCGGGAGGTACTCGAAGCGGGCGTGCAGGGTGCTCTTGGCGGGGCGTCGAAAGGCCAGCGAGACCGACTTGTCCCAGACGACGAAGCCGTCGCCAAGGATGTTGAGCAGCTGAACCATGTAGATCGGGTCCGTCGCCGACAGCATGCTGCCGCCGAACATCGTGCCGACGTAGTTTCGGTTTCGCCAGGTCAGCGGCAACTCCACGTCCACCCGATGCAGATCGTCGGAGACGTACGTGATCCGGCCGCCCGAGCTTCGATACATCGGGGAAAGGTTGAACCCGTGTCGGAACAGCGGCGCTGGCGGAACTGCCTTTTGCAATAGTGTTGCAATTTGTCGATACATGGAGCCCCCACGCAGCAATCGTCGCCGCGGACCGATGCATCACGCCAAAGCGTGCAGTTGAACGGAGCGTTCCTGCAGGTTGGTCGTCGGACGTGGTGCGGTCGTCTATGCTTCGCACGCCCATGAAGACGCGCGCTGCCATTGCCGTGGAGGCCAAGAAGCCTCTTGAAGTCGTTGAACTCGATCTCGAAGGTCCCAAGGAGGGCGAGGTCCTCGTCGAGATCATGGCCACGGGCGTGTGCCATACGGACGAGTTCACGCTCTCGGGTGCGGACCCCGAAGGCATCTTTCCCGCCGTCCTCGGTCACGAAGGCGCGGGCATCGTGCGCGAGGTCGGCCCCGGCGTCACCTCCGTCGCGGTCGATGACCACGTCATCCCGCTGTACACGCCCGAGTGTCGTGAGTGCAGCTTCTGCCTGAATCCCAAGACCAACCTCTGTCAGAAGATCCGCTCGACCCAGGGCAAGGGCCTGATGCCCGACGGCACGAGCCGCTTCTCGATGAACGGCAAGCCCATCTATCACTACATGGGCACGTCGACGTTCTCGAACTACACGGTGCTTCCCGAGATCTCGCTGGCCAAGATCCCCAAGGCCGCGCCGTTCGACAAGGTCTGCTACATCGGCTGCGGCGTCACCACGGGCATTGGCGCGGTCGTCTACACGGCCAAGGTCGAGCCCGGCTCCACCGTGGTGGTGTTCGGCCTCGGTGGCATCGGCCTCAACGTGATCCAAGGCGCCAAGATGGTTGGTGCCGGCCGGATCGTGGGCGTCGACATCAACCCCGCAAAGCGCGAGCTCGCCGAGGCCTTCGGCATGACCGACTTCGTGAACCCCAAGGAGCTCGACGCCCCGCTCGCAGCCCACATCGTCGAGCTGACCGGTGGCGGCGCGGACTACTCGTTCGAGTGCATCGGCAACGTCGACGTCATGCGTGACGCGCTCGAGTGCTGCCACAAGGGCTGGGGCGAGAGCATCATCATCGGCGTTGCCGGGGCAGGGCAGGAAATCTCCACCCGTCCGTTCCAGCTCGTGACCGGTCGCGTCTGGAAGGGGTCGGCCTTTGGCGGCGCCCGGGGCCGAACCGACGTGCCCAAGATCGTCGACTGGTATCTCGAGGGCAAGATCAACATCGACGACCTCATCACGCACCAGATGCCGCTCGAGAAGATCAACGACGCCTTCGACCTGATGCATTCGGGCGAGTCGATCCGCTCCGTGGTGGTCTACTGATGGAGGTTCTCAAGGAGTACCGCTCCTGCGGGGGCCGGCAGCTCGTGCTGCGTC
>JBCCQM010000313.1:0-7622 GCA_039024335.1 Myxococcota bacterium
CGGAAGCGCAAACAGCAAGCCGCCCGCGTCGACTTCGAATCGATGTCGGGACGCATGCGTGGGCTCTCCATCGAGGTTGATGTGCATACCCGCGTCCGCTTCGACCTCGACCCAGGGCGTGCGCCACCGTCGCGTCAACGCTTCGAGCGCGTCCGGACCACGCGTCATCAGTTTGCCGACCGTCTCCGGAAGTGCCTCCTTGGGCGGAGCCTCGAGCACCGTGACGTCGAGCAAACCGTCGTCGAGCATAGCTTCGGGGCAGAGAACTTGCCCGCCCCCCGCTTGCCGACCGTTGCCAGCTGCGAACACCAGCACATGGCCTCGCCAGACTTCGTCGGGGGTCCGCAGCTGGCAGTACACCGGCTGAATCGAGGAGAAACGCGTAACCCCGGTCAGCAGGTAGGCTGCTCCACCCATCGCCTTCTTCAGCCGGGGATCCGTTTCGACGGTGATCTGCGTCCCGAACCCTCCGGTCGCGACATTGAGGAACACGCGGTCGCCCGCGCGGCCGACATCGATGCGACTCGGGGCTTCAGAGGTGGCCAACCTGAGCGCCGCGTCCAGATCCATAGGAATGCCCGCAGACCGGGCGAAATCGTTGGCCGTTCCGAGGGGCAACACCCCCATGACCCCATCGAACTGGGCCGCACGTAATCCCGCAAGGACCTCGTTCACCGTTCCATCGCCGCCTCCGGCGATCACGCGCTCAACGCCGTCGCGACTGGCCTCGAGAGCCAACCGCGCTGCGTCTCCCGCCTCCCAGGTCACACGAACGTCGACCTCAACGTCCCCCGCCCGTACCGAGGCCACCGCTGCGCGAAGACCTTCGTTTCCGGCTTGTTTTCCATGCAGGATGATGCGGGACGTCACGACCCCACCTTAGCAGCCTTTGACGAAAGCCATCACGCAGCCTCGCTCGTTCGCCAGGGGGCTGACCTTCGCCAGCAGCCCCCTGGCAGCGTTGACCCCATCAACGAACGAACGTCATCGGTGCGTGCTCAAGCGCGAACGATCTCCGCCGCAATGGTTCCCATGCGGCCTGCTTGAAAGTCGGCAAACGCCTGCATGAGTTCCTCGCGCGTGTTCATGACGAACGGACCCTGCCACGCGATCGGCTCTTCGAGGGGTTGGCCTCCGAGCAGCATCAGCTCCGCGCCCGTTTCCGACGAGAGCGTCAACGCGTCACCAAGGGTCGTGACCGCCAGCTCCCCGCGTCGAACGCTCTGGCCGTCGATGACGACGTCTCCATCGAACACATACACCGCGACGGTGTGCTTCACCGGGGTGGGGAGCTCGAGCGTGGCCTTGGGCTCGAGGGACCAGTGGTGAATCAGGATCGGGACGAAGGTCTCGATCACCGCCGAGGTCCCGAGGACGTCCCCCGCCAGAATGCGACCGCGCGCACCCTCAACCTCGACGGTAGGCACCGACGCGGCGGAGATCTCCTGGTACTTCGGCGGGGTCATCTTGTGAACTCGCGGCAGGTTCACCCAGATCTGAAACCCGTGGGAGCGGCCGCCTTCGCGCTGCATGCGGAGGCTCGGCATCTCACGGTGCACCACCCCGGCGCCTGCGGTCATCCACTGCACGTCACCCGCCGATAGCGTGCCCGCATTGCCTGCACTGTCCGCGTGCGCGCCCTCGCCTTCGAGCAGATACGTCACCGTCTCCATGCCTCGATGGGGATGGTCGGGGGCTCCGATCGCCTTTCCAGGCGCGTAGTCGATCGGGCCCAGCTCGTCGAGGAGCAGGATCGGATCGAGGTTCGGCAGTCCACCGCTGGGGAACGGACGACGCACGATGAAGCCGCCACCCTCGTGCTGCTCGCGAGCGACATGCACGGAGGCGACGGATCGACGGGATTCGCTCATGGCATGCAACGTGGATCCCGCCGGGGGGCACGCAAGGGGTCGACGCGCAACAGTTCGTTCCAGCCGAACCGCGTTGCGGCTGCCGCCGCCCTGCACGCGGTGGCAGACGCCCATGCAGAGGGCGGAAGGACGAGGCGGGTCGAGTACACGACCAGCGCTCGCTCGCGTGTCGCGGCACGACTGCGGCGTCCACGATACGGAACACTGGACCGCGCCATCGACCGTGACGCAGTGCCCCACACGCGACCGTAGAGCCCTCGACCCGTGCTCCGCCACCATCGACGGCCACCACCGCAAACTCGACCTGGCGCCCCCGCACCAAATCCCCCATACTCCCGCCCCACGGAGGAGTGTCCGAGTGGCCGATGGTGGCGGACTTGAAATCCGTTGTGGGGTCAAACCCACCGGGGGTTCGAATCCCTCCTCCTCCGCTCCAGTAGCCCTCCAAGGCGTTTCGCGGGAGCTCTTCCCGCGAGGCGCCGGGGCTCGATTTGCGGGCGTTCAAGAGGGCCTACGCCGTGACCGCGAGCTGCAAGCAGCTCTGGGATCGGGGACACTGAGCTTTGTGTCGCGTACTCGCATCTCGCTGTTCGCCCTCGTGCTGGCGCTCGGCTGCTCGATCGAGCCTGAAGGCGGGAACGCGTCGCTCAGCGGGGGTCAGAGCGCGACAGGTGCGGACGCGGGCTCCTCGGGTGAGGTGAGCGGCAGCAGGACCTCGAGCTCGACGTCGACATCGACCGCAACCTCAGCGTCCACGGGAGCAAGCACCGCCGGGTCGTCGAGCTCCGGCTGGGACCCCAGCGCGGGCGCGGGGTCCTCGACCAGCACGACCGCCGGGCTCGGAGACAGCGGCGGCTCAACCTCGACGAGCAGCTCGACCGACGACGCCGGCGTCAGCACGGAGACCGGTCCCACCACGACGGGCGACATGACGACAGCCGGCGAGGTGGACGTCGACGCGCTTCACCGGCGGGCAGCCGCTTGGTACTTCATGAACGGCTCCTCAAGCGACGGCAACGACATGTGCGATGCCGACTGCGGCTTCGTGGACGACGGTGATCTCCGCGACTTCTGCAACGGAAGCTGCGGCTTCATCGACAACAGCGACCTTCGCGACTTCTGCAACGGCGACTGCGGCTTCATCGACGACAGCGACCTGCGCGACTTCTGCAACGGGAGCTGCGGATTCATCGATGACGGGGACTTCCGCGACCTGTGCAACGGAAGCTGCGGCTTCATCGGCAACACCGACCTGCGCGACTTCTGCAACGGCGACTGCGGCTTCATCTAGCAGCCGCCAACGTAGCGCGCAGAACTACAGGCTCTCGAGATACTCGAGCACCAGCGCCACGCCCTCATCGTGGCGGAGCGTGGTGCCCAGATAGGGCATGCTCCCGTCGCGAAGCTGTCGGACGACGCGGTCTGGCTTGTCGGTCAGGCCCGTTTGGCCGAGCGGGGTGGCGTAGCGGAAGTCGAGGTCGCGGCGGGCGGCTTCATCCCAGCGCCCGGGGCTGTGACAGTGGGCGCAGTTGATGTCGAGGTAGGCACGCGCGCGGTCGGTCAGGCTCAGGCTGGCGTCTTTGTCGTTGGGGACGCTGGGCGCAGAGGCGGCCTCGACGTCGGCCAAGATGCCCTGGGCCTGTAGATGGTCGAGCTGGTTGAGCTCGCTGCCATCGCGCTCGACGGAGCGGTTGAGGTTACGCAGCGTGGGGCCAATGAAGACGGCGTCTCCGTCGGACTGATGACAGGTGACGCACTCGCGCTCGTGCGGGACGACGTAGTCGGTGGTGCGGGACTTGCCGGATTCGTCGAGCCAGGAGACGGCAGTGCTGGTGCCGTCGAGGAGCAGCGTGGCGTCGGTCTGGGGCTCGTTCCACAGGTAGGTGGCGGCGTTCCACTGGCCGGCATTCTTCACCAGAAGCCGCGTCTCGAGGATGCGTCGTGACGCCGACGGGTCGCGCATGTCGGAGGGATAGAAGAACGTCTTCACGAGGACCGCGCCCTCGGGATACTCGAGCGCCCCATCGTCGCGGATCGTGATCACTTCATCGATGGGCAACCTGAGCAGGCGCTGCTTTTCGGCGTAGTCGGTGAACAGCTCCGACGAGAGTTCGTACGGGACGACGCGCTCCCCAGGACGCAGCGAAGCCATCGGCTCCTCGAAGAGCCCGTATGCGGACAGCTGCTGCGGAAAGGACTCGCTGCGCGGGATGTCGAAGTCGACATCGTACGGATCCGGCTCGAAGCGTTGGCCTCCACAGCCCGTGGCCAGGAGCGAAGCGACGACGAGACGACAGGCCGCGCTCATTGAAGCTCCTCGATCCATGCGGTGACCGCCTGCACGCCTGCGTCGTCGACCTGGTCGGTCGCCAGCGGAGGCATCGGCGCATCGCCTCCGCCACGCTGCAGCATGCGCCACAACAGCGCGCTGTTTTCAGGCTCCCCAGGGGCGATGCGCGTGGCCGGCATCTCCTCGACCCCGGTCGCCTGCTCGTTGCGGTCGGTGGGCACGCCGACCGTGCCTTGGTAGGTCGGCGTATCTTCGACGCTCGACGCTCCCACCGGAACGAGCATCGTCAGTCGCTTCGCCGGCTTGGCGCCCCCGTGGCACGAGCCGCAGTTGGCGTGCAGGTAGCCCAGCGCCGCCCGTGCGGTGGCGTCGCCTGGGATCAGGGCGTCCTCGGCTGCGATCGGTCCGTCGAGCCACCCGTCCGCGGCGAGGCTCTCCAGCGTGGTTTCGCTGCCGTCGTGATTGAGCTGGATGGCCCCGAAGCCAAGCGCAAGGTCGAGCAACGCATCTTGCTCGACCGACGCGTCCCAGTCGTTCTCACCGCCGCTGTGACACTCGGCGCAGTCGGACTCGGCGGGAATGTCGTGCTCGGTTCCCAACACGTCCCGCCGGCCATCGGTCACGCGCGTGACGTCGTCACCGGCTTCGTTCCAGGCATACGTTTCGAACGTCCAACCCGGCACGCCCTTGAGGTCGGCGGTCTTCGCGAGGACGCGCGTCTCGAGACGCCGCCCGTCTGCGGTTGCAAAGTGCTTCCAAAAGCGAGTGCCGACCGGAAACACCCATGCGTTCGGGTCGCCGACGTCGATGGACGCTCCGGGCGGGATGAATGCGTAGCGCTCCTTCGCGACGCCGTCGCTCCACAGCGGGTACTGCGGCGTGAACGAAAGGACGCCATCGGCGAGCACCCGGCATGCGTCGTCGACGTAGAGCCCCAGGGCGGCCGCACACGGCACCACGTCGGCGCCACTGTCGGAGCCGCTCGACCCCTCACCGATGCCAGTGTCCGTCGCCTCGAGCATGCCGTCGTCGGTCCCGGTCGAGGACGTCGACGCGGCCGCGACGGACTCGGCGCCTGCACCGCCCACGCAGCCCAAGACCGACACGGATGCAAGCAGGAGGACGCTGCGCGCGGTTGTACGGGTTCGGTGCGTCATGGCGGGCGAGGGCGTCCCGATTTCTGTTCTAACGGCGCGAAAGGGCCATTTCATGCACCCTTACAGTTCTTTAGATTCGGAGCGGCCGCGGCCGGCTACGACTGAACAGTACGCCCATGAACATCCTCATCGTGGAAGACGACGTGCGGACCGCCGCGCTGCTCGAGGAGCTGCTCGCGATGGAGCCGCACCACGTCGTCTCCGTGTCGAGCGGTGAAGATGGGCTCGCACACCTCCGCGCGGCGCCCGTCGACTTGGTCATCCTCGACGTGATGCTGCCGGGCCGCGACGGGTACTCGGTCTGCGCTGAGATCCGCTCGTTCTCGTCGGTGCGCATCCTGATGCTTTCGGCCCGCGGCGCGCCCGAAGACCGCGTCGACGGACTCCGCCTGGGCGCCGATGACTACCTGGCCAAGCCGTTCCACGCGCAAGAGCTACTTGCGCGGATCGAGGCGCTCGCCCGCCGCAGTCCGCTCGCCGAGGGCGACGCCGTCGAGTCGGTGCTGCAGGTCCGCGGGCTGCGACTCGACCGCGCGGCTCGACTCGTTCACATCGACGAGCAAGAGGTCCACCTCACCGGCGCCGAGTTCGACATTCTCCGGGCCCTCGTCGAACGTGCGGGCCGCGTCGTGCCCCGCGAACGATTGATGGAGCTTGCGCGCGGAGCCGAGTTCACCGCCTTCGATCGCGCCATCGACGTGCACATCAGCAACATTCGAAAGAAGCTGGGCGAAACGCCTGGCGCGCCTCGCTGGATTCGCACCATCCGAGGGGTTGGCTACCAGGTGAACGTGCGGCGGGACGATCCGTGAACCGCCGAACGCAGCTGCTGCTGGGAATCATCGGGACGGTGGGCGTCACGCTCGCGCTCGCGTGGATCACCGTCCAGGCGCTCGTGATCCGTCCGGCCATCGGAGAACGGGAGCGCGCACGAACGCAGCAAGTCCTCGACGCCGCGGAACTCATGCGCGAGGGCATGAGCAAGCCCGAGATCGAAGCGAGCCGAGGCATCGACCTGCGTGTCTACCTGGGACAGCCCGACGAGCCACCGCCTGGCGACGCATGGGTCCGCAATGAAACCGCCCGCGGTACGACCTGGAAGCGATCAGGCGGCAAGTACGAGATCGCCGCGTGGACGGGCCGAACTTGGGTGGTCATCGAAGAGGACCTTCCGTATGGCACCACGTTTGCGCTGGCGCTGATCGGCGGCGGAATCCCAATCATCCTGCTGATGTTCGGTCTGAGCCGCCGGGCCAACCGCCATCAAGAACGCGCCGAGGAGAGCTTGGCCCGCATCGCCGAGGGCAACCTGGCGGAGCGACTCGACGAGCACGCGGGCAACCGAGAGGTCCGACGCGTGGCGAGTGCCGTCAACCGCATGGCCGAACAGCTGCAGAGTCTCATCGAGGCCGAACGACAGCAGATGGCGGGCCTCTCCCACGAGCTTCGAACGCCCCTGACGCGGATTCGCCTGGAGCTCGAGCTCGCCCGGCGCGAGGGGGCACCGAGCAAGCGACTCGACCGCGTGGAGCAGGACATTGAAGTCTTCGACGCCATGTTGACCGAGATGCTCGACCTCTCCCGGTTACGGATGGTGGGGCCGCGCGCGCTCAACCGTGAGCCCGTCGACCTGCATCGGCTCGCGCAAGACGTCGTCGCCCAAGGCTGGAGCGACGTCGACGTGCGCGGCACGGGCACCGCGAACGCCGACGCGAACCTCGTCGCTCGACTCCTCCGCAACCTGCTTCGCAACAGCGTCGAGCATGCTCCCTCGAGCCAGCGATGGATCGAAGTCGCCAACGACACCCTGCGCGTCGGCGACGATGGCCCGGGCATCGCCGAGGACCGCCACGCCACCGTGCTCGATCCCTTCGTGCGCGGAGCAGCCTCAGATGGACACGGCCTCGGCCTCGCGATCGTCACCGAGATTGCCGCGCTACACGAGGGTGCCGTGTCCTTGTCTGCGCCCCCCGGACTCGTCGTCACCGTGTCTCTGGGTCCGTCTCCCGCTCACGACGGTTGAGCTCGGAGGCCGGCTGGCCCAACCGCGTATGCTCGTCACATGATCGACGAGACCGCCGTCCGGGAAGCCATGCTCGAGGACGCGGCCGCGATCGTAGCGGTGCTGCGCCAGTCGATCACGGTTCTCTGCGTCGCGGACCACGGCAACGACGCCGCCGCACTGGCCGACTGGCTCGCGAACAAGACGGTCGAGAACGTAGAGCGGTGGCTCGCGCAGCCGGGTCAGCACATGGTGGTGGCGACACGAGCCGGGGCGGTGTGTGGCGTTGCTTCGATGGGCGC
>JBCCQM010000314.1:0-7606 GCA_039024335.1 Myxococcota bacterium
CGAAGATGAGATCACGTGCTCCGCGGTGCTCGACGACGACGTGCCAGCGGCGGCCGACCCCGCCGAGACGCGACTGGCGATCGCCCTCGCCGCCTTGGAGCGTGGGCCGGTTCATCTCAACATTCCGCTGCGCAAGCCACTCGACCCGCCCCAGGCGCGCTCACGACCCGAGCCGGAGACCCGCCGAGTCTTTGCGTCCCAGCCCACGCTGTCTCCCGCCGCCCTCGACCGACTGCGCAGGTCGGCCGAGCAGGCAAAGCGGCCGGTCATCATCGACGGCCCGTCGTTCGCCCCCTGGGACTCCCAGCGGTCGAGCGCCGCGGCTGCGCTGGCCGAGGCCACGGGTTGGCCTCTCGTTGCCGACGTCCTCTCGACGTCCCGCACCCACGCGGCCTCGGTTCCGCACGCCGACCTGCTGCTTCGCTCCGAGCGGGTTCGCCAGGCGCTCCGGCCCGACTTTGCGCTGTGGTTCGGACGGGCGCCGATCTCGAAGTGGGTACTGACGTGGCTGGCCGAATCCGGGGCGACGGCCTTCGCCATCAATCCCGCGGCCCAGTGGACCGACCCCTCCCACACCGTTGCGGCCGTGATGCAGGGCCGGGCCGAAGGCGTCTTGGCGCTGCGTGACGAGCTGCCCCGTGCATCGACGGCCTGGCAGGCGGCCTGGCGTACGACCTCGAGCGCCCTCCAGCCGGTGGTCGCGTCGGCGACGACGCCCATGGACTGGGACGGCGCCGTGGTCCGCCACGCCCTCCAGGCCTGGAAGGGTCGCTGGGCCTTCGTGGGGAACAGCCTCTCGATTCGCGACGCCGACGCGCTGCTCCATCGGTCGCAGGCGCGAATGCTGTGCAACCGCGGCGCCAACGGAATCGACGGCACCATCGCCACGGCGTGGGGGCACGCGTGGGCCCACGACGAGCCGGGGTTGGTGGTGCTGGGCGACGTGACGTTCGAGCACGACGTCGGCTCCCTGCATCAGCTGCCGTACGATCGCCCGCTGACGATCGTCGTGGTCGACAACGGCGGCGGTCGGATCTTCGAGCAGCTGCCGATCCGCAGCCAGCCCGGGTTCCGCGAGGTCTTCGTGACGCCCTCGGAGCGCTCTGCGGTGAAGACGGGGCAGGCCGCGGGGCTCGAAGCGCAGGACCTCCAGGGACGCGAAGCACTGCAGGCCGCAATTGCCGAGGCCGCCGGGTCCCGACGACCGCGCGTGATTCGAGTCCAGGTCGACGCCGAGCACAGCCGACAGCGGCGTGCCGCGATGGTTGCGGACTGCGTCGCGGCAACCGAGGATGCGCTCTCATGATCTCGACGAGCTCGCAGGTATCGCCGCTTCGGGCGTGGCTCACCGCAACGCGACCCAAGACGCTGAGCGCGGCCGTCATCCCCGTCATGGTCGGAACCGTGCTCGCCGCGCGCGACGGCCTGAGCCACTGGCCGAGCGCCGTCTTGGCGCTGCTCGGCGCGATCGCGATTCAGGTCGGGACCAACCTGCACAACGACGTCTCGGACTTCGAACGCTGCACTGACGACGAGGCGCGCCTGGGTCCTCCGCGCGCGGCCCAGATGGGCTGGCTGACGCCCCGCGCCCTCCGCATCGGAACGCTGGTCGCATTCGGCCTGGCGGTCGTGGCGGGAAGCTGGCTCATGTGGCGCGGCGGATGGCCGATCGTGGGCATCGGCGTGCTCAGCATCCTCTCGGGCCTCGCATACACGGGCGGACCGGCACCGCTCGCGTACGTCGGCATCGCGGACTTCTTCGTGTTCCTGTTTTTCGGCGTGGTGGCCGTCGCGGGGACGTACTACGTCCAGGCGCTCGCGCTCACCTCGGACGTGCTGCTCGCCGGCTCCGCGTTCGGACTGCTCTCGACCGCGATCTTGGTCGTGAACAATCTGCGAGACCGCGAGGGCGACGCGCGCTCCAAGAAGCGGACGCTGGTCGTTCGCTTCGGCACGCGATTCGGACACCTGGAGTACCTGCTGTGCTTGGCCGGTGCGTTCGGCCTGTTCGCCGCGATGGCCCAGACCGACCCCGGGCTGTGGATCACATGGGCCGGCGTGCCCTTCGCCGTCGTCGCGTCGCACCGCATCGTCACGCTCGCGCCCGAGCAGCTCAACCCCTGGCTCGGTCGAACCGCAGCCCTGGTCGCGCTCGAGGGCCTGCTGTTCGTCGTCGGAGTGCTTTGGTCGTCCTGAAGCGCGCCCACACGCAGCCGTATCGGTTGCCGAGCGGTCCGCCGACCGACGGCACTCGACACGGAGGCTGGCTGTGGCTGGAAGACGAGCACGGGCGGCGTGGTCTGGGTGAATACGCGACGTGGCCAGGGTTCGCTCCGCCGCTCGAAACGCTCCAGGAATGGGCCGAGCGCGCCTGCACGCTGGCCGTGGACCGCGAGCTGTCCAGTCTCGAACGCCTCGTGCCGCCGGAGCTGTCCGACGCGCCGTCCCCCGTGCGCTATGCGTGGGAATCCGCAGCGCTCGATCTCGTCGGCCAAGCCGCCGAACGACCCATCGCAGACCTGCTCCGGCCCGACGCCGAGGCGAGCGTCGCCATCAACGCCCTGGTCTCGGGAACCGACGACGCCGTCCGAGCGGTGGCCGAAGGCTTCACAACGCTGAAGATCAAGCTCAAGACCCTCGACGACCTGACCCGCGTGCGCGCGGTTCGGCAGGCCGTGCCCGCCTCCACCCGCATCCGCCTCGACCCCGGCGGGCGGCTCACGCTCGACGAGGCACACGCGCTGCTGCTCGCCCTGCGAGAGCTCGACATCGAGTACGTCGAAGACCCGATCGCGGCGACCGACGCTGAGGCGTGGTTGGCGCTCTCGAAGCACGGCGTTGCACTGGCGGTCGACCAGAAAGCCTCCGCGGTCGAATGGACCCACACGCTCCTGGCCACGGGTGCCGCCGACACGCTGGTGCTCAAGCCGATGTTCGACGGGGGCTTGCTCGCGACCTCGACGCGCGCCGAGCAGTGGCAGGCACGCGGCGGCCGGGTCGTCCTGACGAGCGCGCTCGAATCTCCGGTGGGCGTGGCCGCAGCGGTCCACCTCGCGTGCGCGCTGCGTCTGCCGAGCGCGTGTGGCTTGACGACGCCGGTCCGCGTGGAGGGGCCAACGCTGCACGGCGGTCGGTTGGCGCACGCGCGGGCGCCCGGTCTGGGAGCACGCCCCACGCCATGACCGCGATGCTCCCCATCGCCAACCCGGTCTGGGCCAACGCTCGGGCGACGCCACATCGCGTCGTGCTGTACGCCGGCGCTGCGCGCTGGACGGCCCGCGAGTTTGCCGACGAAGTGTCCGGACGCGCGCGCCACGTGGCCGACCAGGGCATTCGCGCGGGCGATGCCGTCCTCGTGCAAGCCGATGATTCGCTGGCCACGTTCTGGACCGTCCACGCCTTGTGGTGGCTCGGGGCCACGGCGGTCATGGCCTCTCCGTGGTCCACGGCCGACGCGCTGCAACGAACCCGGGACGAGGTGAACGCCACCGCCGTGCTTCAGCCGGACGCGCTGACATGCAGCTCGGGTTCGGTCGAGCCCGAGCCCTGGATTGCAGACCGCCGGCTCGCGGTCCTCGCGACCTCGGGCAGTCATGGCCCTGCGACGCTCGTCCCGCTCACGGTCGATCGAGCGGTGTTCGCCGCGATGGGTTCGGCGCAGCGTCTGGGTCACCACCTCGACGACGCGTGGCTGTGCTGCCTGCCGACCTGGCACGTCGGTGGGCTGTCGATTTTGATCCGAACGGCGGTTTTGGGCACCGCGGTCGTCTGGGTCGACGGATGGAATGCCGACGCCGTGCACGAGACCATCGAGTCGCTGCCCGTCACGCAGCTTTCGGTGGTTCCGCAGATGCTCCGAGCGCTCGTCGCTCGCCGAGACGGCGCCCCGTTTCCGTCGCGGCTGCGATGGGCGCTCGTCGGGGGCGCGGCATCGTCCTCCAGCGATCTCGAGGCCGCCGAGGCGCTCGGCCTGACCGCGCTCCCCACCTGGGGCATGACCGAGTCCGCAGCGCAGCTCGCAACGCGCCCGCCCACCGAGCCGCTTCGACCCGGCGTCGTGGGTCCGCCGATGGCGTTCGCGCGCGTTGCCGCCTTCGATGGCCGGCTGCACGCAGGCGGGCCACAGATGGGCCAATCGCCCGCGGATGCAGAGCGTCCGGGCTGGGTCCCCACCACCGACGCTGGCGAGGTCGACGACGCCGGCTCGGTCCGCGTCACCGGACGTCTCACCGGCGCGTTCAAGAGCGGCGGCGAGTGGGTCCAGCCGGACGTCACCCAGACCACGCTGACGACCCGCAACCCCATCCAGCGAGCCTTCTGTGCGGGCGTTGCCAACGCGCGCTGGGGGACCGCGCTGCTGGCCTGGGTCGACCCGAGCGACGTCGACCCACGAACGCTCAACCCGTGGTCGCCTGCGCTGGCTGACCTGGCGCCACCGCAGCGACCACGCATCTGGGTCTACGCCCCCCTGGAGTTCGAAGGGCTCAAGCTGACGGCCAGCGATCGCGACGCGGCGCTAGCTCGGCTCCGGCAGCGGCTCCAGGCCACACTCCAGCAAGCGGGCGATGAAGCCGGGGTCGCCGTCGGCGGGACGGAACGTGGCCAGATCGATGAAGGCGTGTACGTGTTCGATGCGCGCAAGCTCGACGCCGTCTGGGCTTTGCATCCGGAACTCGAGCGCGACGCGGCGCGCATCGTGCTGCTTGACGTAGATCGAGATTGACACCTCGGTGCTCAGTCGAGCCGGGCGGCGAAACTCGGCCGACGCCGAGACCAACGGCAAGCCGAACCCGGCGCCCTCCATGTGGTCGAACCATGCGTCGAAGGCCTCGGTCAGCAGCGCCTCCCAAGCGTGGTGTGCCCACTCGAAGAAGCGGGAGAAAAACGCCACCCCGGCGCGGTCCACTTCACTGAATCGGACGGTATGGACGTAGCGAAACGTACTCATGGCGGCCTGCGACGCTGCCCCGCACGATCCGACACGTTCTGCTGTGTTGTAAAGACGCGGGCGGGGAACTCGCTGACGCGTTCGCCATGAGCCGTGACGTTCGTGTCGTGCTCAAACGCGTGCTGCAGCCGCAACGCCCCACGGTTTCCGTTGGCACGACTCGTGACCGTTCATCGATGCATGTCCTTGCCCTCCCGGTCTTTGCTCGCGCTGTCCCTCCTGGTCCCCGCCTCCGTCGCCGGGCTTTGGAGCGCGGACGCGCAGGCCTGCGACTGGATCCCCGGGATCGTCTCGCAGCACCCCGCCGACGGGGCGACGCTGGCCAGCAATGACAACATCGTCCTCGGCGTACTGGAAGCCGACCTCTCGCAGACCGAACTGCAGGTACTCGTCGATGACCAGGAGGTCGAAGTGGAGTCCGCCATGCTCTTCGACGGGGAGTCGACGTTCCTTTCCACCGACCACTTCTTGCTCACGCTGGCAGAAAGCCCCAGCGAAGGGGCCACAGTCGTCATCAGCGCGGACGCCGACGAAGGCGAACTCGTTCCGCTTGCGTCGTACGTGGTCGGTCCGGCGGACGGCAGTCCGGTGCTCAGCGCCGAGATCGCGGCCTCGCTGTCGGTCGCATTCCAGCCGTTCGACGAGAGCGATTCGTGCGCGGAGCCGGCGAGATATCGCGCCACACTCGAACTCGACGCAGCGCTGGACTTCGATGACGGGGCGCGGTCTCGGTTCCTCGAGGTCGCGTTCTATCCCGCGGAGCAGGGCCCCGAAGCCGCTGTCGGTCGAACCATCCGCGACGCGCAGGGCGTGAACGTGGTCACCGCAAGCGTTCCGGCGGACGCGGACCCGTCGACGCTGTGCGTCCGGGGCAGCGTCGTCGACGCACTCGGCGAGGAAGCGGTCCTTCTGGAGGACTGTGCGCTCTGCGACAGCTTCCCGGAGCTCTGCGATGACGGCAGCGCCGGCGAGACCGAGGGCGGCGAGACCGACGGAGAGACCGAGTCCGAATCCGGCGGCGAAACCGAGGGGGAACCGGGCGGTGGAGAGAGTGGCGGCGAAGCGGAGTCCGACAGCGACAGCGACAGCGCCGGCGCGGCCGAGGGAGGCAGCGCTGGCGGATGCAGCGTCGGCGGGGGCCCCGGGGCGCCGCTTGCGTTCGTCATGCTCGGAATGATGGCCGGCAGCGTCCGCCGACGGCGACGGTAGCGCCGTCACGGCCGACGGCTGGCTTCAAGCAGAACGACCAGGCGCGCTACGGACCCCACGCCGGCCCACTGCGACCATGGCAACGATGGCAATCATGGCAATGAGCACCACGGAACCCAACGCCACTTCAGCATTGGTCACCCCCGACAGCAGCACGTTGTGTGCAGCATGGAGCGCGAGCGTCGGCCAAAGGCTTCCGCTGGCAACCCGAACCGCCCCCAACGCGAGACCTGCCAAGAGCAAGTAAGCAAATGCCAGCGGCTCAGTCGCGGCGGTATCGAGAAGATGCGCGCCTGCGAAACAGACACTGCTCAGCGTCAACGCGCCCCATCGACCGTAACGCCGCTCCGCAAAGTCGAACGCAAGCCCACGGAACAAGAGCTCCTCCCACGCTGCATCGACGACGACGACCGAAGACAGCACCACGCTGGGTAGGGCGAAGTCTCCACGCAGCGCAGCTGGAAGCGCAACGACAAGCCCGAGACTTCCGCCCAACAGGACCGTGAAAGGGCGGAACGAAAGAGGCAGCCGTGTTCGCAAGACGGCAAAGAGTCCTGCGTTGAACGCGAGGCACGCGACGAAACGCGCGAACGCACCACCGAGAACCTCCTCGAGAGGACTCGCAAGCAGCAACACTCCGAACCCCAAAACGTACACGACGGGGGGCTGAAGAAGCTCAGCCCCTCCGCGTGCTCGGAGTTCAGTCACCATTTCGACGCGAGTCCCGACATCTCGATCTCAGTTCCCGATCTCAACCTCTGCCACGTCTATGGCGACCTAGAGACGCGGACGGCCAGCTACGGGATGCGGTCGTACATCTGCTTGACGATCGTCGCGCACGGCGTGCCGTCGTAGTCGGTCGAATACTCGATCGCACCCAGGTCAGCCGTATCGCCCCGCGGGTAGCCGCAAAAGTCGTGCGGCACGTTGGGGTCGCTCGCGCCGTAGTCCTGGATCGTGCTGCCATCGACGAGCGAGAAGTCACCCTCGCTGGGGGCGGCGAAGATGGCGTTCATCTCCTCGAACGACGGCATGACGTTGTCCGCCTCATCGAGGGGGCGAACCGCAGCGTCGGTGTTGACGCCGTTCTCCAGGATGCTGAACCGCCACAGCGTGTCGTGATCGGGGTGGCCCAGGTAGAAGCCCGCGCTTCGGGGCTCGGCGTCGTAGACGGTGTTGTGGGTGAGGCGGGAGTCTCGGTCGCTGCCCACCATCAGCCCCGCGGCGCTGCCGCCGTTGTTGCAGCCCATCACGATGTTGTTGCGGACGATCGCTTCTTGGCTTTGTCCGTTCTCGTCGCAGTCGCCAATGCCGTCTTGGTCGGGGTCGCCGTCGCAGATGGTCGCCGGGGCGCCGTCTCCGATCTGAATGCCGCGGGTGGTCTCCCCTTCGGTCCGCGACTTCTCGCAGACCACGAGGTTCATCTCGATGAGCATGCGGATCGCTGAG
>JBCCQM010000315.1:0-7578 GCA_039024335.1 Myxococcota bacterium
GTAGGACGAACGCAGAGCTTCGGTGATCTCCGCGCTCTCGCGGCCGTCGAGCCAGCGTACGCCGAGCTCGACCAGCGCGGTGTCGGTCCGGAGCACCTGAAGCCACGTGGGGTACGCGTCGAGCCACGACAGGTCGGGTTCCGACTCGACTTCGAACAGCTCGAGGAAGCGGGGATCGTCGTGAAGCCGTTCGAACACCGGGTCCTCGGCCGCGATCGGTCGGCGGCTGGCGTCGAGGGCGAAGCTGCGGCTGAGCGCGTTGAGGGCGTCCTCCTCGCGGCCCGCTTCCATCGCCGCGCAGGCAAGCGTGTAGTGTGGGGGTTCGAGGTCGGAGCCGAGCTCGGCGGCCTGCACCGCGGCTTCATATGCGTCTTCGGTTCGCCCGAGCACGCGGCAGAGGTTGGCCAGGTCGAGCCATCGCGGGCAGCTGCTCCCGTCCTGCTGGAGCGCGCGTGCGTAAAAGGTGAGCGCGCCCTCGGCATCACCCCGGGTCAGAGCGACGGAGCCACGCGCGTGGGTAAGCTCGGCGTGCGGCACGGCCGGGTCGGTCTCGTTGCGCTCCTCGGCGATGTCGAGCAGGGCCTCGGCCTCATCGGGGGCGCCGCGGTCGAGGCAGAGCTGCGCCTGCAGGTAGCGGGGCAGCGGGACGTGAATGCCCATGCCGCTCGCGGCCTCGAAGCACCCGAATGCTTCGTCGGTGACCCCGGCGCGGTGCATCAGGACGCCGAGCAGCATCCAGTCGGCGAAGCCCATGGTCTTCACCTGCGCACGGCGGCGCACGAGCTCCCCAAGGAGCTCGTCGTCGTCTCCGAGGTCGAAGCCTCGAAGCTCGGCCGTGACGACGTCGAAGTACGGATCCATGCCCGGCGGAGCAGCCAGTCTACTCCCTGACGGTGGCCTTGGGGCCGGGGCGGGAATGCCTTCAGCGTGCGGGTTGGCGCACGCGAATCGCGTTCAGGTCGATGGCCGTCCGCTCGGAGCCCTCGACGCGAACGAGGCTGCGCACCGCCGAGAAGTCCGTGGGGATCTCCGCCACGATCATCGTGCCCTGAGCGTCCGGCAGCGCGGTGATCTCCGCGGGCTGGCTGAGCACGCCCGAGGCCGTCTCGAACTCGACGGTGCCCGTCGTGGGACCCGTGAGCGCGCCGGGGACCGTGTACCAGGCCTCTTCGCCGCTCGGCAGGACGGTGCCCACCAGCACCACGCTGCCCTTGGGTTGGGGGCGTCCGCCGTCGGCTCCGGGGTAGCCCTCGTCCCACATGCTCAGGGCACGAATCACCGGGAAGACTTTGTTGAGACCCCACGTGCTGACCCACGCTGGGTTGCAGTAGGTCATGTAGT
The DNA here is from genome assembly GCA_039024335.1 of Myxococcota bacterium. Taxonomy (GTDB): domain Bacteria; phylum Myxococcota_A; class Polyangia; order Nannocystales; family Nannocystaceae; genus CAJXVA01. Next base: position 1,342 of record JBCCQM010000315.1, read on the forward strand.
CCTTGTAGACGGTCGGGTGGCGCAGCTGGAAGTCGACCACGCCGAAGCCCCACTCGCCGAGATCGCCGCCTTCGATGGGGTAGGTGGGGTCGGGGCCCCCTTCTTCGCCGTTGCAGGCGACGTGTCGGCGTCCCTGGCTGTGGCCCACCTCGTGGACGAAGGTCTCCGCCGACCACTCGGGGTCGAGCGACAGGCCTGAGCTGACGCGCTGGTAGGCCACGTCGGGGCTGGTCGGGTCTTGCGGGATGCCGTTGGCGAGGCCGCCTGCGCCCCCGAGGCCGCCGTCGCACACGTCGACGAGTCCGTAGTAGTACGTCTCTGCGGGCGCATTTTCGTCGAAGCGAAGCTCCGCCATGTACTGGTTGAGCGGCACGAAGCTCGTCAGCGCGTCGGGCCAGTCGACGCTCTCGTGGATCGTCATCTCGACGCGGTCCACGGGGTTCATCATGTAGAGGTAGTCCTCGAAGAGCTGCATGGTCTCCTCGGAGGTGTCCGGCTGCGTGACGCAGTCGGCTCCGTCGTTGTAGTTGAAAGGAACCAGCACGACCTTGAGCAGCTGGTAGCTGTCCTCGATGCCCACGAACGCTTCGCTTCCGTCTTCGGGCAGGCGTGGGGGCTCAGTGACCGACGCGTCGGCGAAGCTGGCGTCGGTTTCGAACAGCTCGATGTGATAGGTGAGTCCCGGCTGGGCCTCGTCGGCCATCAGGCCCCAGAAGAACGCCTCCTGCAGGTTGCCGATGAAGCTCGGCCCCTCGACCATCTTCCGGTCGACCTTGGTGTCGCTGGTGCCGTCGGGGAAGTTGACGGTGAAGTGCGCCTCGATCTCGCGCGGCTGCCAGTCGTCGGGGATCTCCCAGAACGCGCGCACGAGCGTGATGCGGTTTGCGAGCAGGGGCGAGGTGCGGTCTTCCCCGCCAACGCCACCGCCGTCTTGGCCGATGCGAACGCCCACGGCCTGGTTGGCCTCGACCCAGTCGACTGAGATCCCGACGGCGGGGATTGGCCCTGCAGGCCCGGTGGATGCGTCCGCTTCGGTCGTGACGGTGCCGCTCATCCCCGAGGTGGAGGCATCCGCCGCGGTGCTCGAGCCGCCATCGCCCCCGGAGGACCCCGCCGAGGTTCCGGTGCCTGCGGTGACTGCAGGGTCGGAGCAGGCCATGCCCAAGAGGGCCGCGAGGCCCCACCAGCGTGCGCGCATCATCCAACGACCGTACCACGGGCCGTTCTCGTATCCGGCGCCGCGATGCCGCCCATTGGCGAGCCGCCGTGGGCTTGCTACATCGCCTCGCATGAGCGACGTCCAGGCCCTCGAAGATGCCAACGCGCGGTTCTATGCCGCGTTCGCCGAGCAAGATCTGGCCGGGATGGATGATGCCTGGGCGCAAGAGGCAGCGGTTGCCTGTATCCACCCGGGGTGGCCGGTGCTCATCGACCGCGCGCGCATCATGACCAGCTGGCACGCGATTCTGGGCGACCTGCCCGGCGGCGAGGCGCCCGAGGTCTCGTGCGCCGATCCGCACTCGACGATCGTCGGAACCGTGGGCTACGTGATCTGCAAGGAACGCGTCGGACCGCACACGTTGCTTGCTACGAACGTGTTCGTCCTCGAGGGCGGGCAGTGGCGCTTGGTGCACCACCACGCGGCGCCGGTGTACGCCGACAAGGCGCCGATCGACGAAGACGAAGAACCGTCGGCGCCGCTCAACTAGTCAGGCCCGTCGGGCCGGCGGCCTACTCGGGCTCGATGGGCTCTTGCCCGCCTTCGAGGCGTCGCTCGAAGCCTCGCTTGGCGTCGTCTTTGTCCTCGTCTTTGGAGAGGACCTTGAGGTCATCGCCTTCGCTGCGCGCCATCGCGGCGGTGACGGCGAGGTCGCCGGTCACGTTGAGCCCGGTGCGGAACATGTCGAGCAGGCGGTCCATGCCGAGGATGAGCGCCACGCCCACGGTGGGGATGCCGCTGGCGGTGAGCACCATCGCCAGCGTGACCATGCCTGCGCCCGGTACACCCGCCGCGCCGATGGACGCCATGGTCGCGGTGGCGACGATGCCGATCTGGTCGCCCATGCTCAGGTCCATCTGAAAGACCTGCGCGATGAAGATCGCGGCGACGCCCTGGTAGAGCGCGGTGCCGTCCATGTTGACCGTCGAGCCGAGCGGGATGACGAAGCTGGCGACCGGGTTGCTGACCCCGAGGTTCTCCTCGGCGCACTCCATGCTGACGGGGAGGGCGGCGGACGAGGAGGAGGTCGAGAACGCGATGAGCTGCGCAGGCCGGGCCGCCCGCAGGAAGCCTGGAATCGGCAGCTTGGCCAGATACTTCACGATTAGCCCGTAGACGAGCACGCCGTGTAGGGCGAGGCCGATGAGCACCGTGAGTCCGTAGACGAACAGGCCTTTGAGCACCGAGAACCCGCTGGTCCCCACGACCTCGGCCACCAGCGCGGCCACGCCGTAGGGGGCGATCTTCATCACGATATGGATGATGACGACCATTGCGTTCTGGACGCGGTCCATCAGCGTAACGACGGGTTGCCCGTCCTTGTTGTCGAGGAACGTCAGCGCGACCCCGAACAACACCGCGAAGAAGATGACCTGCAGCATGTCCCCGGTGACCAACGACTCGGCCGGGTTGCCAGGGATGATGTTGAGGATGTTGTCGATGGTCGAGGGGGCCTCGGCCGCGGCATCGGCCGTATTGCCAGCGGCGCCCTCGAACTGGGCCTGAAGCGCGACCCGACTGCGTTCATCGATGAAGGAGCCGGGGTTGATCAGGTGCGCGACCCCCAATCCGAGCGTGACGGCGGCTGCCGTGGTGCCCATGTAAAGACCCAGCGTACGCACGCCCATGCGACCGAGCTTGCGGATGTCGCCGAGGCTTGCCACGCCGACGAGCAGGGAGGCGAATACCAGCGGCACGATCACCATCTTGATGAGCCGCATGAACGCGTCGCCGACCGGCTTCATCCACGACACCAACGTGTCGCCGAATCCGCTGATCGGGATGGGCCACACGGTGTAGCCGCCGCTCTCCAGCTCGGTGTGCTGGTGCTTGATCCACACCTGGACCTTGTCGCCCGCGGCGGGGTCGCCCAGCGCCTTCATCACGCTGCCGTTCTTATCGCGGAGCAGCAGCTGGTTGGTGATGGGCAGCTCGACCTTGGACCATGCGGTCAGCGTGCTGGACTCGCCCTTGGCGTCGGTCAGCTCGGCGTCCTGCGTCTCGAGGATCTTCAGGCGCAGCGGCTTGGGCTTGCCCGTCGAGCGCGGCAGCTTGAGCGCCGTGTCCGCGTCGTCCTTGTCCGTCTGCAGGTCGAGTCGGTCCCACGCGGTGACCTTGTAGACGTCCGCATCGAGAAAGCTCGAGTTCGGGCCCAGCGTCAGGCCAACGATGGCGCCGACGAGCATCCCGATCAGGATCTTGGTGTAGACCTGCACGGGGTAGTTCTACCAGGTTTGTTCCAGACCGCGGGTGGGCCTGGGCGGCTCAGTAGCGCAGCTCGGCCCGGAACCATCCGCCGTACAGCGGACCGTCACGGCTGCCCTGCGCGTCGGCGAAGGCAGGGCCGGGAAACAGCACGCCGCCTTGCACCCCCGCCTGGAACCACAGCTCGCGGAAGCCGTAGCGGGCGCGCAGGCCTAGATCCAGCTCGGTGCCCAGCCGTCGCGACTGCACCTCGCCGCCCAGCGCGTTGGTCGGCGCACCACCGCCGATCAGCGTGGCATAAGGATCGGACAGGGGCGCGGAGGACAGCGCGAAGAGCGGTCCTCCCCAGAGTTCGAATCGCTCGAGGAACCCATACCGGGCTTTGGGGTGGACGAAGGCGACGTTGCCGACGCGGCCGTCGGTGGGGACCTGCTCCACGCCGTTGGGCGGAACGCCCGAGAGCGCTGGATCTCGTGCCAGCGAGGCCGAACGGGCACTCTGCCATCCCTGAACGAAGGGAAAGAGCAGCAGGCCTGCGGTGTAGCCCGGCGCCGCTTGAAACGTGTTGAGCTGACCGTCGTCGGGGTCGCCGTCGCCGCTGAACCAGCCCGCGTCGAGGCCTGCGAGCCACCGCGCGGGGTCTCCCACGTAGCCTCTCGCCGCCGCGCCGGCCTGCATGACCGTGTGCCAGTCGCGCTCGCCCCTCAGAACCGTCGTGCGCCCGCGAATCACGGCCGCTTCGAAGCCGCCGAGCAGCGCGAGCCCGGGGCGAAGGTAGCGGTAGCCCTGGCCCGCGAAGTCTGCGACCAGGACTTGCAGCTGGTCGTCGTTCTCGATGTCGTCCCCGTCGTCGGCGATTCGCTGACCACGATAGGCGATGTAGCCACCCAGCGAGGCTCCGGGGCTGCGGCGCGGCTCCCAGCGGGCAAAGATGATGCCCTGTCCTGCGAGGTCACCTTCGACGAGGCTCGCGTTCGGGTCCCGAAACACCAGGTCCGCGCTGAAGCCAACGACCAGGTCGCGCGCCGTAGTGTGGACGTTGGATAGGGGCTTCGTCGCGAACATGATTCGCTCCACGATCGTGCCGTCGCCGTCGTTGCCGAACTTGAGATCGCCGAAGCGATCCATGTTGTTGCCGTCGTTGCTGACGAGGCCTTCGCCCCAGCCGAACGCCATCTGGCCGACGCGAAGCTGTCCATACGACGAAGTCCACTGCAGGTAGAGCTCACGCGGGTCGACCGTGCGCAGCCCGGTCGGGATGGGGGTCGTGCCGTCGCGGACGAGGTCGTTCACCGGTGGTTCGAAGCGGGTCGGCGCCCACCGTCCATTGGCGACGTCGACCATGCCGACGAACTTGATGCGCTCGCGGTGGCCGAGGCCGAGCACGGGGTTCCAGCGAACGCGACCCGCCACGTAGGCGCCCTCGCCGTAGCGTCCGCCGTCGGCGTCAATCCGGAAGGGAGAGACGGCGCCCATCCGGGTTCGGACTTGTGCCCCTGGATGGAAGGTCACCGCGCGGCGGCGTGCGAAGAGGATGGCCTCCTCGTCGGGGAGGGGCCCGCGCATCACGGTGAGGATGCGGGGTTGCTCGAGGCCTCGCGCGAGCGCATGGGCCCGCGGTGGGTAGGCGGAGACGTCGATGAACGTGGTCGGCGGCAGGGTGCCGTCGGCCCGAGAGCGTGCCGCCGGCGGGGGCGGATCGACGTGCGGCTCCACCTCTTGGGCGCGCTGCGGAGCGGCGAGCCCGTCTTCGGCGGGCCGAACCGAGGTTGGCCCCGCATAGTCGCGCTGCAGAGGCGACTGGGGGGCGATCTGCGCGGATTGTCTGTCTCCAGGAGCCACGCAGCACAGCGCGAGCGTCAACGAGGCCCCCCAAGACATCGCCGCGACGCTATCAGCTTCTCCGCGCGGGTTCCGGGCTCTGCGGGGTTTTTTCGCGCTGCATCCCGTCTTGTATAGTCAGCCGCATGTCTCGTCGAGCCCTGAGCCTTTTCCTTTCCTTGCCCCTTGGTCTTGCCCTCTCCGCATGCGGCGACGACTCCAGCCCAGGCGGCGGCACGGCCGACACCGATACCGACGGCGGTTCGACGACCGACCCGACGGGAGACCCGACCACCGGTGGACCCACCACCGAGACCCCCACCACGGGTGACCCGACGACCGGCGCGTCGAGCACGACCGACCCCACCGTCGACCCCGACAGCAGCTCCGACGGCGGCGAGACCGAGGACACCTCGGACACCACGGGCGTCGAGGGCGGCGACACGTACTTCCGCATCAACTCCCTCGAGCTGCGTGACCCGCACGCGATTTTTATCGGTCTCGACGTAACGGACTCCGTGGTGAACGATCCGCTCAACGTGTCGCTCGGTTCTGATGAGGACGGCGATGGAAGTCTGGACCTCGGCTTCGTCATGGGTCTGCGTCCGCTCGACCAGACGGATGGCGCCTCCGAGACGCTATTCTTCGCGAACTCCCTTTGCACCGCACCAGACGGTTCGTCGTGCGACGTGATCCCGAAGACAGAGACCTTCGAGGGCATGTACACCGTCGTCGCCGACGGCGAGTGCTACGCGGCGGACCCAGCGAACCTGTCGATGTACGACCAGCCTCCGGGCGCTCCTGAGGCGACGACGGGTCCATGCTTCAGCAGCGCGATCGGCTCCGTCACGATCGCCGCGGGCTCGTTCACGCTGCCCCTTGAGAACGCGACCGTTGCCGCTCAGTTCGTTGGTGACCCCGCGGGGAACCTCGTTTCAGGTAATATCGAAGGCTTCGTCAGCCAACAGACCGCCGACATGGTCATGGTAGAC
>JBCCQM010000316.1:0-7552 GCA_039024335.1 Myxococcota bacterium
CGGCGAGATCGTGCCAGGCCATCCGCAGCCGTTCGTTCGCAGCCCGTTCAGCTACGAGGACGCATTCGGTGGATATGACAGCTCCGACCCGGACCCTCGTGCTCACGAGTTGTGCCCTGAGAATCCGGTCGGGGTCGGCGTCGCCAAGGACCGAAAGACACTACTGGGAACTCCTGCGGCGCGCGTGGACCAGCAGTCTTCGAGCGGTCAGCCATGCGCGGCAGGGTTCGGCCCTGTCGCATCGCATTGGGCGCCGCGGGTGCGGTTCGCGGGAACGTACGACGGGAAGTGGTTCGAGACCCGCAAACCGTTGGTACCCACCGACTTCGATCCTCGTTTTCACCAGTCTGCTCCACCCGATCAGCAGTTCGCCCCTCATCTCCGCGGTGGGGTGCCCATCGGGCTGAAGAACCTGTCGCCGGGTGGGACGCTGGCATTCTCGCTTCCCAAGCACTACTTCACCTTCGAGTCCGTATTCGGTCAGGGCCCCGCGATCTCCACCCGCGCGAAACTCTCCACCGTCATCATCGAACCCGACGAAGAGCGTCTGATGCTCGCCTATCACACCGAGGTCGCCTGCCACAGTCGGTACGACGACCTCGACTACACGCGCATCCGAGAGCTCGAGTACGTGGACGTGGAGGCAAAGTCGGCGTGAAGTCCCCAAGCTCCCGTATCGCGATCGGAGCCGCCTTCGCTCGCACACCCGTCGGGTTGACGTGGCGCAGCGCGACCGCAGCCGTCCGTGCAGGAATCACCCGCCTACAAGCGCATCCCTACATGATCGACCGGGAAGGCGAGCCTTACGTCGTCGCGATCATTCCCGACCTCGAACCCACGTCCCGCCTCGACCGGTGCGTCGAGTTGCTAGCCCGCATCTGCGCCGACGTCCGAGCGGCTGCCGACGCGATCCGAGGGCGACTGGGCCTTTGGCTGTGCTTACCAGAGGCGTTTGCCTCCACCGAGACGAGCCTCTTTCAGGTCGCGATCGGAAGGGAGCTGGGACGCACTGACCTCGCTGTCCAGGTCGTCGCGCGCGGGCACGCTTCGGGCCTTCTCGCCCTTCACCGCGCTCGCGCTCAGGTCGAGTCAGGCAACCTCGACGCGGCGATACTCCTGGGCGTCGACTCCTACATCGATCCAGACGTCCTCGAAGCGCTCGATCAGGGCGGCGAGCTGATGTCCGACGCGAACAAGTTCGGCTTTCCGCCCGGAGAAGCGGCCGCGGCCCTGCTCGTCGCGGCCGACGGAACGTTGCGCAACGCGGGCTTGCCGATTCTCGGCCGGGTCGTCGACGTCGGCATCGGGATCGAGCCCGAGCCCATGGGCTCGCAGGGCGTCTCGACCGGGAGGGGGCTTGCGGCGGCAATCGACGGCGCCACGAAGCAGTTCTCGCCCCAAGTTCCGGTCGGCCGCATCTACTCGGATCAGAACGGTCAACGCTATCGCGACTCCGACTACGTGTGGGCTACGCAGCGCGTTCGTCCCGTCTTCGAAGAGTTCTCGGACTTCGTGACGCCCGCGGAGGCCTGGGGCGACGTTGGAGCTGCGACGGGGCTTTTGCTCGTCGGCTTCTCACTGGCGCTCGCGCCCCATCTTCGGCAGCGCTCGCCGGCGACTCTGGTCTATGCTTGTTCGGTCGGCGCGGACCGAGCTGCCGTCACCCTTCATCACGACTCCATCGCATGGGCACCGTAGGCATCAATCCTCCAAGAACTCCCGTGACCAAGGGCAGCATGGGCATGTCTCCGGCGACCGTTCCGAACGTGTGCAAGATGCCAGGACCACCTGCGCCATTCGTTCCGACGCCGTTGCCCAACATCGGCCAGTCGGGCAACGGACTCGCGAAGTTTGCCAAGAAGGTGAAGTTCGACAAGCAAAACGTCGGCATCAAAGGCTGCGAGTTCAACAGCGTCGGCGACATCGCAAGCAAGGGGACGGGAGGCGGCATCGTGTCCCAGACGACGCATGGCAAGACGACGTTCGTTTCCCCCGGCTCGATGAACGTCAAGGTTGAGGGGAAGAACGTCCATCTCTTGGGCGACTTCACGACCAACAACGGCTGAGCGATGACCGCCAACGCAGCGAACCCCGCCGGTGGCATCGCACAGGCCCCCGGAGCTCCTGCGCTCACGGGAGAGGAGATGCTGCAGAAGATCGCCACAGAATGCGACGCCTCCGTCTCCCCGACGAACTCGAAGAACAAGAAAAAGTCGTGCATGGCCCTCGGGACCGACAAGCACAACTGCTGCGAAGAGAAGATCAGGGATCACCAAAAGACTGGAAAGCCTCCCGAACTCGAGGGAGAGAAGGGCTACAAGCGCCCAGCACTCCACGACGACGGTTCGCCGGTCCTCCCGGCCCAGGTCCCGACCCCGGTCGGCGGACCCCGCCCCAGCCTCAGCGCTGCGTTTGCAGCCGGCGGTTCAGCGGTTGGCCAGGCGTTCAACGCGATCAGGGGAAACTGCTATCCGGACGCCGCGATCATCAACTCCGACGGCTCGAAGACCTTCGCCGACTTCAAGTTTCCATGCCCCAAAGGACATCCCTCTGGGAAGGGCACATCCACCGGGACTTCGACCCCGGTGATGAGTCCCAAGCAGCAGGGGAGCTACGACGCGCTGGGCTACGGAACCGGTAACGGGACCGCCCTCACGATCTACCCGTAAACCCCCGGGGTGTTGACGACTCCGAGGTCGCGTCCTGGATGCGTATACTTCGCGCGATGTCTTGGGAGACCACTACCGCCACCTTCAAGATCCTCGGCCGCGAGCAAACCGTGTTGCGGGCAGGCTTCGTGATGGAGTTCTACGGCGACGAGCGGCTCCGCGACGTTGGGCTCGCGCTGTTCGACACCTTGCATCGATGGGTCCCGACCGATCGCCCGCTCTTCATGCTCGGCAAGCAGGGTCGCGAGTACAAAGAACTCACGAGTCGGCGGCTGACGAGGCTGCGCAAGACTTTGGCTGCTCTGCCGTCCGAGGGGCAATTCTACTCCGTGAAGGATGCAGAAGGCCTCAGCGTGCACGAGTACGGCATCGAGCTCGCGATCAGCGACGCCATGCCCGCCCGGGTGTTCGTGAACCTGCCCTTGTCCTTTGTCGTCGAGCGCGAGGATGAGGCTTTCCAGAGCTTTCACGATTTGCTCGACGAGTTCCCCTTCACCTGTGCAACGGCCGGTTACGGATTCAACCTGGAGTGGGCTCGGGCCGCGGAGCAAAAGGGGCAGTCGGTGGCCATCCGTACCGCCCTCCGCTACCACGGACTCAACATCCGCAACCGTGCTCAGGAAATGCGGCTCGGAACGTCCCTCAAGACGGCCCATTGGCTCACGTTCGTCGACGACCAAAGGCTCGACGACAGCGGCGCGCGCGATCGCGTCGACGGCCTCGCCGATGACGTCACCGCCCATCCTGTGGGGGGTGGCGTCCTCCTTCGCGCTGGCAAGTCCCCTCCGGTCGGAGACATCAACCGCAAAGCACCCGACATCGCCCCGATGAAGGCCGTCAACGACGCTCTGCGCCCAATCCGGATTGCCGCCTGGGACCCAGCGACAATCAGCCTCTTCGGAATGGACGCGGATGACGCGAACGCTTGGGTGACGCGAATGGACTGACGATGCGGGTCATCGGTTGGACATTTCCCGTTCTCGTCCGTGGGGACCCTGGTGCCGGAGGCCCAGCGACGCTCACGGTCGAGTGGAGACTCTCGGAGGACATCACCCCCGAGGACCTGAAGACACGCGCCGACCAGTTGGCCTGCGTCGGAACCTGGTGGTGCAAACTCGTGGATGCAGGAGGTGGAGGCGGCGACACAATCCCTCCCGACCAGTGCGCCGCAACGCTGAGCGCACAGGACCCCGAACGGCTTCCCAACCGTCTCACCTGGTCGCTCGAGACGCTACGGGTTGACCCACGGGCGCTCACGATTCTGTTCAACCTCGTTCTCATGGCCGGCCTCACCGTCACCGGAGTCAGCTTGCGTTGCTCCGGCGGGGACATCGAGCTGACGCTCAGTCCCGAAGACCAGCCGCTCATGTGGCCCAGAATCCCGTTCTCTCTCCGCCTCGAGCTCACCGATCGCAATCCCAACATCGAGCTCGAGTTCGGACAGGACATCCCCGCGGCTCTTCGGGACACGGTCGAGGAGACCCTTCAGATCTGGGCACTGGTGGGGAATCTCGGTGGATTCCGCAACGCGGTTCCCAGCGAAGAGCGCTCGCAAATCACCCCCACCGATGACGTCCACTTCGAGTTCGACCTCGTGGTCCTGCCCGTACGGGACTTCGGCGCACACACCGTCGCGTACGACGTGCTGACGAACCTCGCCGTGAAGCTCGCCTCGTCGGTACTTCCGGTGCGCAGTCTCGAGATCGCCTGACGTCGCCGGCTCCGGTGTTGGCTGGGACGCGTTGTCGGTGCTCAGCCCCAGAGGCTCTCGAGCGTGTACGGCGAACCCGGCGGGCACCAGAAGGCGCCGGTGACGTAGCGCTCGCCGCGGTCGAGGGCAGTGAGCGTGGCGACCTCGGCGTCGGTGAGCTGGACCTTGGTCGCGTCCAGGTTTTGCGCGATGCGAGCGGGGTTGGTCGACTTGGGAATGACCGCGGTGCCGCGCGCGAGGCCCCACGCGATGAGGGCTTGAGCTGGGCTGCAGTCGTGGGCCGCCGCGATGTCGGCAAGGGCGGCGTTGTCGAGCAGGCGGGTCTCGTCGTCGCGCTTCATCGTGTCGGGCCGGCCGCTGGAGCCCAGCGGGGAGTAGGCGGTGGCGAGGATGTTGCGCTGCTTCAGGCCTGCGACCAGGTCGGTCTGGGCGTTGTAGGGGTGCAGCTCGATCTGGTTGGCGGCCGGCTGCGCGCCGACGGCCTCGATGATGCGGTCGATCTTCGAGAGCGAGAAGTTCGACACGCCCACGTGCTTGGCCTTGCCCGTGGCGGGCAGCTTCACCATCGCCTCCCACGTGGACTCGAGCGGCTGCTGCTCCAACGAGAGGAACTCCGCGCCCGAGGCGGGGCGCACCACGCCCTTGGGGTGCGCGACGGGCCAGTGCATGAGGTACAGGTCGACGTAGTCCAGGCCGAGCTGCTTCAGCGAGTTCTCCAGGCCGGTCTGCACGTCGCCGGGCGCGTGCATATCGTTCCACAGCTTGGTCGTGACCCACAGAGCTTCGCGCGTGACGTCGCCGGCGGCGATGGCTTCTCGGATGCCGCGGCCGACCTCTTCCTCGTTGAAGTAGATCCAGGCGGCGTCGATGTGGCGGTAGCCGATCGAGATGGCTTCTCGGACGGCCCGGTAGACCATCTCGGGCTCGCTCAACCAGGTGCCGAGTCCGAAGGCGGGAAGCGTGGTGCCGTCGTGGAGCGAGAGCGTATGCACGCTCGCAGCCTACGGACCCGAACCCTTCGCGACAACCGTTCGTGGCTCAGGGCCGCACGAGGGTGTGGAACTCGCCGTTTTCCCCGAAAGGATCGACGCCTTCGGGCAGGCTCTGCACGAACGCGGCGTCGAAGGGCTGGTCGACCTCGCCGTGTCCACCGGGCACCGCCGACAGCGTCACCGAGGCGCCGCTGGCCTGCAGTCTCTGCAGCAGCGTTTCGGTGGGGACGTGCCACAGCGGGAAGTGCAGGGTGCTCCGGTGCGCCCGCAGCCAGGGTCCGAAGGTCTGCTCTCTCCAGCTGCGAATCTCCTCGAGGTGGAGGTCGCCGAACACGACCCGATGGACGCGATGGCGAGCGCCGACCATCTCGAGGCCGAACAACAAGGCATCCTCGTACGGCACCGAGGGGTGCAGCGGGACGCTGAGCAGGTCCACGCCGAGCGCCTCAGCCTGCTCGGCGACCGTGTCGATGTGGATGTCTTGGTGGGCGATCATGCCGCTGTCGGCGTCGTGCGTCGTGAGCAGGACCGTGGGACGGACGCCTTCATCGCGCAGGGCGAGTAGAGCGAGAAAGCTGTCCTTACCGCCGCTCCAGCTGAGCACGTCGACGACCTTGTTGAAGCCGGTGGCCTGGCGTCGCCAGGTTGGCTGCGGCGTGACGCCGCCCTGCCGGTCGAAGGGGCAGTGTCGGCAGCCCGAGGCGCAGCAGCGAGCGCGCCGGAGCAGGCCCAGTCGCGTGAAGACGCGGTAGCCGGTCGCGGGGTCCCGATACATCTCTTCGCCCGCGTGCACGGCAGCGTCGTGCGCGGCCTGCCACGGTGGCTGCTGGGCGGAACTCATGCGGTGGACCTGACCATGCCCGGCATGCGCCGTCAAAAGGGATCGCGGTCGCGGCGGCGGTCGACACGCGCTGAAGAAGGCGAGCGAGGCGTCGTGATGGCACAGGCTGCTAGAGTTGAGGCATGTCCGCGTCGGAGCGCTACCTGCGGGTCGTGGAGCACCTGTTGAGCGACGCGCCGTCGGGCCGCGTGCTGCTTCGCATCGAGGACACGGCAGCGTTCGTGGCGATGGAAGACGCCAGCTTGGCGATCGTCATCCGGCCGACCAAGCGCGGCGACGAGCTGCGCGCGGCGATCGAAGAGCAGCTCCGCAAGAATGCGCGGGCGCACCACAAGCTGGTGATCGTGGGCGGGGACGCGCAGATGCAGGCGATCCTCACCGCCTGTCAGCCCGGGATCTTCTCGCGCAGGATGGTGAAGGTCTATCACCTCGGCGACGACGGAACGGTGTGGGGCGGTCGCGCGAGCCGGGTCGACTCGCCGATGGGCCGCGCGCTCCAGGCCGCCGCAACGATGGACGCGGACGCGAGCGTCGACGTGGAGGCTCTGGTCGCGAAGACGTATGTGCCGACGAAGGCCGAGGCCGAAGCCGCGGTCGAGCAGAGGACGTTCGTGAAGCGGTACCAAGGCGTGCGCCCGGTCGTCACCATCGGCGCCACCGGGCTGATCCTGGGCGTGTTCGGGCTGCAGGTGACGTGGGGCGGCCCCGAGTTCCTGCCGTCGCTGGTCCGCATGGGCGCCAACATGGGCGCCGCGGTGGCCACGGAGCCCTGGCGCCTGCTGTCCAGCGCGCTGCTGCACGGCAACCTGATCCACGTCGCGATGAACGCGTTCGTCCTGTACGTGCTCGGGGCGCATCTGGAGCGGATCCTCGGCTGGCGGCGCATGGTGCTGCTGCTCGTGGCCGCTGCGCTCGGGGGCGGGATTGCCAGCGCGCTGTTCATGGACGCGCAGGTCAGCGTCGGCGCGTCGGGGGCGATTTGGGGCCTGCTCGGTGGCGCGCTGGGTCTGGCGCTGCGGCCGGGCACGCTCGTGCCGGCGCCGCAGGTGGCCGCGCTCAAGCGGGCGGCGCTGATCAACCTGGTGCTCAACGTCTCGGTGTCGTTCATGCCGGGCATCGACTTCATGGCGCACCTCGGCGGCGGCGTGGTGGGGCTGGCGCTGACGGGTTCGGGCCTGCTCACCCGCAAGCTCGCGCCGTTCGTCGAGGACCCCGAGCGCACCACCGACGCGCATCCGCGGCTGACCGCGAGCGCCCACGCAGCCACGGCGCTCACGGTGGGGACGCTGGTCGCCGCCATCGTCGTGGGTCGCCCGTGGACGCTCTCGGGTCGCCCGCA
>JBCCQM010000317.1:0-7512 GCA_039024335.1 Myxococcota bacterium
GGCGTGGCGCCGATGCTGGCCACGTCGACGAACTCGCCCGGCGCGATCTCGCGATAGATCCCGGCGCCTCCGTTCCGCAAGCGCGCCGACAACACGAGCAGCCCGTCGTTGCTCAGGCCGAACGAAACCGACGGGGTCGCGGGCGTGGTGCCTTGTACCTCGACCTCGGCCGGCCCCATCGCGCTGGGCAACGTCTCATTGAAGAGGAGGTGCGCGGTGAACTCGTTGGCACCCGCGACGACGCTGTAGAGCCCGGCGTTGGTGGCCAAGGTCCCGTTGGTCTCCGTCGGCGAATATGCAAACGCCACCTCGTCCGCGGCGTTCGCCACCGCCCCCCGAAACACCAAGCCATTGTTGGGCACCAGCTCGGGCGGAAAGGTCGGTGCTCCGGGGAAGACGCCCGTGAACCCCATCGCCCCCTGGCCGTACAGGTGCGCCACCACTTCGGCGGTTCCCTCGAGCTCAGACGTCAGAATCCCGGCGACGCTGTCCGCGGTTGGGGTTCGGCCGCCCACCTGCATCAGGACACCACCCGACGGCATCACCACGCCATCACGCGCCTCGTCCATCAGCTCCCAGTTCACGTTGTCGACGGTGTCGTCGTCCAACGCGTAGCGAACGCGCGGCTCGGTTGCGTCCACGCCGTAGAACTCGAACCGCGGGTTGTCCGGCGAGTTGCGCCGCACCGTGACCAGCGCGGTTCCATCGGACATTCCATTGAGAAACAAGAACCCGTTGGGCTCCAGCTCGGGGTCGGAGACGCAGATCTTTTCGTCCAGCTCGCCATCCCACATGCCCACGCAGGAGGACGAATTCTCGAACGCGATGAACCCCTGCGCGTCGAACACGGTCTTGAACAGCTCCGACGTGCCGAACGCATCGACCAGAGCATCCGGGCTCGCCAGCGCTTCCAGCATATCGTCGTCCTCGTGCCACCGCACGAGTGCGTCTCCCTGAACGGCGCCGTCTTCAACCCATCCGATCTCGGCGCTGACGGTGTCGTCCTCTGCGATACCCCACGCCTGAATGCTTCCAACCTCACCGGCGCCGACGAACTCGCCGGTCTGCATCACGACCCGGTCGCCCTGCATGTCGCCCCCGGTGTCGGTCTCGCCTTCCGTGGGATCGGTTGGGTCGGTCGGGTTCGTTGGATCGGTCGGGGTCTTGCCCGTGGGCTCGGTCGGATCGGTGGAGCCCGTCATCGTCATCCCCGTCGTCGAGTCCGTCACATCTCCGGACCCGTCGGTAGAGTCGGAGCCATCGGTGGACATGCCGTCGTCGTCGGGCGGCGTGCTCCCGCCCTCGTTGTCACAGCCCGCGGGCAGCGCAAGCGCCGTGAGAGCCGTCAGAAACGCAGTCCGGACCAAAGAAGGGCAAGCTCGCTCGACCATCATTCGGGGTCGTTGCCCGGGTCCGCGCTTTGTTTCAGGTTTTTTGCGACGTCCCCGGCTCGGCCACGGTCTGCAGCCCGTCGAACACGGCCACGATCCACTCCATGACCGCCCGCACCTTGGGCAGCTTCGCCTTCGAGGCGTGCACGGCCATCCAGAGGCTGCGCGACGGCAGCGGCCCGGCGTCGACGCCTCCTACGTCCGCGGCATCGACCTCGACCACGTCCCGGAGCTGACTCGCAAACCCGCGCGGTAGCACCGCGACCCCGAGCCCGTCTCGCACCGCCCTGCCGAGCGACTCCAGGTCCTCGACGAGCAGCCGGGCTGGACGGTCGGCGAAGATGCGCTCCGCGTGCGCCTGCTCGGCGATGCCTCGGAGTGAGCCGGCGAGGCCAAGCCACGGTGCGGAGGGCTCTCGCGGCAGCGCGGCCGCGGCGAACAGGCCGTAGTCCTCGGCGTGGACTCTGCGAACGACCAGGTCCCCGCGCTCGGGCCGGACGAAGCGGAGCGCAATGTCGGCATCACCCGCGGCGAGCGAGAGGATGCGGTTGTCGACCAGCACGTGAAGGCGAAGCTGAGGGTGGTCGGCGTAGAACTGCGGCAGCTTGGGCACCAGCACCCAGCGTGCGATCTCCCCGACGGTGGTCACGGAGATTGCCCCGGTCAGCTCGAGTCGATCGTCGAGCGCGGCCTCGGCCGCCAGCGCCGCGGCGATCATCGGCCCCACCGCGCGGTGAAGTTCCACACCGCGCGGCGTCAGCGTGATCGGCGTGTCGCGAAGCAGCAGCGGAGACCCGGCCCGATCCTCCAGCTGCTTGAGCTGTCGACTCACCGTGGACTGGCTGACGCCCAGCGCCTTGGAAGCCGCCGTCAGGCTGCCCAGTCGCGCGACGGCCTCGAACGTGCGCAGGTGGTCCCAGTCCACCCACGGATTGTCGCCGCCTCCGCGGCACCGCGCCATCCGAATACGGATGCCTGTCGTGCGGCTTTGCGCGTTGGCGATGGCCGCCTGCAAACCCAGGGTATCTGGCGATGGAGATTCAGCAGCTTCGCAGCGCCACCATGCTCGTGTCGATCGGCCCCCACCGCCTGCTGGTCGACCCCATGCTCGCCGATGTCGGCGCCATGCCCGGGTTCAAGATGTTCGGTGGCGGGCGCCGACCCAATCCCCTGGTGCCCTTGCCAGCCCAAACAACCGCCGCGCTCGAGCGCGCAACCGGGGTGCTCATCACCCACGAGCACCCCGACCACTTCGACCTCGCCGGTCGGGCCTGGACCAAGCGCTCCGAGCTGCCGGTATGGGGCAACCGCATGGACGTGCCTCGCCTGCGCCGCAAAGGACTCGACGCCCGCCCCGTCGAAGACGGTGGCCTGAACCTCCAGGTCGAAGTGGTTCCCTCCCGCCACGGCCGCGGCCTGCTCGGCTGGTTTCTCGGGCCCGTCGCCGGCTACTACCTCGCTGCACCCGGAGAGCCGAGCCTGTACATCACCGGAGACTCGATCCTCACCGACAACGTTCGCGACGCGATCGAGCGCCTCGCCCCCGACGTCGTCGTCGCCCCAGCCGGCTCCGCGAACATGGGCATCGGCGGCGACATCCTCTTCTCCACAGACGAACTCCTCGAGCTGGCGAAGCTTGCCCCCGGCGCGGTCGTGTTCAATCACCTCGAGGCGCTCGACCACTGCCCCACCACCCGGGAAGGCCTTCGCGCCCGCATGCAGGCCGCCGGACTCGCTGACCGCGTCCACGTGCCCGAAGACGGAGAGACGCTTCGATTCACGCACGCCTCCGAGCACCGCGCCACGCCGCGACCCACCGCGCTCAGCCCCGGCCTGCAGAAGTGGATGACCTCACCGCTTGCCGGCGGGTGAGTTGCGGGTGTCCTCGCACGGGCCGACGCTGGCAAAGCCAAGGTCCGAGCTGTCATGCTCGGGGCGCATGCTGTCACCAGAGCTCCTCATCACGCTTGGGGTCACGGTCGTGGCGACCATCATCCTGGTCATGGGCCTGTTCGCGGTGTACGGACGCCTCTACGTCAAAGCGAGCAGCAGCCAGGCGCTCATCGTCAACAGCATGACCGAGGTCAACGTGTTCTTCGCGGGGGCCCTGGTGCTCCCGGCGGTGCACAAACACGAGCTCATCGACATCAAGTCCAAAGGGCTCGTCATCCAGCGTGGCGGGTCGAACGGACTGAGCTGCAAAGACGGGATTCGGGTGGACGTGCGGGCGACGCTGCGGCTGCGGGTCAACAAAACGCGGGAGGACGTGATCCGCGTGGCCTCGACGGTCGGCGCCGCGCGAGCAATGGAGATGGAGACGCTCGAAGAGCTCTTCGACGCCCGCTTCGTCCAGGCACTGGAGGCGACGATATCGAAGACGACGTTCGACGAGCTCATCGAGCAGCGGCCCACCCTTGGGGACGAGGTCCTCGAAGCCTTGGAGGCCGACGCGCTTGGGTACGCGTTGGAGTCGGTGACGCTCGACCACGTCCGACAAACGCCGATCGAAGCCCTCGACGAGCAGAACATTCTCGACGCGAAGGGCATCCTCGCGATCACGAAGCGCACGACCGCGGCGCAGACGAAGGTTGCGGAGCTTCAGGCCCAGCACCAGCGCCGCATGACCGAGCTCGAGACCGAGGCGACGGAGCTGGCCATCGAGCTCGAGGCACGCAAGGGCAGCGCGCTCCTTCGCCTGGGCGAGGCGTCAGGGCAGGGCACGACCGCCGAAGAGATCGAGAGCCGGCTACTCAAGCGGCTGCGGGCACTCGTCGACGCTGCGGTCGAGGCTCGGCTCGCGACGGAGCCGTGAGGACTCAGCCGGTCTTGTAGAGATAGACCGCCCCGGCGATGAGCGCGAGACCAAACACCACGGCGAGGGCGATCTTGATGGCGCTCCACGGGCGCTCGCCGGCGACCTCCCCGGTCCGAGCGTTCACGACCACGCGGTACACCTTCTCACCGTAGCGGAACGACGAGATCCAAAGCGGCAGCAGGACGTGCTTGAACGTGGTGTCGCTGTGGCTGACCTGCATGGACATGATGCGCTGTACGTCACCGCCAATGTCGATCTCGATGGCGGTTCGGATGCGCGGCTCCATGCGCTCTTCGGCCAGGCCGAAGCCGTCCTCCAAGTCGACGGTGTAGCGCTCGGTCGCAAAGCCGGCGAGGTACGCGGGCTGAAAGGCCTTGAGCTCGCCCAGGTCCCAGGGCTCGAGCGCCTGCACCAGCTTGGCCGGCAGGGTTTTGCTCGCGCAGACGAGCACGTCATCAAACGGGACGTAGACCCGCCCGGACGCGGGGTACCAGTTCGTCTTCTGAACGCGCCGCTCCTGCTGGTTGCCCTCGGCGTCGGTGTAGCGCTCGGTCTCGTAGTAGTGCTCGCCGCGCATGCCCGTGTACTGGGTGCGCGTTTCGGAGTCGAAGGTCCAGTGCGGCAGGTAAGCGCCGTCCATGCCCTGGGTGCGGGCGCGCTTTTTCAAATCGTTCGGCGCGAACCACCGCGAGCCGACCCACTTCTGAAACTCCGCCTTGGCTTGCGTGTCGTCAACGTGGAACGGCAGCACGCTCTCGGGCTGGATGAGCTCTTCGTCGCTCTCGACGGCCACCACGACGGGCGACCCACAGAAGGCGCAGTGGTCCGACTGCTTGGTGACGATCGCCCGCGCGCCGCAGCCGTTGCACTCCATCTCCACGCCGTGCTCGGCCAGGTCGCGCGCCCGGCTGCGGAGGGCCCGATTGATGCCGTCTTCGAGCGAGTACTCAACGATGGGCGCTTCGCTGACCGCGATCTCCTGCTTCGTGCCGCAGTACGGACAAACGAGCGCTTCGGCGCCAGGCTTGAAGTTCAGCTTGGCCCCGCAGCTCTGACACGGGAACTCCTGAACCGCTCCGGCTTCGGTCTGAGGTGTTGCGTCCACGCGGGGAGCAGCGAACCGCAGATGCACGGCCCATGCAAGCGCCTCGACCCGCCAGCGTCTCCCAAGTACCGTGGTCGGGCCGAACCCCAGACCGAACTGAGCGCCCGTTCGTGTCACGGCGCGTGGGAGCAAACCGGATGAGACAGGCCCTTTTCAGCGCGTTGGTCCTTGCCGGGTGCCGAACGGCCGTGGTCGCCGAAGCGCCCGCTGAGCCTGCCCCCGTCTCCGAGCCGACCCAAGAACCCGAGCAAGCGTCGACTCCCGCCGCGCCTGCCCATGCCCCGGGCTTGGTCGTCCGTGACGACGGCGAGAACGACATCAAGCTCTACGCGATGTACCTGGTCGATGCGTCGGGCGAGCTGGGGACGCGAGCCCTGTGGCCCCATTCCTCGGACTGTCCCGACGTCGAGCCGCCACCGCACACCATCCCCGCCGGCGGAGAGGTCTGGCTGCCCCCACCCGAAGTTGCGTTCGACGGCACATCCTGCACGCCCACCCCGCTGCCACCGGGCGACTACGTCGTGCGTGCGCACACCGGCTACGGCGAGAACTTCTACGCCGCTGCCGAGATCACGCTGCCCTTGAAGCAGGCGATTGAGCTCGAGCTCGAGGTTCATGAGGACCCACCCGCGTGTGACGAAACCCGTGCCCGTCGCGCGGCCACGCTCGCCCTCGACGTCGCCGGAGCGCACCTTCCCCCCCACTTCATGGACGGTTGCGACCTCGCACGAGCGCGATGTGGAAGCCTGCCTCTCGAGGACACCATGCCTCCGCAAGCCTGCACCATCACCCTCCACGAAACGCTGCTTCGCGTGGAGCGGCCGGCTCAGACCGACTCGGTCCAATCCCTCGACGTGTGGGTCGACTCGGCCGTCGTTTACGCGCGCCAGTTCGACCTGCGGGCCACGAGCGCCTCGCGCGTAGCGGTGGACGGCAAGCCGATCGTGATCGCCGGCGAGACCGGACGGGCCCGGCACGAGCACGGGGGTCCAGCAGCGAAGCTCGGCCTGGCGACGTTCGAGGTCCACAACCCGCTGGACCGTGAGGTGGCCGTACGCGCGCGAGCGGTCGAGTTCCTCACCGACCATGCCTGCGAGCTGCCGGCGAAGGTCCGCGCCAAGCCCAAGGTCCTGAACGTCTCACCGGCCTCCGTTGCCCCTGGGCGCAGCCGACTCGACGTTTCGTTCGAGGCTCAGAGCGCATACCAGGGCCACTGCGACCGCTTTGCGGCTCGGGTGACGTTTTCGGTGGAGGGGCACCGCGTCCCCGTGACGGTGGAGTACGAAGTCTCGCGATTCGAGCCGCTGCGGCGCCATCGCGAGCGGGATCCGACGCTCTAAGAACCTCATGGTCACGGGCACTTGAACGTTTTTCGTCAAAATCGAGCATCGAAACTGCAACCGAGTGCCACTTTTTCGTCTCCATGTGCGATGAAGAAGCACATCGTCCTCTCGCTGACCGCGGCGCTGGCCCTTTCGACCGTCGGATGTGAAGCCCCCGAGTCCGAGGGAGAGGCCGATGCCCGCGATGATGCGTTCCTCGGCGGCGGCAAAGCGGACGGCGGCATTGAGGAGGGCTCGGCCGACGCGGTCGCCGTGCTGGCCCTGGTGAACACGGCGAGCCTCGAGATCCTCGACGACGACGTCCCCCTCGACCGCCGCGCTGCGGTGGGCATCGACACGTTCCGCCTCGGCGCGGACGGGGTCGAAGGCACCGCCGACGACCGCGTGTTCGAAACGCTCGCCCAGCTGGACGCCGTCCCGTACGTCGGCCGCGTCGCGTTCGAGGCCCTTCTGGCCTACGCCCGCGAGCACATCACGCTCGAGCCCGCGCTCGAGGCGATCGACTTCGACGGCTCCGAGCAATGCAGCGGGCAAAGCCACGGTGGGACCAACTATACGTACTCGGTCATCTCCAACCCGCCGTACGCCGAGACGGATCTGCGGATGAGCCTTCGCTTCAACAGCAGCAGCCCCTACTCGCCTCGCAGCCACGCGGTGCAGCTGCAGGTCGGTGTGAACGAGTGGGTCAACGTCTTCTCCACCATGCCCGCGGTGAGCGACTGGCAGCAGCAGACCTTCAACGTGGACGCGGACCTGGCCAACGATGCGGCAGCCTCGATGGGCTGGCTTCGGTTCCGGGTCAACCCCGGCACCTCGTACACCGCCTGCAACGCCCTGAGCATCATCTACAACTGCCCC
>JBCCQM010000318.1:0-7492 GCA_039024335.1 Myxococcota bacterium
ACGCAGCCTCGACGAACTCGCCATGGCCCACGGCATCGGACCCGCCAAGCTGGAAAAGTACGGCGAAGGGCTGCTCGGAACCGTCGCCGAAGCCCGCCCCGCCTGAGCAGGATTCGGCGCTGCAGGGGCAGCGTCAGCTGGCGACGGCGCGGGTGATGTGGCGGGCGATGGACCGCAGCTGGTCGTGCTGGTTGTTGCTGAGGAGGTCCTCGACTTCGGTCTGCGCGGCGGACCAGGCGGGGTAGACCTCGACGAGCTTGGCGCGGCCAGCGTTGGTGAGGCGGGCCTCGTAGCTGCGGCCGTCGGGAACGGAGAGGGCCTCGACCCAGCCGTGCTCGATCATTTTGTCGACGGTACGCGAGACGGTCGACTTCTCGATCAGCAGGGCCGACGACAGCTCGCTCGGACGAATCCCGTCGTGGGCGCCAATCGCGGTCAGCAGGGTGACCTGGGTGTCGCGAAGGCCCGTCGGCTTGAGGTGCCGGGCAAAAATGTTGGCGATCGCGCGCTCGAGCAATCGAGTTCGCGTACCGAGGCAACGGCTCTCGATCTCGCCCACTACGTCCTGTAGCGCTGGCTTCTTCCGTCGTGGCACGACGACGCACTATACCGCGTCGCATGGAACCTGCACGAGCGTTCGCTCAAACGCTTGTTGATAGTTGTATGTGCAACGATGGCCGGCCGACCTTTACGCGATCGATCACGTGAATCACCACACAGAATGTGCGCTAGATCGCCATGCTGGCACCCCTTGCGTCGGTTTCCCGGCCGGAATGGTGCAACCGCAGTGTCATTGTCTTGTGTTGCATTGAGTCAACGAACCGCGTGGAAACCCTCCATGGGTTCCCCGAGTCCGCCGCCACCGGGCGCACGGTGCCGTGAGCCAAGCGACACGAGGACTCCGCACGTACGTCGGACCGCGGCCGGTGTTGGACCCCATCCAGGCTGCGACACACAGACGCAGACCCGCCGACCCCAAGTCGCAGATCTTCGATGCTGCCGTGCCGAAGCGCGCGGCGACGGCGTTGACGCTGCGCTACTCGCGGCCTCTGGGCGACCATCGTACGCTGCGCCCATGGCCCGGTCTGCGCCCCCGACGCCCGCCTCCAGCACCGACGACCTCTCGACGGTGCTCTCGATCGTTCGCGGAGTCGTAGAAGAGGTGAGCGACGGTCGAGGCCTCGGGCGAATCGCACCCGACGTCTCCTTCGAGCGGGAGTTGGGGCTTGGCAGCCTGGAGCGGGTGGAGTTGGCCGTCCGGGTCGGGGAGGCGCTCGACGTCCAGCTTGGGGAGGACGCGATCGCCACTGCCGACACGCCGGCGCAGCTGTTGGCCGCCGCCGACCGTCTGCGCGGCACCACGTCGGCCCGGCCGCAGCCGGTGTCGGCGGCGAACAAGCGTGCGCTGCTGCCGACCGAGGCTCCCGCGGCGGTGCCGATCCACGCCGCGACGCTGGTCGAGGTGCTCGAGGCTCATATGCAGTCGCAGCCCGACCGCGTACACATCGTCCTCGAGGACGACGAGGGGCGACCCACCCCGATTACCTATCGGGCGCTGCACCAAGCTGCGATGGCCGTGGCCCGGGGTCTGCGGGCTCGAGGGCTCGCGCCGGGTCGATGCGTCGCGATCATGTTGCCAACCGAGCTGGGTTACTTCGCGTCGTTCTTGGGCGTGCTGCTTGCGGGCGGCATCCCGGTGCCGCTGTACCCACCCGTTCGCCTCGATCGGATTACCGAGTACATGGCCCGGTGCGAGACGATTCTCGACAACGCGCAGGCCCAGGTCCTCATCACGTTCAGCCGGGCCGCTCGGGTTGCCGAGATCGCCCGAGACCGCGTCGCGTCGGTCGAGCACGTCGTCGGTGTGGACGCGCTGATGAACGAGCAGCCCGGCTCCGAGACGCTGGCCACGCGGGCGATCGTCTCCGCAGCCGACACCGCGCTGCTCCAGTACACGTCCGGCAGCACGGGAGACCCCAAGGGGGTCGAGCTGACCCATGCCAACGTCGTGGCGAACATCCGGGCTTCGGTCGCCGGATGCGAGCTCGGCCCCGACGACGTGATGGTCAGCTGGCTGCCGCTGTATCACGACATGGGGCTCATCGGCGGCTGGCTCATGTGCTTCTACTACGGGGTCCCCACGGTGCTGATGTCACCGATGGCTTTCCTGTCCCGTCCGCAGCGGTGGCTTCAGGCGCTGTCGGACTACGGCGGCACGGTGTCGGTGGCGCCGAACTTCGCCTTCGACCTGTGCGTCAAGCGAGTGCCGGACGACGTGTTGCCAGGCCTGGACCTCGGTCCAATGCGTGCGCTGCTCAACGGCAGTGAGCCGATCACGGTGCAGACGCTCGACCGATTCGTGGAGCGCTTCGGCCCGGCCGGGATGCGCCGGGAGGCGATCTTCTGCGCCTACGGTCTGGCGGAGAACATGGTGGCCGTGGCGTTCCCGCCCGTACTCCGTGCGCCGCGGGTCGACCGGATCGATCGGACCACGTTCGAGTCGAGTGGACGTGCCGTCCCCGCGCCCGATGCCGACGACGCGCTCGAGTTCGTGTGCGTGGGTTCGGCCGTGCCCCTGCACGAGATCCAGGTCGTCGATGCGCTCGAGCGACCCGTCGGAGATCGTGTGCAGGGCACCATTCAGTTCCGCGGCCCCTCGTCGTTCAAGGGCTACTACAGGCGCCCCGAAGCCACCGCGAAGGTGCAACGCCCCGGAGGCTGGGTCGACACCGGCGACCTCGGCTATCTCGCGGACGGTGAGCTGTTCATCACCGGCCGTGTGAAGGACCTGATCATCAAGGGCGGCCGCAACTACTATCCCCACGAGTTCGAGGCCGCAGCCGCGACGGTGCAGGGGGTTCGCCAGGGGTGCGTCGCGGCGTTCGCGGTGCCGGATGCTTCCACGGGCACTGAGTCGATCGTGGTCGTCGCCGAGACGCGGGAGACGGATGACACCGCCCGCGAGCAGCTGCAGGGGCGCATCGTCGAAGCGATTACTGCAGCGGTCGGGATTCCGCCCGATCGCGTCGTTCTGGGCATCCCCGGCGCAGTGCTCAAGACCTCTAGCGGCAAGATCCGCCGCCGCGAGACCAAGCAGCTCTTCACCGAGGGCACGCTCAACGACCCTCGCCGTTCTGTCGCGCGGCAGACCGCGCGCCTTTTTGCGAAGTCGCTACCCAAGCGAGCGTCCATGGCCGCGAAGAAGGCGGGCGAGCTTGCCTACGGCGTCTACGCAGCCACGACCATTGGGTCGGTCGGGGCCGCGGCACCAGTCCTGGGTCGACTCGTGCCTTCAGGCAAAGCGTCGCGGCGCCTTGCCGCAACGGAAGCCAAGCTGGCCATGCGACTCAGCGGGCTAAAGCCCCGCGTCACCGGGCTCGAGCACATTCCCTCGGGCGCCGCGCTGCTGGTGGCCAATCACAGCGGCTATCTGGACTTCCTCATCTGTACGGCGGCGCTGCCCAAAGACATCCGCTTCGTGATCAAGGGGGAGATGCGTGACAACCCGGTCGTCGGCCCCATCCTCGAGAAGATGGGCCACGTGTTCATCGACCGGCACTCCACAGCGCGCTCCCTGAGTGACCTCGACGAGGTCGTGCAGCTGCTGCGTGACGGGGAGCGCGTCGTCGTGTTTCCGGAGGGCACGTTCAACGCCGAGGTGGGCATGCGTTCGTTCAAGCTCGGGGCGTTTCAGCTCGCTGCGCGCACCCAGACGCCGATCGTTCCCATCGCGATCCGCGGCTCTCGCAGGGCGCTGCGCGACGGGACGTGGCTGCCCAAGCCGCGCGCGATCGAGGTCGAGCTGATGCCGTCGATGCGCCCCACGGGCGACGGGCTCGCCGACGTGGTCTCGCTGCGGGATCAGTGCGCCGATGCCATCGCGAGCAAGATCGACGAGCCGCGACTGTTCGCCGCCGACATCACGGTGCCAGGCGGCTGAACGCCGGCGTCAGGGTGCTGTGGCTGCGTGGCGCAGCATCAGACGCAGGACCGAGAACTCGGTCTGTGCTTGATGGTGCTTGCCCGCGGAGATGGCCGCGCCCAGGCGCCCGACGGGAACCTCTGGGTGGGCGCAGGCGCGATCATCTTGCTGCTGCCCGATGGGGCACGTCGCGCACGCCCAATCCACCGTCTTGCACAGCGGAAGCACAAGCACGAGCGGGTCGAAGGTGTCGGGCCAGTCGGTGACGAACCACGGATCGACGGTCCGCTGCGCGATCGAGACCAGGCGGTCCCAGCCCTGCGCATCGCCGAGGAGTTCGCCCAGTCCGGCGGCCTGCGTCTGCGCGAGCGCGAGTGCGGCCTCTGGGGTACTCCCCGCATCCTGCCACTTCGCCACGACCTCGGTGGCTGAACGCAGCGTGGTCATCCGTCGCTCGAGTGGACGCCGGCAACACCTTGGGCTCGGCCGGAGCCACCCTGCCGCGCGGTCTCGAACGTCTGGCGGATGAGCGGCGCGTAGCGGACCACGTCGTGGCCGATACGATGCACGCGCTCGCGGACCTTCTCCGAGGTGAGCTTGTCCCCCTCGAAGTCTGCAGGCTTGCCGACGGCATGGAAGGGTAGGGTGAACCCGTGGCACCAGTTGAAGCTGTTCTTCACCGAGGTGACCGACATGTCTCCACCGCCGCCGCCGGTACACGCGACGATCCCCGCGAACTTTCCTGCGAGCTCGAGGTAGAGGAAGTCGAACCAGTTCTTGAGCGCCCCGCTCATGTTGCCGTGGTACTCGGGCGTGATGAGGATGAAGCCGTCGGCTGCGGCGGCTTCCTTGCGAACGTCGACCACCGCGGGCAGCCGGCGCTGCGCGGGGTCCTCGAGCGACATCACCGGAAGGTTGAGCTTCGCGAGGTCGCAGCGGGTGACGTGGCCACCGGCTTCTTCCGCGGCCGCTTGCGCCTCATCGGCGAGGGAGCCCAGGCGGCCGCCGTGGGCGGTGGTGCCCAGCACGATCACGATGCGCGGAGAGGCGTTCATGCGCCGGCATGGTAGCGCGAAGTTCCGCCCCCGCCCGCATCACGGCCTGCTCTGCCTCCAAGCAGAGCGGATTGGCCGGTACCATGGCGGCACAATGGACGCGTACGTCGGGACCAGCGGCTACCAGTACGAGTTCTGGCGGGGCAGCCTCTACCCCGACGGGCTGGACAAGAAGGAGATGCTCGGCGTCTACGCGCAGCACTTCCGCAGCGTGGAGGTGAACAACACCTTTTATCGGATGCCCAAGACCGAGGTCGTGCAGCGCTGGTCCGATGCTACGCCCGAGGCGTTTCGCTTCGTCATCAAGGCGTCGCGCCGGATTACCCACAGCGCGCGACTCCAAGACGCCGACAGCGTGAACTATCTGTTCAAGGTCCTCGAACCGCTCCGCGAGAAGCTGGGCGCGGTCCTCTTTCAGTGCCCGCCATTTCTGCGCAAGGACACCGAGCTGCTGCGCAATTTTCTCGCCATGCTGCCGCACGGGGCCCCAGCCGTGATCGAGTTCCGACACGTCAGCTGGTTCTGCGACGAGGTGTACGACGTGCTTCGAGCCGGGCCTGCCGCGATGAGCCTTGGCGACTACGAGGGTAAGGGATCGTCAGAGGTCCTCGAAAACGGCTGCATGCCGAGCGTGGCGACCGCTCCGTGGGGGTACGCGCGCCTGCGCGAGGACGACTACGATGACGCCGCGCTCGCGCGATGGGCCGACGTGTTCCGCGCGAAGTGGGCGCGCATGTTCGTCTTCTTCAAGCACGAAGAGACCGCCCCGCAGAACGCGACGAAGTTGGCCGCGTTGCTCTCGACGTGACGCATCCGCCCGCGTTGCTACACTCGTCTTGCTGCATGCCCACCCACTACAAGGCGCACACGTTCAAGGACGACGACGTTTGGGAGACCATCGACACGTACTGGTCGAGCCCGCTGTCGTACTGGGCCATGAAGTGCATGCGCGTCGAGCCCCCCGTCCCGCTGCGGGTGCTGGTGCTCGGGCGCGTGGTCGATAGCTCCAATGAGGGCTGGGTCAACTATGGCGGGCTCAGTGCCGTGCTCGTGCAGTCCGTCCAGGTCCGCGGCAAGGCCGGGCAAAAGGTCCGCGCGATCATCAACGACGGCACCATCGAAGAACTCGAGGAGATGGACCAGGCCGAGTGAGCAGATCGAACGACGAAGGCATGCGTGCGTCGGCCTCGAGCCCCGCGACGACCTCCGCACAGTGGTGGGCGCGCACGAAGCAGGACCCTCTCCGGCTCGAAGCATGGCTTCGGGACCAGTATCGAGGCGAGGCGACGGCGGCCCAACGCATCGGCTGGCTGCGTCGACGCTTCGCCGCCTCGGACGAGCGTGCGGGGCGAGTCCTGGACACCATCGCGGCTCAAGAGCGGCAGCATGCGGCGTGGGTGGCGGAGTTGCTGGTCGCGCGAGGTCTCGAGCCCACGGTCGAGGAGACGCCAGAGCGGTACTGGCCGCAGGTCATGGCGCAGATCGACAGCCTGGAGGTGGGTTGTGCCGTCGGTGCCCATGCGGAGCAGATGCGCCTCGAACGAATCGAGACGATCGTCGACGACCCCGATGCGCCCAAGGACGTCCGACGCGTGTTCGCTCGCATCCTGCCGCAGGAGCGTTTCCACGAGCGCGCTTTTCGAGCGCTCTCGGACCCCGAGGCTTTGGAGGCGACGCGTCACGCCCACGCACTCGGCCGAGCTGCGCTGGGACTACACCCTTAGCAGCCTGCAGCAACGCGCGTCTGGGGTCCCGCTCGTGTGCCGACTGGGAGGGTCGTGACGGCGCGTGTGTCGACGCGCCGCCGCCTTGTCCGCTCCCGTCGCCGGGTGACGCGGGAGGCCTTGCTCAGACGTGCGCGCCGGCGCACTCGTCGAGTTCGTCCAGCGTCTTCGACTTCTGCACGCACTCGAACTCTGCCTTGGTGCCCTGGTCCATGCACGAGACGATGATGTCGCCGCGGACCTCTTCGAGCACTTCCTTGACGTGCTCGGCGTGCTCGCCGGCGCCGTCCATCGTCATCGTCTCGAACTTCACGAAGAGTTCGGTGCATTGCTCTTTGGTGAGTCCATCGCCGTGCGGCTTGGCGTGAAGGAGTTCTTCGGCTTCGGCTTCGGCGTCGTCGCAGACCTTCAGGTCCTCGGTCGAGGAAGACTCCATCACGCAGGTTGCCCACTCCGCGTAGATGTCGGGACCGATCAGGACGACTTTGTGCTCCGCCTGTGCAGCGCAGGCCTTCTCGTCCTTGGCGCCGCCAAGCTCGACCATCTTCTTGCAGAGCGCCTGGGCCGAGGGGAGCTTCTCGGCATGGTGCGAGAGGCTGTGCAGCGCGTCGCTGGTATCGACACCGTCGTCGATGTCGAGCGCGGCAGCGGAGCGAGCAAGGACACCCGACTTGTCGGCCGCGACGTCGAAGTGTTTCTCGTCCTTCTTGGCGTCGTCCGTCTTGGCGTCGTCCGTCTTGGCGTCGGCCTTCTTGGCGTCGGCCTTCTTGGCGTCGTCCTTCTTGGCGTCG
>JBCCQM010000319.1:0-7317 GCA_039024335.1 Myxococcota bacterium
CGCCTCGCATGAGACCCGCTCTTGGACTATAGTCGCCGCTTTATGAACGGATCCACTTGCATTCTCAGCGTATTTTTGGTGCGCTGTTCGCTATTCTAATGCTGCTGAATTCGGTGCTTGCGGAGTGTCTGGCCCGATAGACGGGCCATGCATCTCGACGGCTACTGATCATTCCATACAGCTGATCTGTACGTCGAGAGATCCTGTGACCACTTCTCCCTCGAAGTCGAATGTGAACGTTCCCACGACCGAGGGTGAGACGGACTCGATCTCGAGGGTGCCAGACGTCGCATCGATGCCGAAAAGGTCGCAGATCGACTCGTCATCACAAACCCAAGCGGCTTCTAGCTCGTCGCTCCCGATCTCATAGCGACCCTCCGTGATCTGCGGCGCCTCGAGACGAATATCGATTCCAAGATCTCCGACATCGGCAGGGGTCGCTACATCCGGACAGAACAATAGAATGCCGTCATTGTAGGCGTAGATATCGAGCCGCTCGGTCGTCTCGCCATTGAAACCCTCTTCAGTACGCAGGATAATCACTGCGTCACGAACCTCGAGGGACTGCCCTGCGACAGTTCCCTCAACATCGATATTGGGGCTGCCCGAGTCTCCATCTCCGCAGCCGAGAGAACCAAATGCGAGTGTGAGGGCCAACGCGTAACAGGTGTGCTTCATGGCAGCTACCGACGACCGCAGTCGGATGAGATTCAGGTGTAAAATCTAATTGTTTCAGCGCTTTCGCGGACTTTTGCGCCAGCGGGCATGGGGCGCATCGGTGGTCAGCTTCCCTAATGTGTGCGCCGTTCCGTCGAGATGTTGCATGCGAATCCGAAAAAATGAAACTTCGTGTCGGTTCTGAATATGCAAAGTCTCAGGTCGTTCAATGCAGCGTGCATATGCTCGTAACCGGTGCTGCCCTGATTGCCGCCCTTGCTCCCGAGTCCCCCGAACCCTCGAACAACCCAGGCTCCGCAGTGAGCCCGAGCGTCGAGCAAGGTGAGGTGCCGCGGGGCGTGTCACAACGCTCGAGCGCCGAAGAGCAAGATGCCAGCGCGGCCCTCGCTCCCCCTGAGCCTCGCTTCCGAAGGCGTGGAAAGTTCGTTACAGTTGGGGGCGGGATCTGGCAGTGCTCAGCGGTCCAATGCGCCGAGTTTTCGGTTGGGCCTCGCGCCTCAGCCTCAGCTGGCTATCGCTGGCCCTACGTCGCGGTCCGTGGCAGCTTCGTATATGAAGGCGCTACGTTCGCGGTACCTCCCGTTGACGAAGGCGGGGTCGTCATCGACGTCGGAGACAGCAAAGTACACCGCATTCAGGCCGGGATCGGTGCAGACTTTCATCCTTCGGTACAAGGTCGCTTCGATCCCTTCGTTGGGGTTGGGCTTTCCTTCATTAGTGAGTCGATCCGGCCGGAGGCTCCACTGCTCGACGGCTACCAACTCCGTACGCGGTCGGGCGGAGTGACCGTTACCGCAGGCATTCCGATCTTCGTCACGCGGAGCCTCTCAGTAGGTCCCTCGTTCAACTGGACCTCCCCGTTTGCCGAAACGACCTGCGAGATTGTAGAGAACGACTCCGCGCCCGACGACCAGACGTGCATCAGTCGCGCTGAAGATCTCGAAGGGCTGAACGACTATGAGAGACGGTTGGCGCGGCGGCAGGTTACGCGGCCCTGGTCCGTTATGGCGACGCTGCGATACGTCTTCTAGAGTTTTCGAATGTTGGGCCGTCCGATCCTCCTGTGCCCGGTCGAATGCCTCGAGCAGGAGCGGCGATGTGACACTGCCCCGGCTTGGCCGACGGTCTCCCGGTGATGCCATTTCGTCCCGAGCCGCTGGCGGAAGCGCGGATCTGGGGGCGTGTCGACGCCGGCCTCGGCGAGCGACGGTCCGCGCTTCGGAGCGCCGGAATCATTGAGCCGTGCCGTCCCTGACGGAGCGGCGGTTATGCGGGGACTTCGGAGTCGATCCAAGCGGGTCCGCTGAATCTTCGCCCCGTATCGATCGTATGAGATCTACCGTGGAGCTTGAGTCCGTCAACCTCAGCCTGTTGGTCGCGTTCGTGCATCTCTTCGAGGAGCTGAACGTCACGCGTGCGGCGCGTAGGCAGGGGGTTACGCAGTCGGCCATGAGCTACAATCTGCGAAAGCTCCGCGAGGTATTCGGCGACCCACTCTTCGTTCGCGAGGGGAGGGGAATGTGCCCGACGCCTCGTGCGGAGGCGCTGGTTGGCAAGTTGCGGCGCGGGATCGAGGAGATTCAGAGCGCGATGGCGCAGCCTGACTTCGACCCCACGACATCCCAGCGCTCGCTCAAGGTCACGAGTACCGACTACTTCACCTGCGTAGCGCTACCCCACCTAACGAAGACGCTGGAGACGAGTGCGCCGCGTGTCCGTCTCGAGATTTCGCCGTACTCGGCCGAGGCGCTACGCGCTCTCGAAGAGGGGGCGGGGGGCCTGCTTGGTGGCAGTCAGTTCCACGGCTCGAGCACGGATCTGCGGCGCCGGCTGGTGTATCGGGACCCGCTCGTGTGTATCGAGGCGAAGGGATCGACCCGCCAAACCTTGACCCTCGAGCGCTACCTCGAGCGGCGACATCTCGAGGTTGTCGGTCCGTATCCTGGCTTTGCAAGCAGTGTCTTGCGCGAGCGGGGACTCGCGCGTGATGTTGTGGTCGCAACGCCGAGCTATGCGGGGGTCCTTGCGACGATCATTCAAACGGGACTGATCGGCACGGTGCCGTTAGCGGTGGTGCTCTCATCCCCGCTGGGGGAGGAAGTCGAGGTCCATGAGCCGCCGATATCGCTGCCACATATCGAGGCCGCGTTGTACTGGCATCCACGTCACATCGAGGATGCTGCCTTGGCGTGGCTTCGTCGCTCGATACTGCAAACCGGGCAGCATTTCTCAGAACTCGCTCGCCAACGATACGGTTCGCTGTTGGACCGCCTCGGACGCGGGCTTCTCACCGTCGACCCGAGGTAGGCGCTCAAGCAGCGTCGAAACCGGAGCTACTTTCGAGGTTGCGACGTATCGGCCTGGAGGAGAAAGGTCCATAGCCTCTCCCTGCGGGCGGACTCCGACAGCACCCCGGGCCCGCCCGCGCTGGCTTTGGGTCGCGGAAGCTCGGGCAAGAGTCGGACGATGCGCGGGCGCCTTGCACGATGTTGCCGCAGCAGAAATGGAGCGAAGAAGATGCCGGACCGTTCCCGTTGCTCGTCCCACCGAACCAAACAGAAAACCCACCGTGCGGTGGGTTCTCAGCGGGGCGGACGGGGCTCGAACCCGCGACCTCCGGCGTGACAGGCCGGCGTTATAACCAACTTAACTACCGCCCCAGGTGGTAGTTCGTCCCCGTGTGGGGAGCGTGTAGGTACACCGGGCGATTCGGAGCGTCAAGCATTTTTGCCCGGGTTTTTGGATCTCGGTTCGGACGCCGGTTTGGCGGCAGGTTTTCGGACCCTGGGTCCGCCATGGTGAACGCTGCGCAAACTCCGCTGGGTGCTTGAATCTTGGCCCCAGGGAGGAAGTCGCTACGATTAGACCCGCGATGAGACCCGCAATGCTCGTTCTGTCGCTCGCCTTTCTCACCATCGGTTGCGCTCGCGCCGAACCTGGCACGATCCTCGGCAAGCCCACGGTTGCCGACTGGGAGCATGAGAAGCGCGACCGCCTGAACACCTGTGAGCACGACCCCCGCGTCCACAGCGAGAAGGACGCGCGTCGCTGCCTCGGGGCCTACCAGAAGCACCGCGGCACCGATGCGTGCGTGGATGCGTCGGCGTGGGTCTCTCGCGTGCGCGACGGCAACGTCGAGTAGCGGCTCAGTGAAGGCTGGCCCGCGGCTTGTGGGCGGCGATGATGAGCTTGGCGCCCCAGTCGGCCTCGTCGAAGGCGCGCTCGATCGCTGGGTCGGCCCTGTCCAGCGAGCGCATCAGCCCGCGACGGATCCAGCCGCCCCGCGGCGCGTCGATCCGGGCCTTGGGACCGCGCTGCAAGAGGGCGCGGCCCATCTCCACCACCGAGAGCATGTTGTCCGCGACGAGGCTGGAGACCTGGGGTGCGCTCCAGGTCGAGAGCGGTTCGAGGCCCACGCCGCGGATGGCGTCGCGAAGTGAACGCCGGTCGTAGAAGGCGACCTGGTTGCCTAGCTGGACGCGGCCGGCGCGACGGCCCCACAGCACGCGGGTGAGGTCGTTCCAGTTGGCGACCTCGACGATGAGGACGCCGCCGGGCGCGAGGTGGCGCGCCGCGAAATTCAGGGCGGCCGCAGGACGATCGAGGCGGTCGAGCGCGTCTTGCAAGGTGACGAGCTCATAGCGGCGGCCCAAGCAGGCGCTCGGGTCGGTGCAGTCGATGTCGTACACGCGGTGGCGGGCGGCGGCGGCGGTGGACTCGGTCGCGGTGCCCTCGGTCGTGAAGCCCCAACGATGAAGCTGGTCCAGCCACGTGCCGTCGTTGCAGCCGATGTCCAGCGCGCGTCCGCTCGCCGCCGCGGCGCGAAGGGTGCCGCCGAGCATGCGGTCGTATTGTGCAAAGGCCTTGCGCTGTCGATCGCGTCGACCCGCCGAAGGGGCCGAGGTGTCCGGCGGCTGCAGGTGGGTTTCGTAGCGACCGGTGGTGTGGACGAGGCCGCACGCGGTGCATTTGGCGACGCCGATTGGGTCTGCCCAGGTGCCGAAGATGAAGCGCCGATCTTCGTGGTGGCACAGGGGACAGTCCAACTGGGGAATGACGGCGGGTTCGTCTGGTTCAGCCCACATGGTCTCGGTCTCGCGCCGCTGACGTGGCGTAGGCATCACGTGCGGCGATGGCACCGGGCGATCCACACCGTTGTGGGACGGCGCCGGGCGACGGGCGGCACGGTCGGGACCTGCGCGCTCGATCGGTCCCCCACTTCGCGGTGCGCGGTGGGCCACACGGTCCGCGCTGGGCTCGCGGCGCGGCGGCTCGCCATCCGCGACAGCGATGTCGCGATCGTGTTCCGCAATCGATCACCCCGGGGTCGTTCGCCCCAGAAATTGGTCGTCTCCGAGCATCGCCAGCGGCCGCGTGGATCGAGTGTTGCGTGGAGCGGCCTGATTCGTTCCGAACCCATGGCGAAACGTTTGGAGGTGCATCACAGTTTTTAACATCGGTATGCGCACGAGCTGGTTCCCGCGTTTGGGAGCGGCTCTGTTCGCGGGCGCCCTCGCATGTCTTGCCGGGTGCAGCGCGGCCGAGTCGCTCATGTCGTCGTCCAAAGACTCCGTCACTTCGGCGGTGTCTTCGGTGGCGTCCAAGCGCACCCTGGTCTTCGAAGCGCGTGCCTCCGACATCGGCGTGAAACCGGAGCATTGGAAGCTGTCCTCGGGCGTGATGGTTGCGCCGTTCGAGAGCAACGGTCGCCGCGGCGTCACCTTTGCGTCGCCCGCGGGCGGTCGTGCGCGCGCCCGGACGAGCGCGCTGCCGCAGGTGTTCGGGTCGGCAACGGAGGCCAAGGTTCGCCTCGCGGCCGTGGATGCGACCGATGCTCACCCCGTGACCGTGCGGATCAACTTCTATGACGGTGCGGGCGGAAACCGATGGTCGCGCGCGGTCACGCTGACCGACTCGGCGTGGAAGACGGTGACTCTGCAGCTTCCTTCAGGCGGACCTGGCGCGCACGTGCTCTCCCCCTTCGGCCACGTCGCTTCGTGGGGACTGTCGTTCGATACCGAGGCGACCGTCCGCGTCGAACGGTTCGCCCTGTGGCAGACCGGCACGTCACCAGTGCCCGAAGTGGGGCTGCAGCTGCTCGACTACGTCGCGGGCGAGCCGGCGGCCGTGCGTGTGAGCCGCTCGCTCGCAACATCGTGGCTGCGCGACGAGCCGGTGCTCGAGGCGCGCACCGTGTTCGACGGCATGCTCTCCATGCACCGGCAGGTCGCGGAGTTTCCGGGCGTGCCGTCCATCGAGGAGGACGTGCCGTTGATGAAGGACTCGGTGCAAAGCGGCATGCACTCCCTGTGGAATCTTGCCGCCCAAGCGGTGGGCGCGCCGCCGCGCAAAGCCGAGCCCAAGTCGGACTTTGGGATGCGCGGGACGAGCCCGTCGATCGCTGGGCCCTAGGTCGTCGAGGATGGTGGCAGGGAGTCGATGAGTTCTGGGTTGATGCAGCCGGTGTTGATGAACTCGCACGGATCGTTCCACGCGATGCACTCGCACGTGCACAACCACTTGTCCTTCTCGAGCCATTCGATCTCGGACGTTGGATAAAAAGCGGGGTCCGAGCATCCAATCTCTTCGCAAACCGACTGGCACTTGATTGCAGCGCTGAACGGGTCTGGGGCGATGATGCCAACCTCGCTCGTTTCCGGGTCCGCAGCGCGCAGCTCGGTGTCCATATCCATGGTCTCGGGCTCTTCGCAGCCCGCGAGGGTGGAGACGAGGAGCAGGGCAAGCGTCGCGATGCGGAAGGTCATCTACAGGCCCAGTGCCACCAGCGATGCGGATTGATCACCGGCGATCGGTTTTTTTTTTACGCCGCGGGGATGGTGGCGCAGCCGAACTCGATCTCAACGCTGGCCTCGACCCCGGCTTCGAAGCGGGCGCAGGAGCCTGGGCACATGAGGATGGTGCTCGGGTCGACCGGGTCGTCATAGTACCAGGCATCGCCGGCGCCGGGGCAGTCGGCCGCGGACTCGACGTAGCCGATGGTGAGCGGCCCGAGGGCGTCTTCGTAGGTCACGTTGACCTCGTCACGCGCGAACACGAGGCCCTTGGGTGGCGGCGGGATGTCGAACGCGCAGGCGAGCGCGGTGCTTTGGATCCGCTCGATCATCGGATCCTGAAAGTCGGCCAGGTTGTAGTCGCCGTGGGAGTAGGCGCCGCCGGTTTGCGTGGCGAGGCCGGCGTACCCGGCATCATCGGGCGCCGCGGCGGTCTCGAGGACGACGGCGTGAATGATGAAGCCGGTCTCTCCCGTCGCGATGGTTGCCAACTCGGCCAGCAGGGCGTCGTTGTCGAGCTGGGTATCGGATGCCTCCACGGTCATCACCCACACGTGCTTCCACGAGTTCTCGCGCAAGCCGGGCGTCCACGATGCACGCGCGTCGAGCAGCGTGCTGAGGACCGCGTTCGAGGGCACGGCCATGTCGACCACGGTGAAGTCGGGGTAGGTCGACGCGCCTCTGCACGCCCACGCGCCACACTCGAAGCGGTCGTCGCTGCCTGCGGGCGCGTCTCCGCTGACGATGAGCGTGACCGCGGCGTCGTCGACCCCTTCGGTCTCCATGCCGGGCAGCAGGTTCGTGATGTTGTCGCGGACGAAGACCCGATCGACCGCGTCGTCGGCAA
>JBCCQM010000320.1:0-7306 GCA_039024335.1 Myxococcota bacterium
CCGCCCACCCGCCCCGCGGACCGACCGGCCCGGCCCGGCCCCACAACGACACCCAGATCCACGGCGCCTACCCGCACCTGTACTACACCGGCCGCGACAACGACCTCGTCCGCGCCTACAAGTTCTTCGAGGTCGAGGCGACGAACCCGGTCTCGGTCTTCGAGGGCAACTGGCTCGAGACCGGTAGCTACGGCACCTCCGACGTGTGGAGCTGGGTTGCCGCGCTCGACAGCGTCGGCGCCAGCGACGTGGGCCAGGAGTTCGTGGCCTACGTCGGGCCTCCGGGCTTGGAGAACAACGCGGTCGGCGTCGCCGGCCAGTTCTCCCACCTGTACGTGACCTCGTTCGCAGCCGACACCGACGTCACCGTCACCGACGTGGACACGGGCGGCACCATCGTCAACCAGACGCTGAACATCGCGAACGCAGACGACATCGTCGACTTCCGCATCACGGTCGCGGACTACAACGCGATGAACGACCCCGGCAACGGTCGTCGTCCATACCTGCAGATCTCGGCCGACAACCCGGTGAGCGTCGCCAGCACCAACTGGAACGACAACTGGCTGTCGTTCGCGTCGGGCACGCTGCCGCCGGGCATCTCGGTCGACATCGACGCCGACGAGACGATGACGTGTAACACCAGCGCGGACTACACGATCACCACGACCAACACCGGGTCGGCCACCCTCACCGACGTCGAGCTCGAGCTCAGCGCACTCGGTAACGCGAACCTGCTGAGCACGGTTTCGGATATCCCATCACTCGCGCCGGGCGCCAGTGACGTGCAGGTGGTCACCATTCAGGTCTCGTGTACCAACAACACGACGCCGCTGTCCGGCATCTCGATCATCGCCTCCGACCCGGACGCAACCGAGACCACCACGGCAACGGCCAAGTCGGAGAACACCCCGGTGTTCGAGCCCGCAGTGCCTCGCCTTCGTCGCGTGAACACCACCCCCGACGCATGCGCGATCGAGGTCAACTTCTGGACCGACAACGACGAAGCCACAACCACGTACAACGTGCTCCGCCGCGAATTCGGCGACCCTGGAGCGTATACAGAAGTCGGCGAAGTCACCTCGCTCGGCGACTCGGACGGCGGCTTCTTCTACACGTACCGCGACAACTCAGTCGACCAGAATACGCAGTACCAGTACATGGTTCAGGCGGAAGCGCCCGACACCACGGAGCTGGCGCTCGCCGGTCCGAGCATCGCCGTTGCCGAGCTTCCGTTCGCGGAGTCGC
Source organism: Myxococcota bacterium (assembly GCA_039024335.1). Taxonomy (GTDB): domain Bacteria; phylum Myxococcota_A; class Polyangia; order Nannocystales; family Nannocystaceae; genus CAJXVA01. The sequence goes on from JBCCQM010000320.1 coordinate 1,249, forward strand.
CCGCATCGACCGGCGATGTCGCGGCCGACTTCGCAAGCATCGGCGAGACGTTCACCGACGTCACCGACGACATCACCTCGACGCTAGGCACGCCGCCCGGCTACGACGTGGACCGCGTCGGCGCAGCATACGACCAGTACAACGACCGCCTCTACCTCTCGGTATCGACGGTCGGCATCTTCGGAGACGGTGATGGTGACGGCGACCCCGACACCAACACGATCGGCTCGTCCGTCGGCCTCACCGACCAGGCGAACTGGGAAGGCGACGAAACCTTCGTCTTCATCGTCGACTTTGACGGTAACGGGGACGGCGACGCGGTCGTCGGCCTTCCGGTCGGCGCCGACTTCGACATGATTCAAGCCGCGCCGATGAACGACGGCATCGGACTTGCGTCACCGGGTTTGGCGTTCGACACCCCGTCGCTCGAGCAGTCACAACTCGGCGCGGTCGAGGTGCTCAACGCGCCGGCGGCCGGCGCACCGGACCTGGAGCTCGTCCTGCACAATGCGTCGCTGTACGCAGACGGTGGAACGATCACCGACCTCGAGGTGGGCTTCTACCTCGCCGCGCCCAGCATCAGCGGAGACACCGAGTGGTTCCCCGCGAGTGAGACGCTCAACGACCTGTCTGCGGAAGCGGTCACGGCAAGCTGCGGCGAGCCCCCCTCGCAGCTGCACATGGGTACGTTCGCTGCGTTCGGAAACATCTTCACCGGAACGCCGGACTTCGAGTTCGTGCCCTTCGGTTGGTACGACAACGACGATGCGACCACGCTCGCTGCCGCGCCGACGCCCGTCGACGACACGGTCATCACCTCGCCAACGGTCTTCCTGAGCAAGGCCGACGTCGACATCGACGGCACGCTGTCGCCGCTGGGTCTCGACCTGACGACGCAGGACGTCCGCGTCCAAGACACCGGCTTCGTGTCCGGGGACAACTTCGTCCACCGCTCCGAGATCGACTGGACGTTCTCCGCGGCTGAAGGGGACGAACGCTACGAAAACATCGACCTGCAGGTCTTCCGCATGTTCGTGCTCGACTGCACGACCACGGTCACCATCGAGCAGTTCGGCACCTCCGGCGTCCTTCGTGACTCGCGAGACGTGCTCCTGGCAGACGGGACCACGGTATCGACCATCAGCGCGATCAACCCGGCGCTCACGTTGGCCCACTCCGGCCTGGGTACCTTCGAAGTCGACGGCGCCATGAACCGCCTGAACTTCGCCACGCCCGAGGACTGGGTGTCGGACTTCGGGTCCGCGGTCGACCCTGCCTTCACCGAGTACGCGTTCTTGGACGACGTGAACTACCTCGGCAGCGTCACCCCCGAGACCACCACGGTCACGCCCCTGGGCGAAACTGGAATCACGCTCCCCGCGGGCATCTGGTTCGTCAACCACTACGTGTGGACCTACGCAAACGAAGGGTCCTCGCGCATCGAAACCACCTTTGAACCCGGAGCCGACTGCGGAGGTTCGCTGTGAAGATTCAAACCACTCTCTCGATTCTTGCAAGCATCGTCCTTCTCGGCTGTGGGTCCGAGGTCGTCCCGACCGGCGACATGGGCGGCACCACCACCGGCATGACCGAGCCGCCCCCGGGCGTCACGGTGAACCCCACCACGCCAGACCCCACCACGCCAGACCCAACAACGCCGGACCCCACACCGGGGGACGACTCGACCACCAGCGGTGGAGCTGACGACACCGCCGGGGACGACACCGGAGGGGACACGACCCCCGACGGACGCCCCGACACCACCCCGGTGCAGCCATACGCCTCCTGCACGACCGACGACGACTGCGGCGGTGGCATGTCCTGCCTGGACATGTTCGGGGTGAGCGTCTGCACCAAGCGTGGGTGCGCCGAAGACGAGAGCATCTGCGACCCCGGCTCGACCTGCATGGTCAGCGCCGCGGTCTACCCCGACGGGGTCTGCACCAATACCGGCTCGGACCAGTTCTGTGCACTGCGGTGCCGAGATGTCCTGATGTGCAACCTGGACCCGGCCTGCGCCTCCGAAGGTTGCTGCGACGCGCTCGACAACGCGGGCTGCCCCTCGAGCTGCTCTGAAATCGACCCGATGGAGTGCGAGATTGCGCCGGCCTGCCCGGTGGAGTGCTGCGGCGCGTAACGCCAACGCCTGGTCCTGATTGGAAGGCCGGCCCCCACGGGGGTCGGCCTTTTTTCGTCAACCCGTCGCGGGCCGAGCGGCTCAAGGGATCGGATTGCACGTCGATGACTTTTGCATCGTGACGCCGCTGACCTTGTCGCACCCGCCCCAGGAGCACCAGTACATCCGCGTCTGCTTTGGCAGCGAGTCTGGAGAACCTTGGATGACCTTGTACGAGGTAGACTGTAAGGGACAGGTTCTGCGACACGTCCAGGTCCACGCAGAAGGCTGTCGATTCGCCCCCGAGGACATCCTCTTGTGTAGCCCCGTCAACGCGGAGGCGATGCTGACCCATCCCACCGCCGAAACCATTGGGGCTTCGATGTTCGACCTGCTGTGGAGCGAACTCGCCGAAGAGCGAACGTTCAATGCCCGCATCCCCGACCGCGAGCAGCTCTGGGAGGGCTATGTTCGGGTTGGCGACCAAGACCTTCACGTGATGTGGAACCCCGACGGCTTCGCCATCGGCGGATGGACCCCCGTCCCAGGTTTCGATTGCATGTTCGTGCAGGGCTCGATGAAAGATGCGCAGCGCGTCTGCGCCGGCATCTTCATCGAAGCGCCCATCCGATGGCAGCAGCTCAGCGCCGCCGCGGCCTGAGGCTCAGCCGCACAGTCCGTCGAAGAGCAGCCACTGCGTCGCGCCGACGCCATCCTCGTCGCAGGCGTCGTGCACGACCAGATCGATCGCACCATCGGCGGAGAGGTCGAGCACCGTGTGCGAGTACTGCTGGCCGTTCGTGCACTGCCACGTGCCCGCGAGCTGCTCGAGCGTCGTATCGGCGTAGTCCTCGAGCGGCAGAGAAAGCTCGGGCAGCGCCCACGCGAACGGGTCCGCAGCAAAGCCGTCCTCGCCCCCGGCGTACACGAGCCACTGGCCCTCGCCCACGCCTCCCTCGTCGCATGCATCCCGCACCAGCAGGTCGAGGATGCGGTCGCCCGTCACGTCCATCACGGAGTGCTGATACTGCTGTCCGTTCGTGCATTGCCAGTTGCCGCTGAGCTGCTCGAGCGGCGCATCTGCGTACGCCTCCAGCGGGAACTCCAGTGCCGGCAGTGACCAGGGCCCGGGCGCACCGAAGCCTCCCTCACCGCCCGGGTAGAGCAGCCAGTTCTCTTCGCCCACGCCGCCCTCGTCACACGCGTCGGTGACGAGCAGGTCGGGCCAGCGGTCGCCGTTCACGTCGAGCATGGTGTGCTGGTACTGCTGGCCGTTCGTGCACTGCCAGGTCCCTGCCGACTGTTCCAGCGGCGTGTCCGGGTAGGCCTCGAGCGGGAACGTCAGCGCGGGCAGCGACCAGGGCTGAGGGTCGCCGAAGCCACCGTCTTCACCCGGGTAGAGCAGCCAGTTCTCTTCGCCCACGCCACCCTCGTCACACGCATCCCGCACCAGCAGATCCGGACGCCCGTCCGCGGTCATGTCCATCACCGTGTGCTGATACTGCTGCCCGTTCGTGCATTGCCACGACCCCGCCAGCTGCTCCAGCGGCGTATCGGGGTACGCCTCCAGCGGGAACTCCAGCGCGGGCAGCGTCCAGGGCTGAGGGCCGCCGAAGCCACCGTCTTCGCCCGGATACAGCAGCCACGTTTCCTCGCCGACGCCGCCTTCGTCACACGCGTCTCGCACCAGCAGGTCCGGCCGACCATCTGCGGTCATGTCCATTACCGTGTGCTGATATTGCTGCCCGTTCGTGCATTGCCACGACCCCACCAGCTGCTCCAGCGGCGTATCGGGGTACGCCTCCAGCGGGAACTCCAGCGCGGGCAGCGACCACGCCGTCGCCTCGCCAAAGCCGTCGGTGCCGCCGGGGAAAACCAGCCAGTTCTCTTCGCCTACGCCGCCCTCGTCGCACGCATCGCGCACGAGAAAGTCGGTGACGCCGTCGCCGGTGAGGTCGAGCAGGTTGTGCTGGTACTGCTGCCCGTTCGTACATTGCCAAGACCCCGCAAGCTGCTCGTTTGGGGCATCCGCGTAGTCCTCGAGCGGGAACCGCATCTCGGGCAGCGACCACGCACGCCCGTCGGCCTCGAACCCATCGGCGTCGCAAAGGACTTCGGGTCCCGGGCCACCGCCGGTCTCATCCGAGCCCGTCTCGTCCGCATCTGCGCCGCCGGACGTGTCCAGGCCCGAAGTTCCGTCCGCAGCCGAGCCCGCCGAACCGCCGCTTCCGTCGCCTTCGGACCCACCCGAGGTCGCAGCATCGGTCCCGCCCTCGTCAGCCCCCTCGCCCCCACCGTCATCCGGGCACGCCGTGCCAAGAAGAGCGAGAACGAGCAGAGCACCTCGACGCGGCATCCCGACCATGCGGAGGAGACGGACTCCACCGTGGCCGGTTGCACCGGCCTTCAGCGCGCGCGCGTTCGTTGGCCCCACGAGGGCCCAGCCCTGGAAGTGGACGGCGCCGCACCGATGGAGTCGGGGCACGGATACGATCCGGCATTCTCGAGCAGGATGCGCCGATGGTCGATGTGCTCGAGCGCGAAGGCGACGTCCGTCCACAAGGTGGTGCCCCCAAGCGAGAGCACCGTGAAGTCACACGTCTTCGGGGTTTGTGGCCAAGCGTCGAGCACCCGCAGTGCCTCGGCTGGTGACAGCGGCTCGTGATCACACTGGAGCGCTCGACTCCCTCGAAGCGGGACCGGCGTCCCGAGCAACGCCTGTGCCCGCGCGTCCATGTCTGGGTCGAAGCAACAGGTCCTTCGACGCTCTCCACCGTCCCGCGCCCGCCGAACCTTCGACACGAACCATCCCCCTGGAGCGGGGGTCAACGTCGGACCCCAGCAGGTCGCCTGCTCCGCCTCGACTTTCGTCCTCGGCTTGTCTCGAGAGGGACGCACCGGCTCCACCGTGAATCCCTGAATCCCAAACAGGCCGCGCGCAGCGATCACGTACGGCCCCTCGGATCCTGCGTCGTGAACCTGACCCACCGCATCCGCCCACTGCGAATACCGATCAAACGCCAGCCACACCGCCGGCTCGTGTTCCGCACTCGTCCGCCGCTCTAGACTGCATGGGGTCCCGACGACGACGTCATCGAGCCCGGGCGCATCCCCGCCCACCCGAGCGACGCGCGGCAGCGTCACGTCGCACTCCCGCACCGGCTGGCAAGAAGCCAGGACCAGACCGCCGACGAGGCACCACCGCGACTTCAGACGCACCTGGATTCGACACCCACCGTCCGATCGGGGTTCCGTTGGCCCATATCCGATGACGAACCTGGGCCGCGGGTGTCCATGACAGCATCCAACGCTTGCGCCCCCGATGCGTCAGGGCGACGATCGAGACCTGATGACGCTCGGACGAGCCTTCTGCGCTTTGCTGGCCCTCGGCGCGACGACGGCTTGCGACCTCGAACCTGAGGCGCCTCCTGTCCTGCTCCCGCTCTTTTCCACCCGCCCCGACGTCTGGCCCCCGAACCGCTATCCCGCCGAGGTCACCTCCACCACAGTCATCGATGCGGACTCCGTCGACGTGCTCGAGCCGATCGTGCTCACCGACGGGGACCCGATGCCCGTCAAAACCGTCTCCCTCGGCAAGCCCAAGGTTCTCCTCCCGCGATCCAGCAAGGGAACCTACTACCCCGCCGAACACCCGCTCTCAGACCGCCGCGCGATGGTCAGCCACATCCGTGAGGACAAGTACGGGCGCACCATGGAGACCTACGGCGCCTACCTCGTCGACTTTGAGGACGGCGTCGTCGAGACCTTCGACAGCCTCAGCCCCTACGACCAATACTCAGAAGCGGGCGTGGGCTTCGCGTGGAAGACGATCGACGGCGTCAAGCACAAGGTCCTGGTCCATGCCGACGGCACCGTCATCCCCATGTGGCCCGAGGAACCCGGCGCCCCCGATCTCATCTTCCACCCGATCTGGCGCCAGGC